>CAYQYZ010000001.1:0-259838 GCA_964422025.1 uncultured Gammaproteobacteria bacterium
CGACTCATATTCCAAAGAATTTTGCGGAGGTCCGCATGTGCAAAATACATCAGAAATTGGTAGTATTACAATAACCAAAGTAAAAAAAATTGGATCAAATTTAATGCGCATCTATGCTGAGTAATATCAAAAATCTTAAAAAACGCTTTTTAACCCGATACCCTAAGTTCAAGAAAAAAAGATATGTACTTACTGTTATTGGAGTAATTTTGGGAGCGATTGCGGGCATCCTTTTTTATATTTTTATTCTTCATGGACTTCCAAATCCAAAAGGGCTTAAAAACTACAAAGTTATTCCCGTTTCAACTCAAATTATGGACCGCAAAGGTCGGCTTCTGTACGAGATTTTTCGTGAACAAAATCGAACCACCATTCGAATCAAAGATCTGCCCGACCATGTAAAACAAGCAACAATTGCGATTGAAGATAAAGATTTTTATAAACACGGCGGTATTTCGATTATCGGGGGAATGTTTCGCGCATTCAAGGACACGGTAATTCTAAAGCGTGGAGTACAGGGAGGATCAACGCTTACACAGCAATTAGTTAAATCTGCCCTTCTAACGCCCGAACGCACCATTCAACGAAAAGCGCGAGAAATTGTTTTGGCTGTTTGGGCAGAGGAGATTTTGAGTAAAGATGAAATTCTTGAATTGTATTTAAACCAGGTTCCATATGGGGGAGTTTCCTATGGAATCGAAGAAGCTTCGCGCACATATTTTGGCAAACCATCAAAAAAACTTGATATCGCTCAAGCGGCGTTTTTGGCTGGCCTTCCCCAGGCACCAAGTTTATATTCTCCTTATACCAATCCCGATGCTGCAAAGCGTCGACAAACCGAAGTATTAAAGGCCATGGCGGAACAGGGGTATATTACTCAGCAAGAGCGCCAAAAGGCCTTGTCTCAGGATCTCGATATCCTGCCTCCTAAAAAAACCATTCATGCGCCTCATTTTGTGTTTTATGTAAAAGATATCCTTGATAAAGAGTATGGAGTAACGACCATTGAGGAGGGTGGGCTACAAGTATACACATCGCTTGATTTAGATGTTCAAAAAACGGCTGAGACTGCGGTTAACGAAGAAGTGGCAAAGATCAAATATTTACGAGCCGGGAATGGAGCTGCATTAGTAACTCGTCCGTCTACCGGAGAGATTTTGGCAATGGTTGGTTCGACCGATTTTTTTGCGACAGTGTCGGGAACATACAATGTTACAACTGCACTTCGTCAACCAGGATCATCCATTAAGCCGCTTAATTATGCTGTGGGAATTGATCGCAAGCTCGTAAGTCCCGCAACCCTCTTTTTAGATTCCAAAACCTGTTTCCCATCCGTTGGCAAGCCCTATTGTCCGGTTAATTATGACGGAAAATATCATGGACTTGTAACGCTGCGAAATTCCCTTGGAAATTCACTCAATATTCCTGCGGTTAAAATGCTGGGGGTCAATGGCACCGAAAATTTCATCGCATCAGCTTCTGCTTTTACCATTTCAACGTTTACCGATCCACGCCGTTATGGCCTTTCGCTTACTCTTGGTGGTGGGGAAGTGCGCATGACTGAAATGGCCAGCGCGTTTTCAGCATTTGCCAACGAAGGAACCCCTAAGAAATTGACGTCAATTCTCAAAATCACCGATAAAAATAATAAAACGATCTATAAAAATGAAGATCCTAATATTGTGTCTGATGTTACGAAACCGTTACAATACCCTGACTATCTCTCCATAAGTGGGCAAAGGGCAATAAGTAAAGAGACTGCATTCTTAATCTCTCACATACTTGCCGACAATGGAGCACGTTCACAAGCATTTGGATCATCAAGCCTTTTGGTAGTTCCCAAGCACAGTGTTTCAGTCAAAACTGGAACCACCAACGACATCCGAGATAACTGGACCATTGGCTACACGCCAAACTTTTTAGTCGCCGTGTGGGTAGGGAATAACGACAATACTCCTCTGTCGCCCGGGCTGACTTCAGGAGTAACTGGAGCCGCTCCAATATGGAATCGTATTATGAAAGCAATATTAGCAAAACAGCCCAGTTTACCTGCTCGAAAACCTGAAGGTGTGTATGGAAGAAATGTTTGTTCAACGCACGTGCAAGCGACCGATACTACAAATCCCGATTGTCGGCCGTATTTTGAGTATTTTATAAAAGGTACCGAATCACTAAAGCCGCTGTATACCATCGGCAAAGATCAGGTACGAGTTTCCAAAGATACTGATATGGAAACGACGGAACAAGATCCAGCCGGAGAAATGCGAGAAAAAACAGTTATCAAAGATTCATTTTCGAAGTATTGTCTTGATTGTGCACATCCAGAACTTACTACACCTACACCGACACCGAATCCTTAGGTTTGGAGTTAACTAAAGCATCTATGCCGGGTAATGTGCCTTTTTCAATGAATTCCATCATGGCCCCTCCACCCGTAGAGATGTGGGTAATTCGATCAGCATATTCTAGCTTTGAGATTGCCGCAATGGTGTCGCCACCACCAACTAAAGAGATAACATCTTTATTTTGAGCAATCGCATAGTATACATATTCAGTTCCGCGGGCAAACCGAGCATCTTCTACTTTCCCAACAGGCCCGTTCCATAAAATAGTTTTTGCTCCTGTAATGTATTCGCCAAAAGCCGCTTCCGTTTGAGGTCCAATGTCTACAATCGCGTCATATTCACCGACCTCTGTAATAGAGACTACTCGATCGGCGCCATTTTCATCAACAACTATAGCGTCTAAGGGAATTATGATTTTTTTGTTTTTTTCCAGGGCATAGGCAAGAATACTGCGAACCTGGTCAGGTGCCGGTTCATATAAACTCAATCCTACCTGGTTCTCACTAGCAGCCAAAAATGTATTTGCCAATCCTCCACCAATAAGGAGTGTGTCAACTTTGTCTAACAGTGAGCGGAGGAATTCTATTTTGGTTGAAATTTTACTTCCACCCACTAATGCTACAAAAGGAGGTTTTGGGTGATTAACCACATGATCAATTGTATTTATTTCATGAGCCATTAGTAGTCCGGCGAATGAGGGGAGTAACGTGGGGAGCAAGACTACCGATGCATGATCACGATGGCTTACTCCAAAAGCATCGTTTACAAAGTAATCAGCTGTTTGTGCAAGTGACTGGGCAAATTCTAAATCATTATTTTTTTCTCCTTTATGAAATCGTAAATTTTCAAACATTACAATTTCTCCGGGTGCTTGTTGCTCTAAGAATATTTTGCTTTTTTCACTGTCGAAATCTTCTAATAGGTTAATTATTACGCCGGGGAGATGGGAACGCAAATCGGCAATAATTGGAGTGAGTGAGAATGATTCGTCGCGACCTTCTGGATCTCCTAAATGTGTAATCAAAATTACTCGATTATTTTGCATCAGAAGCTTTTTTATTGTTGGAATACTTTGCTTTATCCGCATGTCATTAGCGATTTTGTGCTGAGAATTCATGCTTACGTTATAATCAACCCGCACCAAAACACGGCTATTCTCAATCGGAACTTCCTCAATTGTCTGAATATTAAATTTATCTATCATAGATATGTCATTCTGAGTGAAACGAAGAATCTCCGTCTCTGTTCTCGTGACTTGCTAAAAGAGAGCATAATTTCTTTGCAAATTCTAAAAATGTCGCCTGTGCAGCTTCAACGTTCCCCATATCACTTCCCCATGCTTCCAACATTGGCTCTTCAAATACTCTTTCAAACGAAAAAGTAGTAGGGAACTGCAATTGACTTGCTAAAGCGCGTATTGCGCCCAAATTCGCAATTGCCTGTTCTCCACTTTGCCCACCCGATAAAAATACCACACCTCCGATGTTTTTTGGAACTATTTCTTGTAATAAATTCACTGTTGCCATACCAATCTCCTGCGGAGAGCTGGGAGTGTGAGCAGAACCTGGCATAATCATATTCGTTTTAAGCACGATTTTTCCCACATCAATCCCCTGTTCTTCCAAATTTTCAAATAGGGAAGTGAGTACTTTCCTTGTAGCCCGGTCGCAATCATCCATCGAATGCTCTCCCTCCATTAGTACTTCTGGCTCTATGATAGGGACCAGCTGGTGCGCAAGAGAGATTCGCGCGTATTCCACTAATAAGCGTATATTTTCTTGAATTGCTGCATCCGATGGAGTGGAGTCAGAGATTGCAAATGCTGCTCGCCACTTTACAAAACTCGTCCCCGTACTCTTATGTTTAGTTAATCGGGAGTCTAAACTTTCAAGTCCTTTTGTCGTAAACTCTCCGTTATCGCCGAAAGGGGCTAACCCTTCATCGACTTTCACTCCTATTTCAATACCAGCCGCGGAGAGTAGCGGCGCCAAATGTACCCCTTCTTCATTCAAAATAACCCCTGAAACATATGTACCAGCCCCCGGAGCTGTATAAAACACCCTTCTAAATTCATTCCTATTCTCTTCACTTGCCTCAATTCCAAACTTCCCAAACCGCTTGGTGAGCGTCGCCACACTTGCATCATTGGCAAAGATGCCCTTTCCGGGCGCAAAGATTTTCTTAATAGTTTCTTGAAGCTCCATATCCTCATTATATAGATCTAAAAGCTAATTCTCAATAAAAAAGCATTCCTGGTATAATACTCATACTATGCTCACACTCAAGAACCTGTCCGTTTCAATCGAATCCAAAAAGATACTTAAAAACATAAACTATACGTTTGAACCGGGTAAAGTGTATGCGATTATGGGTCCCAATGGATCGGGGAAATCAACACTGGCTTCCACCGTCATGGGACATCCTATTTATTCGGTTAGTAAGACCTCCAAGATTATTTTTGAAGGCGATAATATTACTGAAATGGAACCTAATGAGCGCTCTAATAAAGGAATATTCTTGTCATTCCAAACGCCTATGGCGCTCACTGGGGTAACGATTTACCAATTTATGCGCTATGCATTAACGGGTAAAATGGATGCGCTTAAAATTCGCCAAGGAGTCCAAAAACTTGCAAAAAAACTTAGAATTTCTGAAGACCTTCTTACTCGATCATTAAACGATGGTTTTTCGGGAGGAGAAAAGAAAAAAATGGAGGTTTTACAAGCGGCTCTGTTAGATCCAAAGTTGGCTTTTTTTGATGAAATTGATACCGGTGTTGATGTTGATGCTCTTCGTTCAATTGCCAAATTTATTCAAGCCATGCGAACGCCTCAAAAGACATTCGTTATTATTACTCACTACAATAGAATACTCAAATACTTAAAACCCGATAAAATTATTGTTCTTAAAAATGGACAGATTGTAAAAGAAGGAACTGCAAAACTTGCTCAAGAGATTGAAAAAAAAGGCTACGATGCGTTATGAAAAAAACTGACAAAAAAGAGGATATCGATTTCGACTACAAATATGGTTTTTCAATGCCCGATACGTCTGTTTTCCAGACAAAACGAGGTATTTCTCCTGAAATTGTTTTTCAAATTTCCAAAATAAAAAACGAGCCGGAATGGATGACTAAAAAACGGTTAAAAGCCTACGAAATTTTTCTTGAAAAAAAAATGCCCCCCTGGGGTGCCGATCTTTCTAAAATCGATTTTAATGATATTGTCTATTTTATTCGAGCTACCGATAAGCAAAAAACTTCCTGGGAAGATTTGCCTGCAGAAATTAAGGACACGTATGATCGCATCGGCGTTCCTGAAGCGGAAAAAAAGTTTTTGTCGGGTGTTTCTGCTCAATATGAATCGGAAGTGGTCTATGAGAGTGTGAACAAGGAGCTTACTAAACAAGGAGTACTTTTCTGCGACATGGATACTGCTGTTGCCAAATATCCTGAAATCGTTAAAGAGTATTTTGGCACATTAATTCCTGCCCGCGATAATAAATTTTCGGCACTTAATACCGCTGTGTGGTCGGGAGGATCGTTTGTATATGTTCCAAAAGGAGTTCATGTAAATCTCCCATTACAGGCATATTTTCGTATTAATGCTGAGCGGTTTGGTCAGTTTGAGCGAACACTTATTATTGCGGACGAAGGATCAAGCGTTCATTATATCGAAGGCTGTACTGCTCCTATTTACACAACCGATTCATTGCATTCTGCGGTGGTTGAAATTTTTGTTAAAAAAAATGCGCGAGTTCGCTACACAACCGTTCAAAATTGGAGCAACAATGTTTACAACTTGGTTACTAAGAGAGCGTCGGCTGATGAAAATGCAATTATGGAATGGATCGATTGTAACATTGGCTCAAAAGTAACTATGAAATATCCATCGGTATATTTAAAAGGCGAAGGTGCCCGTGGAGAAGTTCTCTCCATCGCATATGCAGGGAAAGGACAGCATCAAGATGCAGGGGCTAAAATGTTTCATTTTGCACCAAATACTTCAAGTCGAATTGTTTCAAAATCAATTTCAAAAAATGGCGGGCGTACCTCATATCGAGGCTTGGTTCAGATAATGCCCAATGCGACAAATTCATCGGTATATGTCTCTTGCGACGCCCTTTTAATGGACGAAGATTCCCGTTCCGATACGTATCCTACTATGAGAATTATGGAAAATGATGTGCAAGTACAACATGAAGCAACGGTGGAAAAATTAGGTGAAGAAAAATTGTTTTATTTAACCAGCCGGGGAATTACGAAAAATGATGCAGAAGGAATTTTGGTCAATGGATTTATCGAACCGGTAACTCGCGAAATTCCATTAGAATATTCAATTGAACTAAATAGGCTGATGCAGTTAGAAATGAGTGGATCAGTGGGCTAGTATGAAATTTACATATATTACCGAAGGAAAAAAAGGGAAATATTCAGTCACCCAACCAGGAGAATCAATTTTTTTCATTCACAATTATTCTGGTGCCGTTGATATTTCCATAAAAACTGAAAAAGCAAAAGTGTACATTTATGGAATGTATATTGGAAAAAAGAACGATAATTTTACGCTTAACACAATTCAGCATCATAAAATCGGAAACAGCGTTTCGGATTTGTTAATTAAAGGAATTTTTTTTGATGAGTCTAAATTTCACTATGAAGGGCTTATTCGAATCGACAAAAAAGCACAAAAGTCGAATGCATATCAAAAAAATCAGAACTTAGTAATGTCGAAAGAGGTGTTTGTTGATTCCAGGCCGTACTTGGAGATTTTAGCAAATGATGTTCGGTGTACTCATGGTTCAACTACAGGGCAATTGGATAAAGAGCAATTATATTTTGCAAAAACCCGCGGTTTGACTGAAAAAGAAGCTCAAAAAATGCTATTAGAAGGATTTATTGGCGATATATTCAATAAAATGGAAGAAGTAGGGTTAGAAAAGTCCGTCATCCTGAGCGTAGCGAAGGATCTAGGTGTGGAGAATTGATATGTTCAATACGCAACAAATAAAAAAAGATTTCCCAATTTTCACTAAAAACCCTGATCTAGTGTATTTAGATTCTGCTGCCACATCTCTAAAACCCCAACTGGTCATCGATAAACTGAATGAGTATTACACGCAATATTCTTCTAATATTCATCGTGGAATTTACGATATTGCTGAAAAAGCTACCGCTGAATATGAAATAGCTCGGCAAAAAGTTGGTGGTTTTATTCACGCTTCACCAGAAGAAGTAATTTTTACGTCTGGGACAACGGATTCAATTAATCTCCTAGCAACCTCTCTTGGGGAGATAATCGAGGCGGGCGATGAAATCTGTGTAACGATTGCTGATCATCATTCCAATTTTGTTCCATGGCAACAACTTGCCTTTAAAAAAGCAGCAACGTTTAAAGCGCTCCCTGTCGACGATGCCATTCTGAGCGACTCTTCTATCATCCCGAACGACTCTTCTGTCATCCCGAACTTGTTTCGGGATCTCACTCCCAAAACAAAAATCCTCGCCCTCCCCCTCATTTCCAACACCCTCGGCACCATTTTTCCTATTAAAGAAATTGCCCGAAAAGCCAAAGAAATAAATCCTGACATATATATAATTGTAGACGCTGCACAATCTGTTCCTCATAGATCAATTGATGTTCGCGATTTAGGTGCGGATTTTGTTGCATTTTCAGGGCATAAAATGGTGGGTCCAACAGGCATTGGCGTGTTGTGGGGTAGGCGGGAGCTGTTGGAGCGTATGCCTCCTTATAAATTCGGCGGGGAAATGATTGAATCGGTTTCTGTTGAAAAGACCACCTTTAACTCACTTCCGCATAAGTTTGAAGCCGGAACTCCGCCCATTGCACAAGCGATTGGGTTGGGAGCGGCAGTCGACTACTTACAGAGTGTAGGTATAGATAAAATTGAAGAACACGAAAAAGCGCTTACTTCATTTGCTCGACAGGAGTTGGAGCGCGAGTTTGGAGAGAAAATTACTATCTACGGTCCGGCTGGCAATGAAGATCGCGGAGGGTTGCTGTCTTTTACTTTTGGAAACTATCACGCCCACGACATTGCCCAAATTCTTTCTGAAGAACATGTCGCTGTTCGAGCAGGAAATCATTGCACTATGCCGCTTCATACCGCTCTTGGTGTTGCCGCAACAGTTCGTGCAAGTTTTTATATGTATAATGACGAATCCGACGTTCAAAAACTTATTACAAGTTTAAAAAGAGTAGAAACGATCCTGTAATCCTGAGGGGTTCCCGTCATCCCGAATTTATTTCGGGATCCCAATAGATCCTGAATCAAGTTCAGGATGACAAAGATAACATTATGTCATCAATCTACCAAGAAATCATTCTCGATCATTACAAATCACCGCATAATTACGGGGAACTCTCTGATCCTTCGTGTGCTATTCATATCGATAATCCTAGCTGTGGTGATAAAATCCACTTAAGTGGAACCATAAAAGATGGCACGCTTACCGATGTTGCATTTACCGGCCAAGGATGCGCAATTTCAATCGCTTCATCATCGCTCCTTACCGATTACATAAAAGGTAAAAAAGTTTCAGATTTGAAAAAACTCGATACATCAATTATTCTTGAATTATTAGGAATTGAACTATCGCCCAATCGCTTAAAATGCGCGCTATTACCGCTTGAAGCACTTGGAAAATTACTATCAAATGGATCTAAAGCGAACCCCACTGACTGATACGATTCCGACACCACTGCAAAAGAGAGCAACGCGCCCATATTACAATAATCGCCTCTGTCCCTGTTGCGAATTCATTTCCCTTTCTGGAATGCCCGGAGGCCGCGACGCCGTTTGCACAAATTGCGGATACAAAGATCCATGCTGTAACGATCATTGACTCCTTGATCTCCATCCCCAAAACAGGTACAAATAGTACATGCAGTCTCATTTTCTGTGGAAAATTGGGGGTCAGGCAGGGTTTGGCGTCATGACAACCGGTCTTTCATTTTCCAAAATCGCCACAAAAGTTGGATACCATATTTTCGACTGTTTTGAATATCCTTCCCTCATTCGAGGCGGGCATAATACGTACGATGTCATTCTCTCGCCGGAACCTGTGCACGCAATTCAACATAATATTAACGTCCTCGTATGTCTAAATAAGGAAACATTTGAGCTCCACAAACACCGTCTCACTAAGGATTCAATTGTCATTTACGACGAAAATAGTTTTACGCCTTCCGAGAGCGGCTATAAGATGATTCATCTTCCTTTTAAAACCATGCTGTTTGAAAATAAGGCTTCTATGGTCATGGAGAATAACATAGCGCTCGGATGTTCATTAGCAGTTCTCAACTGGCCGTATCAGATCCTCGAAGAGATGATCGAGCAAACATTCGCCGATAAAGGAGCTTCGGTTGTTTCTTTAAATAAAAAAATCTCTAAGCTTGCATATGATTACGTCATAAAAAATCACGGCGATTTCATTATCCACGATTTCCCTGTTCTTAAAAAACCTGAACCAAAAGTTGTCCTAACTGGAAACGATGCATTTGCATTTGCCACCATTGCCGCCGATTGCCGATTGTATGCTGCTTATCCCATGACTCCTTCTTCAACGGTCCTTACTACGCTTGCAGCGCATGCTCAAAAAACGGGTATGGTCGTGCGCCATGCAGAGGATGAGATCTCAGTTATAAATACGGCGCTTGGAGCGAGTACTGCCGGTGTTCGAGCTGCGTGTGGAAGTTCAGGCGGGGGATTTGCATTAATGGTTGAATCAGTTTCATTTGCAGGTATTGCAGAAATTCCACTTGTTATATTTATGAGTCAACGCCCTGGTCCGGCCACTGGTTTACCGAGTTGGACCGAACAAGGAGATTTACTTTTTACTGTGCATGCGGGCCATGGGGAATTTCCTAAAATAGTCCTTGCTCCGGGTGATCCGTATGAAATGTACGCGCTTACGTTAAAAGCATTCGATTTGGCCGATTATTATCAAACACCGGTAATTGTTCTTTCCGATAAACATCTTTCAGAAAGTAATATGAGCATTAATCAAATCGACCTGAAACTTTTAAACCGCGCTCATTCTCCTGATTCCGGGAAACTCATTTGGAAAGCAAATCACTATCAGCGGTATGCCGATGTTCCCGATGGAATTTCTCCGCGACTGGTTCCCGGATACCCCGGACAGTTTTACCAGGTCAACTCGTACGAGCATACTGCTGACAGTCATACGACCGAGGATGCGAAAGAGAGGATTTTGCAAGTAAATAAACGAAACAGAAAAACTCAAACGTATTTAGCAAAACATTTTACTATGCCTGAGATTTTTGGCGATATTAATAAATCAGAAATTGTTTTTGTTTCATGGGGAAGTAATAAGGGTGCGATTTTGGAAGCACAGCGCATATTAGCGGGCAAAGGAGAGAAGACTGCGTTTATTCATTTCACCCACGTGTTTCCGCTCGATGAGAGCAGGGTAGCCGCCCTCTTTACATTAAAGAAGAGATTTATTCTTATTGAAAATAATAGCCAGGGTCAGTTCGGCAAGCTCCTACGTGAGCAAACAGGGGTACATCTTAAAGAAAAGATTCTCAAATACAACGGCCGCCAGATTCATGTTGAAGAAATTGTTGATTACATTATTCCGGACTCCTCTGTCACTCTGAGCAGAGCGAAGAGTCTAGGTGTTAAACTATGAAACAAATTCCATCCAAATTCGAACAATTCACGGGTTATTCCCCAACCTGGTGCCCTGGTTGTGGAAACTGGGCTATTGGCGCTGTCATCAAAAGAGCGCTTGGGGAGCTCGGACATGATCCTTCCAGTATTTTCGTTTCATTCGGTATTGGTTGTTCAGGAAACATGAATGATTTCTTAAATGCCTATGCAATCCATGGACTCCATGGTCGAGCAATTCCCACAGCAATTGGTTTCAAACTTGCCAATCACAAAATGCCAGTGCTGGTTATAGCTGGCGATGGAGATTGTTTTGGTGAAGGAGGAAATCATTTTCTGCATGCGGTGCGGGGAAATCATGACATAACCATAATTACTCACGATAACAGCGTGTATGGACTCACCACGGGTCAAGCTGCTCCCACCGCAAACAAAGGTTATAAATCTAAATCAACGCCATTTGGGCTCATTGAAACTCCTTTAAATCCACTCGCTCTTGCGATTAGTCAGGGGGCAACGTTTGCAGCACAAGGATACGCATCGCACGTTCCTCAATTAAAGAGTCTTATTAAAAAAGCCATGGAGCACAAGGGTTTTTCGATCGTCAATATTCTCCAACCGTGCGTTACTTTTAATCATTACAATACTTACGATTATTACGATTCCAAAACGTACCTGCTCAGCAAAAAACATGACCCAAAAAACCAAACTTTGGCTCTCAAACGAGCAATGGAAGCCACTATGATTGAACGTTTTCCGTTGGGAATTTTGTACAATGTAAAACGCCCGGCTTTTCATGAACAGCTTCCACAATTGGCACAAGATACCCTGCTGCACAGGGAGCGATTTACCGAATTAGACTCATTACTTGCATCATTAACCTAATATGGAAGGCGCAGAAGGATCCGCACCAATTCCAGAAGCAGAGTCATTTACAGCTCCAGCTCCAGCGGAGACTAGCGAATTCTCAGGAGTACTCAGCCGGATAGATGCGCAAATTGAACCCTCAGCGGCAGAGCAATCAGACTCTGCGCAAATCGCTGAGCACCTTGCTCGATTAAAACCAGAAACCATTGCAGATGATGATGGAATTGATAGAACAGTTTATACATATCAAATACAAGGTCGCGATGTAAGAGTGATTTTTTATCCACATAATGAATTACCCGTTTCAGAAGCATACTTTCGAGGCAAGTGTCTGCATATTCTCGGTGACAAACCAGGTTGGCGAACTGAAGCAGATCAGAGTGATTATTTGAGGAAAATTCAGGCTCTCGATTCCCAGACAGCACGTCGTCCTGGTGAGAATTTGGTAAATCCAACGAATTTTTATAGCGATGGGCCAGTCGCTGATCGAGAAACTCTTATTTTAGTTGAACAAAATCCTCGTGCGTTAGTTGATTTAGCTTTAATAGTTGGAGAATCAACGCCACAACTTGGCGAAGAAAGAAAATTGTTGAAAGATAGAAAAACAAATGAGCACATTGAAACGACTATTGATAGTATTATTGCAACTCGTATGATTGATGATACGGGAGAGTATAGAAAACCAAATCCCGACGATACGTCAGGCGAAGCGATCGCAGTTTTGGCACTGGGAGGAGATACTCTAGCACAAAAATTGCTTGATAATAAATTGAAACAGTTACAAGCATATGATGTAAAACATGGAATAAAAAATCGACATAAAAAGCCAGAACTAACAGTCGATGAATGGGAAGCGTTCGATCATCTGGCTGCGATTCACGCTACTTCCTTTAAACCCCAGGATAGTACCGGTGGCACGGAGTGGGAAATACCTACAACATTCGATGCAACAGAAGGTAGAATTCCACGAACGACTTGGTTTTGTGCTTTGCAGCAAGTTGCGCCAGAAGAACCTCTTTTAAGAAAAGGGATATTTGATAATAGACCATATGCGCTAATTTCAAAATTAGGTAGTCTTATAAGAAGAAACGGTGCGCCGATAAATTTGAATTCTATTGATACAGTTTTTGATATTTCTCCTGGACAGAGGCTTTCTATTCCAAAGGACGAAGCAGTTCTGGTTCGCCCTGGCATTCCAACGGAATCGGGCGCACTATTTCAAATACGCAATCAATCACATGAAGTTGTGTATAAAAATCGGGGATTTACTCCGTCAGATATTAGGATGGTATATCAGCAGTTTGGCGAAGTAGATCGTAGAGCAAGAAAAGACATTAGAGATACTCTTATAGATTCATTAAGAAATGAGAGATGGGGAGAGTATGTTGTAGGCGATGAAACGTTGACTGGACTAGCGCGAGCACTAGGAGGAGAATATAAGACCGATACGTCTGTATTTGAATTTGATGAAAATGATCAAAGATTTATATCAGATTTGCTAAATAAGCCGATAGACCATATTGTCAATCAGGTTGTCGATCCACTTGGTTTATCTGATGAACAATTAGCAACTGTTAAATCACGTTTGGTACTGGCAATTGAAGGCTTTGTTACTGTTCGAGTAAAAAAAATGGCAATGGATTCACAAGTAAGGGAAATGGTTGGTAACACTGATATTCCAAACACAGATAAACTTGCAAAAAGCATAGAAGCAGGTACTGGGATCTACTATCACCATCCTGGTGGTAGAAACGAGGTAGAAATGCTTGCTCTTATGCAAAATGTACGTAGTGGGGCTGTTGCTACTAAAGATTTTCATGATTCCAGACGTCTCGATTCTGAAAAAAAATCATCCACTATCCGAAGAATGTACTATTATTTAGGTCTTCTTTAGAAAAGACCTATCAAGGCTTGTTTCCCTCTTGACATTTAGCAAACCCGTTGCTATACTGCTAACTACCTATGAAAATACCTGGTATTTCTGACGAAAAACTATACCCAATTGTGCCTGTTCGCGACGGAATTGTGTTTCCGGGAGCCGAGCAAGTTCTCTTGTTTGGACGATCAAAAAGTATCCTAGCAATCGATGAAGCCTTAAAGCGTGAAAAGAAAATAATTTTACTCATGCAAAAGAATCCTGATGTTAACGACCCGAAACCAGAAGATCTACATCAAATTGGAGTTTTGGCTACTATTGAAAAAATGCTCAAAGGCGAGCGTGGCGAAGTGAGCGCATTGGTGCGCGGAGAGACCCGAGTGAAAGTCGAAACTTTCCATATTCATAACGACATGTTCGAAGCCGAACTTCGATTCTTACCTGAAACCATTCTTGAACCCGCAACTACCAGTCAAGTTGAAGCATTGGTAAAACATATCACCAGCGAGCTTAAAAAAGCCGTCAATCTCGGAAAAGGAATTGAATTTGTTTTCTTAATGAATATCATGAGCGGTGTTTCGCCTCAAGAATTCTCAAATCACGTAGCCATGATTCTGGATATTAAGACTCCTATCCGTCAACTGCTCCTCGAAGAAGATGACCTTCTTATAAAGCTTCAAAAAGAGGCAGAGCTCATTACAAACGAGGTTAAAGTGCTTGAAATTGAGCATAGCATTTCAGTAAAAACACAAAAGAAGTTTGAAAAGGGAATGAAAGATGCCGTGTTACGTGAAAAACTTAAAACCATTGAACAAGAGCTTGGCGATGAGACTCCTGAGAATCGTGACATTAATGAACTTCGCGCAAAGCTTAAGAAAGCAAAAATGAATAAAGAGGCTGAAGAAAAAGCGTTTAAGGAACTTGATCGTTTGGCTCAAATGTCTCCGTACAATCCAGAAGCCTCTTACATTCGAACGTATCTTGAGGTCATTGCCGATCTTCCATGGGGCGAAGCGACAAAGGGCGATGTAGATATTAAGAAAGCTGAAAAAGTACTTAATACCGATCATTATGGGTTGAAAAAAGTCAAAGAACGAATTTTGGAATATTTGGCTGTTATGAAATTGAAGGAAATGAGTACTACTTCCAAAGAATCAAAAGTAAAACAACCAACTATTTTATGTTTCGTAGGACCTCCGGGTGTGGGTAAAACGTCCTTGGGTCGATCAATTGCACGAGCGTTAGGTCGAAAATTCGTAAAAATGTCGTTGGGTGGCATTCGTGATGAGGCTGAGATTCGAGGTCACCGACGAACTTATGTTGGAGCAATGCCAGGTCGTATGATTCAGGGAATTCGACAAGTAAAAGTAAATAATCCAGTCTTTATGTTAGATGAAATTGACAAAATCGGTGGCGATTACCGAGGTGATCCATCAGCAGCACTGCTTGAGGCATTGGATCCGGAGCAAAATTTTGCATTTTCCGATCATTACCTTGAGGTGCCGTTTGATCTTTCCGATGTCATGTTTATTACAACTGCAAATATGCTCGAAACCATTCCGGGTCCGTTGCGCGATCGACTTGAGATCATTAATTTCTCAGGCTACACCGCTGATGAAAAATTTAATATCGCGAAAAACTATTTAACTAAAAAGCAAACGGAAGCACATGGGCTGTCTGATCATAAAGTATCGATCGTCGATACTGCTCTTAAGAGCATAGCAGGTGATTATACTCGTGAGGCGGGAGTAAGAGAATTAGAGCGTCAAATTGCTACGATTATGCGAAAAGTCGCGCGTGAAGTTGTTGAAAAGGGTAAAAAAACCTACTCTATTAAGCCATCTGATTTGCACGGATACTTAGGACCTAAAAAATATTCTTCACAGGTTATCGAAGAAAAAGATGCCATTGGAATTGTAAATGGTCTTGCGTGGACGCCAGTAGGCGGGGAAATTTTACTCATTGAAATCGCTATTATGCCAGGAAAAGGAAATCTTATTCTTACGGGTCATTTAGGCGATGTTATGAAAGAATCTGCGCAAGCTGCCCTAAGTTATATTCGTTCCAGATATGAAGTATTTGGTCTTGGTTCCGATTTTTATAATTCTATAGATATTCATATTCACGTTCCCGAAGGTGCTGTTCCAAAAGATGGACCATCCGCAGGAGTCGCAATAACAACCGCCATGATTTCAGCTCTTACAAAACTTCCTGTGAATCGCCAAGTTGCCATGACGGGTGAAATTACACTCCGTGGACGTGTTTTGGAAATCGGTGGAGTTAAAGAAAAAGTTATTGCCGCTCATCGTGCTGGAATTAAAACGGTTTTGTTGCCTGCAGATAATAAAAAAGATTTGGAAGATTTGCCAACGTTTGTCAAAAATGACCTTACTTTCATATTTGTTTCGCATTTAGATGACGTACTTAAGAAAGCGCTTATTTTTCCCGGGGGCAAATTTAATTTTCGAAAACTTGAAAAAGTAACTGCTCCGGCAGAAACTCCTGTTCTTAATTAATTAACCTAAGAGGTTGAATGTGCCTAGCCAAGCCCGCAGGTTATCAAAATAACTGGGTTTGATACCCTTTTTACCATTGACTTCTTTATGTGGATTGTCTAGAATGAACGTATTATGGCACAAAAAAATGTTACGATTCCGCTTAACCAGAACACCATTCTCGTCGTCGCGTTAGTAGTTATGGCTTTTTTTGCAGGATTCCTGTTGAACAAAAACAAAGCTCTTGAAGAAAAAGCTAAAACTGCTGGCACCGCTCAACAACAGCAACAAGAACCACCAGCAGCTCCAATTTCAGCTGAAAAAGTAAATAAATTATTTGGTAAAGGATATATTACATTTGGTGATAAAGATGCAAAAGTTAAATTTGTTGAAGTTTCCGATCCGAGTTGTCCGTATTGCCACGTTGCAGCCGGAAAAAATCCAGAACTTGCAGGATCAGTCGGTCCACAATTTAAGTATGAATCAGACGGTGGTACATACGTTCCCCCAGTTACAGAAATGAGAAAGTTAGTAGAAGATGGAAAAGCTGCATTCACCACTATTTATGCAAATGGTCATGGAGCCGGAGAACTTGCTATGCAAGCTCTGTATTGTGCTCATGACGATGGAAATTTCTGGGACGCTCATGATATGCTCATGACAAACGCTGGATACGAACTTATTAACAATGTTGTTAAGAATGATGTGGCTAACATTGGAAAGTTGGTTGAATTCTTAGGCGACAAAGTAAATGCTGCGAATGTGACCAAGTGTTTGACGGATAAAAAACATGCCGCACGACTTGCCACTGAGCAACAGGTCGCTATGGATCTTGGATTCCAAGGAACACCATATTTCATAGTTAACACCACACCATTTGCAGGTGCGTATAGCTACACAGATATTAAACCTACGGTAGATGGATTGTTGAAGTAATTTCACTTACCTTTAAAGAGTAGAGAAGGTATGATGGGTTGTTATTCTTCGTAAATACGGCGCGAGATATCTGATTCGAAGCTTGTTGGGAGGCCCGTTCCGATAAACAATGGAATGGGAGGGAACCCACTTCAAGCTGAGAATCACGATATCGAGCGGAGTATATTAAGAGGTTTATAGCGATACCTTCTCAACTTTCACGTCCACCAATGTTCTTTTCAACACATTCCCCTTAATTAATATCCAGAATAACCACGCAGTAAACACGGTCTCAACAAATCCAAACAAAATAAACACGGGTTGTATAAGTAATACTATCAATAATGCCACCAACACTGGCACAATATAGCTGTATTGTTCCAGTAGTACCAACAGTTGTACTTGAATCTGTGGATGCATAGCCGCAATAATCGGTTCAATGTCTACATCGCCATTATCATATACGTATACGTTTTCATACGGGATCGTGCTTGGATCAATTCCATACAATCTTCCTGTTTTCTCATCGACCATATTTTTTCCAACTTCTCGTAATACACCCGCAGCAGCTTCCTTTTTTTGCTGATATCCGAGTCCATTATATTGTGGCCCTAACTTTCGAATAACTTGCGTGTTAATTTGTTTATTCACGAGTGGGATCAATGGTTTACTCACAAATGTAATAAGCGTGTCATTTACTAATGTATTCGAGGCTATTCGATCACGTGTTTGTACAAAACTAATAAGCGAGAAAAATATCATCAAATATATAAATGAAGTTCGCAAGGCAGGCATAAAAATTTCAGAAGGTATAAATTTTACAAATAATGCGGCCCGTGAAGTACTTGATGTGTACATGTATTGTTGCATCCACCAAAAAACCAGAGAGCTTAATACTGTTCCAATAATAGAGTGGCTTACCGCAAAGAATGTAAGTGCAAAAACGACTGTCGACACCGCATACAATTTCCCCATTTTATTTTCATTTGCCAGACCTAATAGAAATAATGTAAGAGAATCTAAATAGACTAAGAATATGGATATAAAAAATAGAATAATATTTATCTTCACCGCTCCACTTATGAGCGCGTACAAATTGATTCCTCCTAAGGTAAATCCCAATGCTATGGAAAGAAGTACCAAAATCCCCGCAAGAATGTTTTTTGTACTCAACATAGTCTATTTATAGCAAGAATTTATGTAACAAACAACTAGGCATGATATACTCAATACTATGAAAATCTACTTTGTTCGCCATGGCGAATCTGAACAAACCGATAAAGTTCACCAGTCTCCTGAAACAATATTAACCGATCATGGGAAAGCGCAAGCACGCCATGTTGCGAAATTTCTTTCTCATATTCACATCGATACTATAATAACGAGCACTTACGCGCGATCTATGTTGACCGCGCAGGAGATCGCCAAAACCATAAAAGTACCTATTATTCGGAGCAACTTATTTATTGAACGTCGAATGCCACATTCATTCGTTGGTAAGCCAGTCCAAGACGAAGCGCTGTCAGACATCCATCAAAGTATTCGCGATAATTTCTACAATAAAAACTGGCACCACGAAGATGAAGAAAATTTTTATGATGTAACAGCGCGGGCAAAAAAAGCGCTCGAGTTTATTATTACAGAAAATAAGCAGGAAATCATTGTAGTTACCCACGGATATTTTTTAACAATTCTGATCTTTTACATATTATTTAGCGACACCGATCATCCGGAGGCTTTTAAAGAATTTAAACAGAAAACTGAATTTTCAAATGGGGGAATAACGATGTGTGAATATATGGACGATAAGTGGAAAGTAGTGAGTATGAATGGAATCACACATCTTCATCTTTCCTCTGGAGTATCGGATCTTTTTGAATAATACGCTATTTGATCTTTCAGCATAGTTTCACTAGTAATACGTATATGTGTGGTTAAATATGCAAGAAAAGTCGGAAAATGTCTTTTATAGAGCAGTCGTAATATAGATTCAGCGATTTTTGAACTTTCAACTTTGTTCTTTTTAAGAGCCAAAATTTCTCGTTCAATCTCTCGCGAAATTGAATCTACAAACCGATCTCTCATCGTCATTTTAAATTGCTGCGTTGCGTAAAATATTTCCGAATTCAGTTTGTGTCTGCTAAACTGTTCCTCAAATCCTGCTTTTTTTACCACAACAATGTGTGACATGTCTACCAATTCACTTGTAGTAAATATTTCACTACAGTTTGCACATGCTCTTCGTCTCCATATTCGGTCATTATTATGAGTTTTTCGACTATTTTGAACAGTAGTTAATGCATTATTGCAGTGTATACAGCGCATGACAATATATTGATATCTAGTCCGAGCAGTATAATTTAGGCGTGAAAAAAATGCAAGCGCAGGCACAACAAATTGTCTTATATTAGGGTATATCAATATATTGTCATAGGGGAAAAAGACCCTTACACACAGATGGCTGTCCCCATAATACTACTTCAACTCGAAGGACCAAGCGATATGACCTTCCTTATTAAAAACTATGCAAGGCCGCTGGAAGAATCCATTAAAAGGAATAGTAAGGAATAATATGGTATATGAGTACTAAGAAAAGCATTCGGCGCACTTCCTGAGGATAAGCACAGCTCTTTGTTATTCAAATAGACTTCCGTTTGGACACAGATATGATAATATACATCTATGGATCCGTCGAGCGAATATGATAAAGCGTATGAAGCCTATCGAAGGAGAGATGTGGGTGAGCGAACAAAAAGATTGACGGGGGAATTGAAGAGTTCTTTAGCTGAAGGCAGGGTCCATTTTGGTCCGGTTTTTCACGTACAAACCTCTAGGGGACAAGCTATCAGTATTTCTACGCTTAAATCAGAAAGATCGCATACTTCTGCAGGAACTTCTCTACGCAACACTCGCTATTATCTTATTGCACAGGATTCTGATGGAAAAGTTTTAGGATTGTGCAAAACAGATTTACGCGATTTAGCTACTGGGATCGAAAGTGATGGAGAGGTTATGACATTGCCCGATGTGCCAGGCGTTGCCTCAACAATCGAACTCACTAATCTATTCATACTACAAAATGAAGCAAATACACGTGGTCGTTCTATAGTCGATAAAGGAGATCCTGCGAACTTACGACGTTTAGCGAGTCTTGAGGACATGGCGTCAGAATCTGATGAACACTGGGAATTATATCAAAGAAAACTTGAGGAATCGAATCGTTGGTCACATTTATTTGGTCCAGAAGGCACATATGGGTATAACGATGAATATAGACTAACCTTTGAACCAAATAGGGCCGCACAAATTACAATGGATATATTGGGGGCAGTAATACTTAACAGAGTCGATCGAGAGATTGATGGAGGTAGAAGGATAATGGAACCGGTAGTTTCTTCAGTTACAGCTGCGCAACCAGACTATCAGAAACAGAATTTAATGTCATTTAATCAAAATATAATACCACAGCTAGAGGGAATTATAATGGGTGGGAAATGATATTTTTGTGACGCTACGGGGAATCGAACCCCGATTATCAGGATGAGAACCTGACGTCCTAACCGTTAGACGATAGCGCCATAAGTGATTGACATTTCACAAATCGTGTAGTATATTCTATCAAACCTGACCTCAAAATATCTTAGAACTTGACGGGAGGGTGTTTTTTTATGGCCAATGCAAATGTAGTAACTCAAAAAGGATATAATAAAGTACTTGCGGAAATTGAAGAGCTTAGAAAAGTTAAGCGACCAATTGCGGTGGCACGACTTAAAAAAGCCCGTGAAATGGGCGATTTGTCGGAAAATAGTGAATATGTAGCTGCTAAGGAGGATTTGTCGTTCTTGGATGGACGTGCGCAAGAGCTTGAGTATTTGCTTCGTCAGGTAAAAGTAATTCCCGATTCATCGGATAACTCAATTATTGAGGTGGGGAGTGTTGTGGATGTTCTTGTAAATGGTAACAAAGACACGATCTCAATTGTCGGAGAGCTTGAAGCCAATATTGCAGAAAAAAAATTATCCAATAATTCTCCCATCGGCCAGGCACTTCTGGGAAAGAAAAAAGGGGATGTGGTTACGGTCACTGTCCCAGCAGGCGAAATAGAATACACGATTTTGAAAATTTCTTAACTATCTGCTATAATACCTTCTATGTTACTAATGAATGTTATTAATTTAACAAATAAGTCAAAAAAACGCATCCTTCTTGCGAGGGGCTTTTTTATGTAACATAAAACATTACAACAACGCACCCCTCGAAAGAGGGGTTTTTTTATGGCACAAACAGAAATAACATCAACAGGGAAAATCGGCATGGATTTAGAAAGATCGGATGGTCGAGCATATTTAACAATGTCTGAGATAATTACTAATCCTGAAGATTTAATGTCTGCTTATACAGATCTTTCCAAGCAATCCGAACAGTATAGGCGAAGACGCAAAGTACTCCGTGCACGTTGTTCTAGAGAGGTAGTTTTTGCAATGACGGAGCAAGACCCTAATGCATTTGAAGTGGCGATTCCATTACATCTCTTTGAAGAGGAAACGGATGACTTCTTAATTGTTATGGGAGCCAATGTTCATTCTTCACCAGTTCCTGAATGGGAAGCTGTGTATCAGTACTGGGAGAGTCGAAATGGGCAATCTCGAACACCTGTACAAATTGTGGAACAATTACCTACACAGTTCCAACTTGTACAAACCTTTAATGAAGGCGATGTTCCTGAACTTCGAAAATTATGGAATGCATTTGGATGGTCTAAAGAAGGACTAATGCAGATGCAACAGAATGTGGGAAATGGAATTGCTTTTAGCGGAGTACGTGATACGGAAACAAGTAAAATAGTTTCTGCTACAATGGGTGAAATACTTTCCGTCGCAGGAGTTAACTTAGCCGAAACTACAGAGTATAGTACCGATCCAAATTACCGAAAGCTTGGCTTATGTACCGCGAGCGTGATAGGACTGTCGGCTCAGCTACTGAATGAGCTTGAAGGTCTAGGGGGAATCCCTTTGATATTCGCTGAATTAAATATGTCTTCTCGTTCAGATATTGTTGCTCGTCATGCAGGTTTTACTATTCCGGGGGTTGAAGGAAAATCTGGACTTACTGCGCCACATCAGGTACTTCGAGCAAACGTTGCGGTTCTTGATGGAATGTCAGCAAATAGTTTAAACTGGCGAGACTTGGGATCAGATAGAAACGCCTACAGAGCGGCTTTCGCATATCCGCATAGATATACGAGAAACTTTGTTGTTGGAACTTTGACAGCGAAATTTATTAGAATGAATTATTCAGGTTTAGAACGTGCTCGAATTTTGGCACGCTATGAGGATTAATTATGTATATACGATATTCAAAAACTAGTCTTGTATATAACCATCAGTATGAAGTCTTTAATGGACAGCGGGAAGTTCATCAAGATCAACCTCAACGGCTAGAAAAATTATTGGAGTCACTCGCACAAGGCGGGTATGATTATGGGGAAACTGAATGTGTTGTTCCACGTCATGTTCTTTCAGTTATACATGATAATGATTATCTAACTTTTCTGCAATGCGCATCAGAACAAGTAAAGTCAGGTGACATATTATTTCCTTCAATATTTACCCATAAAAAACCGGAATCTAAAAATATTCTAGCTCAATTGGGCTATTATAGCAACGATATGTATACGCCTTTACATCATAATTCGTATAATGCAGCTCTTGCTTCAGCATCGGTTGCATATGATTGCGCCCAACTGCTTTTAGCAAATCAATCGAAATTTTCTTATGCAGTTTGTCGACCTTCAGGTCATCATGCGGGTAA
Source organism: uncultured Gammaproteobacteria bacterium (assembly GCA_964422025.1). Lineage (GTDB taxonomy): Bacteria > Patescibacteriota > Microgenomatia > UBA1406 > HO2-37-13b > 2-01-FULL-39-24. The sequence continues at coordinate 22,962 of CAYQYZ010000001.1, forward strand.
GCGTACAATGAGCGGATACTGTTTTCTAAATAACGCAGCGGTTGCTGCTCAAACGCTTGTGCAAAGTGGCAAAGTTGCAATTCTTGACGTAGATTTTCATCATGGAAATGGGACACAGGAAATATTTTATGATCGATCCGATGTTTTGACTGTTTCAATTCACGCAGATCCTCAGGTTAAATTTCCATTTTATGCTGGGTTTGCACAAGAAAGCGGCGTAAATAAAGGAGAAGAATTCAATCTCAATATTCCCCTTCCACTGGGAACCAATAATGATCAATATCACATAGCCTTGCAAAACGCGTTGCGGAATATTAAAGCATTCAATCCGTCATACTTAGTTCTTTCTTTAGGATTTGACACGCACGAAGCAGATCCTATTGGCGGTTTTTTGCTTACCACTGACTATTACACAAAAATGGCTCTCACAATTAAAGCAATGGAATATCCGATCGTTGTTGTTCAAGAAGGTGGATACAAAGTGGAAACGCTGGGTTCTAATATTTTGGCATTTATGGACGGATTTACACATTCTAGTGCGGTATAATACTCCTATGTTCTGGGCTGATCAATTAATACAAAATATCGACAAAAATAAAAAGCATCGGGTTGACGATCAATCGACTCCTTCGGGCGAACCACATGTCGGATCTCTTCGAGCTATTGCCATCCATGGCCTCATTTACGAGGCTATGAAAAAAGCTGGATATGAGGTGGATTTTACGTATGTTTTCGATGACATAGACCCGATGGACGGATTACCTACCTACCTTTCCGAAGGGGAGTTTGGTCAACACATGGGAAAACCATTAACATCCATTCCTGCTCCCGACGGTGTCTCTGCAAGCTTTGCCGCTCAATATTCAAACAGATACCACACTGCTCTAAAAAACCTTGGGTTTAATCCGACAATTAAATCGACAACGCAAATGTATAAAGCGGGAGAATTTGATCCTTATATTAAATTTGCTCTCGATAACGTTGAGAAAGTTCGAGAAATCTATCTTACCGTTGCCAAACAACAAAAGCCTACAAACTGGTACCCGTTCCAAGTAATCTGTCCTAATTGTGGGAAAATTGGATCAAGTTTAGTAACCGATTGGGATGGGGAACAGGTAACATATGAATGTAAACCTGATCTTGTAAAATGGTCGGTTGGTTGTGGGCATTCTGGTAAGATTTCACCATTTGGAGGAACTGGAAAACTAATGTGGAAAGTTGAATGGCCCGCAAGCTGGGCTGCGTTGGGAGTAACGGTGGAAGGCTCGGGTAAAGATCATATGTCTGCCGGGGGAAGCCATGATATAGGAGAACGCATTGCCCCTGAAATTTTTAAGTATCAGGCCCCCTTTGCATTTATGACCGAATTCTTCCTAGTTGGTGGCGCTAAAATGTCGTCTTCAAAGGGAATCGGATTTACTGCAATTGACATGTTCTCAATTATGCCAGCGGAATTGGTGAAGTTTTTGATTGTTCGAACACCATACAAACGCGCAATTAATTTTGATCTGACTGCTTCCGCAACAATTCCTGATTTGTTTGATGAATACGATCGCTGTGCAAAAGAATTTTTTAAATCAGGAACAGAAACTGACATGGGAAGAATGTATGAGGCGACTCAAATTGGGGAAGCAGACGTCTCTGGAGAAGTCTTGCATTTACCTCGTTTCCGCCAAGTTGCTACGCTCATACAAATGCCATCGGTCGATGTGCAGAAGTTTTTTGAAACTGAAAAGGGGAGTGCGCTCACACAACCAGAGCAAGAGGTGCTCCAGGAGCGTGTTCGCTTTGCAAAAATATGGCTGGAACGCTATGCTGATGAAAAAGATATCTTTACCATTTCAAAAACGCTTCCATCCCGCGCGTCGGAGCTTGATAGCGACCAAAAAGAGTTTCTTAGCAGAGTAGCGTCCGATCTGCTAAATGAGCAGTATTCTGATGGTGAAGCCTTGCAGCAAGCTGTATTCGAACTTTCCAAGACTGTTGGAATAGCCCCCAAAAAAGCATTCCAGGCAATCTACTTAGTTCTTATAAACAAGGATCACGGACCCAAAGCCGGGTGGCTTTTGCAGGACGAATTAAAACGAAATAAAGACTTCCTAATAACGCGATTTACGAGTGATATCGCCTAAGCGGTGGTGTATAATTACCCCATGCTTTCTATTGATTTTATCCGTGCCAATAAAGAAAAAGTAGCACTCAGTGCAAAGAATAAAAATCGAACAGTTGATGTCGATGCATTACTTACGCTTGATGATACACGCCGCGAGTTAATTGGAAAAGTTCAAAAACTTCGCGAAGAAAGAAACTCACTTGCCAGTGCAGGGTCCGACGAGAGCGCACGAGAAAGAGGTCGAGCAATTAAGGATGAACTTAAAGCAATTGAAACAAATCTTACCGAAGTCGAGACAAAGCTCAACGACCTTCTCTTAACCGTTCCAAACGTATATCTCGATGAGGTGCCGGTAGGTACCGATGAATCGGGTAATCAAGAAATTTCAAAATGGGGAACTATTCCAGAATTTGACTTTACTCCCCTGTCGCATATTGAACTGGGCGAGAAGTTAGATCTAATTGATCTCAAACGGGGCACTAAAGTATCAGGTTTTCGTGGTTATTTTCTCAAAAATCAGGCTGCACAATTGCAAATGGCCCTTACTTTATACGTGCTTAACAAACTTGTTGCCAAAGGATATACTCCGATTCTTGCCCCTGCAATTGTAAAGAGTTTTACCCTTTTTGGAAACGGACAGTTCCCATGGGGTAAAGAGGAAGTATATGCGCTAAACGATGACGACGCATATTTGGCTGGAACCGCAGAGGTTCCCGTAACTGCGTACTTTGCAAATGAAACGTTTTTAGAAAGCGACTTACCTAAAAAATTCGTCGCATTCTCTCCGTGTTTCAGAAAAGAAGCCGGATCATATGGAAAAGATACTAAAGGATTATACCGCGTTCATGAATTTTTCAAAATAGAGCAAGTTATTATTGCAAAGGCTGACATTGAAGAAGCGAAAAAAATGCATGAAGAATTACAACGAAATTGTGTAGAAATTTTACAAGAACTAAATCTACCATACCACGTCTTGTTAATGTGCACAGGCGACATGGGTGAACCTCAAATGAAAAAGTATGATACGGAAGTATATATGCCATCACGCGGAGGGTATGGAGAGACCATGTCAAATTCCATAATGGGCGATTTTCAAACGCGACGACTTAATATCAAATACAAAGATGCGGATGGAAATATGCATTTTACGTATTCACTTAATAACACTGCGATTGCATTTCCACGAATTCTGATTCCCTTACTTGAACTTAATCAACAAAAAGATGGGTCAATAAAAGTTCCCGAAATGCTGGTAAAATATACGGGCTTCGAAACAATCCCTGCACGTCATGCTGAACTTGTTTCAGCATCCCAATAATATTATGTTCAATCCATTCAAAAGTTTTTTCGACTTTAACAAAAAAGAAATCGATCGACTTGCCAAGCGAGCTGAGGAGATTAATAAACTTGAAGATTCGGTTCGTAGTCTAAAAGACTCCGACTTTGCGCTAGAAACTAAAAAGTTGCAAGAACAAGTAAAGTCAGGCAAAAAGACATTAGACGAAATTCTACCGTACTCATTCGCACTTGTCCGCGAAGCCGCCCGAAGAGTTTTGGGAACGCGTCATTACGATGTTCAGCTTATGGCTGGAATTGCGCTTCATGAAGGAACGGTTGCCGAACAAAAAACCGGAGAAGGAAAAACATTGTCGGCCACATCTCCACTTTATTTAAACGCACTTACTGGTAAGGGTGTTCATTTAGTTACAGTAAACGATTATTTAGCAAGGCGTGATGCCGGTTGGATGGGACAACTATTTAGTTTTCTTGGTCTTTCTGTTTCAGCAATAATCTCTGAACAATCATATATCTATGACCCTACTTTTACTGATTCACAAGCAACTGACTGGCGACTAATTCATCTGCGACCTGTTTCACGTAAGGAAGCATATGATGCGGATATTACATACGGTATTAACTCAGAATTTGGATTTGACTATTTGCGCGACAACATGGCCAATGAAATGACCGGACTTGTACAACGCGGATTTCACTATGCAATTATCGATGAGGTTGACTCAGTGTTAATCGACGAAGCTCGCACACCACATATTATTTCTGCAGCGTACGATAAAGATGTTTCAAAATATTACGACTACGCAACGATTGTTTCAAAATTGAAACCCAGCGATTTTACGATCGATGAAAAACAAAGAACTGCTCATTTAACCGAAGAAGGAATCGCGACTATTGAAGGAATTCTAAAAGTTGAGAACGTTTACGAAAAAGATTTCGATACCGTATTTCATGTTGAAGCTGCGCTAAAAGCTAGAACTCTTTTTACGAAGGACAAAGATTACATTGTAAAAGATGGCGAGGTTATTATTGTCGATGAATTTACCGGACGCCTTTTATACGGCCGTCGATTTTCAGAAGGATTGCATCAGGCAATTGAAGCTAAGGAGAGAGTAGATATTAAACAAGAATCGCGAACACTTGCAACGGTTTCATTGCAGAACTATTTTAGAATGTATGAAAAACTAGGCGGAATGACCGGTACTGCAGCAACAGAAGCCGAAGAATTTTCAAAGATTTATAAACTTAATGTTATTATTTTCCCAACGCATCAAAAAGCAAGTCGTATCGATCATTCCGATTTGATTTATAAAACTGAACTTGGAAAGTTTAGCGCTGTTGTTGCTGATGTTGCCGCGCAACACAAAACAGGTCGACCAGTTTTAATTGGAACCACTTCTATCCAAAAGAATGAGCTGCTTTCTCAATTACTCAAAAAGAATGGTGTTCCACATACTCTATTGAATGCTAAAAACCATTTAAAAGAAGCACAAATTATTTCCGCTGCGGGGCAACGAGGAGCAGTAACCGTTGCAACCAATATGGCAGGAAGAGGAGTTGATATTGTATTGGGCGGAGAAGCACCAAGCAAATACGAACGCCCTGTTGAAGCGAATGGTCATTCTGAGCATAGCGAAGAATCTCAGTCTGACCGTCATCCTGAACTTTCCGCCCAAGGCGGATCAGGATCTTCGTCATCAATGAAACAAGCTAAAGAAAACGAAAAGTACGAAAAGAAAATAAATGAATGGAGAAAGAAACATGATGAAGTTCTTTCACTCGGAGGATTATACGTCATTGGTACCGAACGTCATGAATCTCGCCGTATCGATAATCAGCTTCGAGGACGATCAGGACGACAAGGTGACGCCGGAGAAACACGATTCTTTGTGTCACTCGAAGATGATCTTATGAGAATCTTTGGTGGTGAGCAAGTTGCAAAATTAATGAATTTTTTTAACATTCCCGAAGATCAACCCCTTGAGCATAAAATGGTTTCTCGAGCTCTTGAGCAATCACAGGTAAAGGTTGAAGGATTTAATTTCGATATGCGAAAACATTTGGTTGAATATGATGATGTATTAAATAAGCAACGAGAAGTTATTTATAACTTACGAAATCAAATCCTTAGATCAGAAAATAAAGAAATTGATGATATTGCTACAAACCTTTTTGACGAAGAAATTCAAACACTTGTAAACATGTACGTGTATCTTGAAGAAGAAGTAATTGAATTTGAAAAACTTGCAGTAGAATTTTCACAAATAATCGGAACTGACCCAAAGAAATTTCAAGCCGAACTTGAGAAGCTGGATAAACCAGAAATCGCTGCACTGTTAACTAAGAAATTACAAACGAGTTATAAAAAGAAAGAAAAAGACCTAGGTGCCGATGTATGGAAACAAGCAGTTCAAATTGTATATTTATCTACAATCGATCGATATTGGACAGAACACTTAACCGCAATTGATGACCTTCGTGATGGCATTCGTTTCCGCGGATACGCCCAACTTGACCCGCTTGTTGAGTACAAGAATGAGGCGTACACAATGTTCGAAAAATTACTTTCAGATATCAATTACGATGTATCTCGTCGATTACTTCACATTGAAGTAACGCAAAATATTCCCCAAGCCCAAAGTATTGATGAAAGCAAAATGCAATTATCATCCGCTTCTGCAGTCGATCCATTCGCTGCACAATCCGATCCTCATGCTGGTCACGACCATTCTCATGACGGTCACGACCACTCCGGCCATACCCATACACATGTCGAGCAGAGTGTTCCCGCACAAAGCGCAAAAGTCGGCCGCAATGATCCATGTCCATGTGGAAGTGGACTGAAATACAAAAAATGCGGCCTCATTAATGCTCCCGAGCACAAAAATGGATAATCCAGCGATAATTCGTTATGCAACTCCCGAAGACATTAAATACCTGCGGCTAATTCAAAGTAACGATGGATTTGAACATGTTTATTACTTGAATAAAGATCGACTCGAGAATTTATTTAAGCGCGGTGAGGTATTTCTCATTGCATTCATCGGAGAAAAACCAGTTGGCTTTGGATCAATCGATTTTGAAATTCGTGCACGACTACATTTTTTATCTGTTGATATATCAGTGAAAGGAAAAAAAGTTGGTGCTTCTCTTATGTTAAGGATGCTCGATGAATGCAAGTAAAGAGGATATAAATTTGCACATACGTATGTAGAGGTAAATACAAATAAAGAGGATTTTCTAGTGAAATTTGGCTTTAAAAATATTGGTATATTTAAAGACCGATATGGTAAGGGTTTGGACTCGTCGATTTGGCAGAAAGATCTCTTAGATCCTTCAGGTGTCTAATTATTCACACTCGTATATGACCTTAGAGCATATTTCCAAAAAGCACGAGTGAACATAAAGAACAATATCGTAAATACAATTAACCAAAGAATTTGAGCAATCGATGCCTTCCCGACAAGTACCCGAGTTGGTACTGATATTGCAAATAAAATTGGAGTAATAATTAAGACGGTTGATATGCCAAAACGTTGCATAATGTCTGGGGGATTTCGCATGATTCCCGAAAAGCTATACAGAAGTTCAATTAAATTTGATAGTCGTGGGAACCATATAATGATTGTAGAGCAGCTAAACCAGAAACAATATGATGATACGATAGCAAAAATTATGAGAAAGAAATACATGAAAACACCCACTGGAGTTACATGAATATTATAAGCATTGATTACGTATATCAAAAAAGCTGTTCCCATAAAGACTCGAACAAATTCATCATATCGAACTTGCCATAAGCTCATCAAGAATTGAGAGTCAATTGGTTTAATTAATAGTCCATCTAACCGACCGCTTAACACGGTCCCTGAAAATTCATGGAAGTTTTTTACAAAAAAGAAACGAAACAATCCCCACATACCTCCAAATGTTGCTGTAAGTATAAACAGCTCCGGTTTCGTCCATCCGTATACTGATTGAATTCGATATGTTAATACAAAAATAGAAATATAGTGAAAAATTCCCCAAATAGTAGATCCAACCAAATGGCTATAAAAACCACTTCGGTAGGCAAGCAAGTTTAATAAACTTACCCACAAAAATTGTATGTATATTTTAAAGTAGCGTTTCATATTATTGACCCACACCGCTAAATCGTTTTAACCCAAAATGCCATAGGGTTTTATATATAGCAAAAAACAGCGCCATCCATAAGAACTGCATAAAAATAATCCATATCTGCAATTGTATTGGGGCATTTCCTTGCAAAGATATAACGGGAAAATATATTATGTACGGAAACGGAGTTGCATAAGCAATCGATGCTACCCAATTAGGTAAAAATGTAATTGGCACCAATAAGCCCGAAAGAACCACGCGAATAACTTCCCACGTATTTAGTATACCTGCCATATCAGTAATCCAAAATGCAGTCAGAGAAAGTGTTGCCTGAACTATAAAGCACAAAAAATATGCATTAACAAGAATAAAAACAGTAGACAAAGATATGATTGGCAGGGGTATGTTGGGAATCAAGTGCTGTAAAATAAAAAAGCCAATAACTCCATAAACCCCTTGTAGCAGTCGATGGGGCATTTCATTAAGAAATTGCAATGCCAAATATGGAAATGGGCGGACCAAATAGCGAACCAGTCCACCTTCTCGAATATGATTTTTTGCAATTTCTTCCTCTATGTGAGACATAACAACTGTTACCACAACAATAAGTATTAAATAGTACGAACTTATTTCCTCACGAGTAAGTCCTCCAATTAAAGCAGACTTTGATTTTACACCGCCCCAAAATAATATAAGCATGAGGGGGTTTATAATATTCAAAAGAAAGTAAACGAACGCTCGAGTTCTTTCTTGTAAAACATCTTCAAAATGAAGCAGAAGGATTTTAAAGTATCTCATATCTACAGAGAAGTGGTAAAAAATCGCCGAACAACGTCCTCTATACTTGGTTCCTCAACAGTAAATTCATCAACATCGAATTTATCTAGAATATGTGCCGCGACATGGTTCGTTTTTTCGCGAGCTACCGTTAATTCAATTTTTGAAGTACTTACTTTTTTGACATCGCCAAACTTAATAAAAGAGTCTTTATCAATAGGAGCGTTAAACGTAAATGTTAATATTTTATGTGGAGAATATTTTTGGACGAGTGTTGCGAGTTGTCCGTCGTACATTATTTTTCCCTGATCAATGAAAATAATGCGTTTACATAGTTTTTTTACATCTTCCATGTAGTGGCTTGTTAATAAAATTGTTGCTTCATATTTTGCATTATAGTCTTTAATAAAGTCTCTCAAATTCTGCTGCATAACTACATCAAGCCCAATAGTTGGTTCGTCTAAAAACAATATCTCAGGGGAATGAATCAACTGATTAATAAGTTCACATTTCATACGTTGGCCGAGCGAGAGTTTACGGACTTGAATATGCAAAATATCGACAACATCAAGTAATTCAGTGAGCTCTTTAATAATCGGATTGAATCGAGCAGCTTCGACTTCGTATATCTCTTTGTTAAGCAAAAAAGATTCGTATGCCGGTAAGTCCATCCATAATTGATTTTTTTGTCCCATGACTAAGGAAATCTTTTTTAAGAATTCAGTTTTTCTGTCAAAGGGTTTATATCCGGCAACAGATACTTTGCCCGATGTAGGATATATAAGTCCCGATAAGCATTTGAGAGTAGTTGTTTTCCCTGCACCGTTTGGGCCAATGAATCCAATTAGCTCTCCCTTTTCAATTGAAAACGAAACGTCATTAACAGCATATTTTGTTATATATTCTCTGTTAAAGAGAGATTTGAAAGACCCAGCAATTCCGGGTTCTTTTTTATATGAAGAGAATGTTTTGGTTAGGTGTTCTACGGTAATGAGGGACATTTATCCATTCTATCACAAAATGAAGCTATTGTTCCATTTGCTCAATCTCAATCAGTCGATTGTATTTGGCAAGTCGCTCCGATCGGCTCATGCTGCCGGCTTTTAGGTAGTCTGCATCACAGGCGTATGAAAGATCTGCAATAAACGAATCTTCAGTTTCACCGGATCGATGAGAAATAACGACTTTCATATTGGCTTCCTTTGAGAGCTTAATCGCGTCAACTGTTTCTTTAAGTGTGCCAATTTGGTTTGGTTTTATAAGTACAGCATTAGTCGCTTTTTGAGCAATTCCTTTTTGAATGCGCAAAGGATCTGTCGTATAAAGATCATCACCTACGATAAGTCCGGTACCGCCAAAGTTCTTAGTGAATGTCGAAAAGTTACTCCAGTCATTTTCTGCAAAAGGATCTTCGAATGAAAATATTCCATAGGTTGTTTGGAGTTTATGATAGTACGCAGAGAGCTCTTGCGCGGTGAGAGTTTTATTTTGCTTCTTAAATAAGTATTCTCCCTCTTTAAATAATTCCGATGCTGCAACATCAACTCCATATTTTATTTCATGCTCATGGTTGGAAAGTTTAACTGCGCGATGAATTATTTCGAACACTTCTTCGTTTGATTTAAGATCAGGGGAATAACCTCCTTCATCGCCTTTGAGCGTTAAGAGATTTTCTTTTTTCAGTAATTCTCCTAACGCCTGAAAAACTTCTTGGGCAATCTCTACTGCTTTACTCGGAGACTCATTTTGCGGAATAATCATGAATTCCTGAATGTCAAAATTCCAATTTGCATGGGCGCCACCATTTACGATATTTACCATAAGCTTTAAGAATTGAGGTTTCGTTTCTGGGAAATAATATTCGTTAAGTGTTTTCCAGAGTGGTTCTTTTTTATGGTTTGAAAGAGCTCGGGCGCTTGCAAGTGAAACAGCCAATATCGCATTAGCTCCCAACCGAGATTTATTTTCAGTTCCATCAAGTTCGATCATTTTCTCATCAACCTCTTGGAGCATTCTGATATCGTGCCCTTTTAGGATCTTATTGATTTCAGAATTTATATTCTTATCTGCTTTTCGTACACCTTTCCCTTCAAATTTGCTTTTGTCTCCATCGCGCAATTCTACTTTCTCATGACTACCAGTGGAGGCTCCGCTGGGTACCGATGCTTTTCCTACAACACCATTTTGTAATTCAACATATACTTCAATAGTAGGATTGCCTCGGGAATCAAGAATCTGGATTGCATGAACTGAATGGATCTTCATATTTTAAGTGTACCAGGTTGTGGGCCGGATTAAAATAAATCCATTTGGTCAGAAGGTTTCTTCTCTTCAACTGGTTTTGGTGGAGTAACTGGTTTTGGCTGATTGCTTGCAAAATATCGTTTAAGAAGGGTATTAAATTCTAGTTTTTCAAAAAAGTCTTTTAAGCTTTGCTGATAGGGTGTTCGCACGCACTTATCAATTGAAAAGTCCAATTCAAGATCTCTCAAAATAGTAGCAAGTCGTTGTGACATACGTGCACTTTCTTTTCCTTTCTCCAATAACTCACGAGTCTTAGGTGAAGCAACTTCATCTAAATGCTCATATATATTTTCAACTGTATTAAATTGAGCAAGGAGTGTTGCAGCAGTTTTAGGTCCAATCCCAGTTACTCCTTTGTAATTATCCGATGGATCTCCCATAAGTCCTTTTAGTTCCGGAATTAAATGTGGAGGAATACCAAATTTTTCTAATGCACTTTCTTCGGTGTACAGCATAATATCTGAAATTCCTTTTTTTGGGGCAATTACAAACGTAGTTTTATCAACCAGCTGAACAATGTCTTTGTCTCCCGTAAGAATGTATGTCTTATATCTTTCTTCCCCTGAAATCCTTGAAATCGTTCCAATAACATCATCGGCCTCAAATCCCGCTTTTTCAATATGTACAATTCCTGCACTTTCCAAAAACTCTTTCACATAGGGGAATTGTTTTGAAAGATCATCCTCCATTTCGGGCCGCTGACTTTGATATTCTGCATACATCTCTTTACGAAAAGTTTTTGCAGGAGTATCAAAACACACACAAACATGCGTTGGTGCAAAATCGTCTATCGTTTTAAGCAGCATTGAAGCGAATCCATACACGGCATTCGTAAGTACTCCATTATGTGTTTTAAATCCGGGAAGGGCGTGGTATGCGCGGTGTATTAGGGCATTTCCATCAATTACAAGGAAGATTTTATTCATTTTTTTCCTACCAAACGAAGGAACTCTTCATCATCGAGGCTCTCTTTTTTTACCAGTTCTGCTGCTACTTTGTCAAGTACTTGGCGGTTTTTTTTCAATATATCACAAGCTTTTTTGTAGCAATCCTCTAATATGCTCTTTACTTCTGCATCAATTTGTCCCATGACACTTTCTGATATGCTATTTTGTTCCCATGATTGTCGACCCCACTGCGTAACGTCAAAGCTTGGACCATAATTAACCGGTCCCAATCTACTCATGCCGTATTCTACAACCATTGCTCGTGCGATTTTTGTTGCTTGGTCAAAATCATTTGAAGCGCCAGTCGTAATTTCTCCAAATACTGTTTCTTCAGCAGCTCGTCCACCCATCATCGAAACAATCATTTGAAGTAAATGAGTTTTAGTTTCATGCAATCTATCAGCTTTTGGAGGAATTAGCGTAAATCCAAGCGCCATACCTCGTGACACAATCGAGATTCGATGAATAGGATCTGTGTTCGGTTGAAAATACGTAACAATTGCATGTCCGGCTTCGTGATATGCAGTGATATTTCTATCACCATCTGTCTGTAATCGTTTCTTTTCAGGACCCAGTTTTACTTTCGTAGCAGCTTCTTCAAGGTCTGCCATAAAGATTGCCGTATGATCTTGCCGTGCTGCAGCGATTGCTGCTTCATTCAACATGTTTTCAATATCTGCACCTGAAAATCCAACAGTTCGTTTTGCAATTTTGTCCCATGAGACTTTTTTATCGAATGGTTTGCCTTTTGCATGAATTTTCAGAATTGCTTCTCGGCCTTCCACGTCAGGGTAGTCAAGAATAATGCGTCGGTCAAATCGACCAGGTCTAAGTAATGCTGGGTCAAGTAAATCTCCACGATTTGTAGCAGCAATAACAATAACTTTATCGTTTGGACTAAATCCATCCATTTCTACGAGAATCTGATTTAGTGTTTGTTCACGTTCATCATGCGCCGGCATTGCGCCTTGCGATCTTGTTCGGCCAATAGCATCAACTTCATCAATAAAAATAATTGCAGGGCCTTCTTTTTTAGCTGTTGCAAATAAATCACGAACTCGAGCTGCTCCAATTCCAACTAACATTTCCATAAATTCAGAACCAGCTATTGAAAAGAAAGGAACACTACTCTCGCCCGCGACTGCTTTGGCAAGGAGCGTTTTACCTGTTCCGGCAGGACCGAAGAGTAATACGCCCTTTGGCGAACGAGCTCCTAATTTTTGATATTTTTTAGGATTTTTCAAGAAGTCGACAATTTCTTCAAGTTCTTTTTTTGCCTCATTAACTCCGGCAACATCCGCAAATGTAATTCGCGACATCTCTTTTGAATACTTTTTGCTCTTTGCCTGTCCGAATGAGAATACAGAATCTTGAGCTCCTCGCGCTTGGCGGAATAAGAAAATGAAAAAAGCAATCATAAGTAATGTTGGGAGCAGGTTTGAGAGAAAGCTGGTCATTGCCGAACTTGATTCTGAATCTTTCACTGAAATGTTAACTCCAGAAGAGTCAATGTTAGCTTCCTGCAACAAACTTAAAAAACTGCTATTAGTTTCTTTATTTGATTGAACTGTTGCTCCGTTTTTGTATGTAGTAGTAATTTTATTCGAATCTACAACGACGCTTTTCACTTTTTTTGCTTTAATATCTTGCATTACTTGCGTAACAGGCTTTTCAGGATATTTATTGCCTGATGAAAGAAACGATGAAAGGAGTGTTACCGTAAAAAATGAAACCAATAGCACTAGGAAGAGAGTTTTTATATTCAACTTGAATTGAAACTGTGAAACTTTTTGTTTCGGTTTTTTAGTAGTTTCGGGCATTGTGTGGCTATTTTAGCAGGTTTTTGGTAAAATTGCTAGCAGTAAACCGCTCTGGATCCCAATAAATATGAAAATTATCTCAAAAGACTCTATAACACAAAAGGAACTCATCGAGGAAATAAAAACAGTCATTCTGGCCGGGGGATTGGTGGTTTTGCCATCCGATACCGTGTATGGATTGTGTGTTGATGCGCGCTCAAAATCTGCAGTAGAAAAGCTGATTTCTTTTAAACGCCGTCCAATAGGTAAACCTATCTCGGTGTTTGTGGGTGACACACAACGAGCGAGTAACTATGTAACTCTCAATAAGAGTCAAACAGCTCTTTTAAAGCAGCTTGCACCGGGGCCATATACATTTGTTCTACCTTCAAAGGGAACGTTGCGCCCGGAACTCGAATCGGAACAAGGAAATTTGGGAATTCGCATTCCTGATAATGCATTTATTAATGAGCTTATCGAGATCTTGGATTTCCCTATTACTGCAACATCTGCAAACCTCGCCGGTTCACCTTCTCATTATTCTGTCGAATCACTCGTGGAGAGTCTTTCGGATAAAAAGAAGCAAGAAATTGATCTTATCATTGACGCCGGGAAACTACCATATAACAAACCCTCTACTGTTCTTGACCTAAGCCAGGAAACAGTTGCGGTTTTACGTTCGGGCGACGCTCAGGTTACCGAGTCTTACTCTTCTTCATCTGCTGCACAGACGGCGACTATCGGCAAAGATATCCTAGCACAATTAAAGAAAAAAGCTTTAGATAAACCTGGCATTATCATTCTCCAAGGGGAACTTGGAGCAGGGAAAACTACACTAATTAAAGCAATCGGAGAAGAACTAGGAATAGCTAACATTGTCTCTCCCACCTATGTTGTGTGCTACGAGTATCCCACAACCGATGAACATTTTAAATTATTTCATCACTGTGACTTCTACAATATTAAAGAAGGAGACGAGCTTAATTTTCTTGGAATCGATGAAATGCTCAAGCCTCATGCTTTGGTTGCCATTGAATGGGGTGAAAAAAGTGGACCAATTTTTGAAATGTTAAAAGAAAAAGCACAAGTCGTCGTAATCTCGATGAGTTATATAAGCCAAGAAGGTCGAAAAATCGACATTACATATTTATGAAAATCCTAGCAATCGATACGTCATGCGATGAAACATCAGTAGCCGTTACTGACGGACAAAAAATATTAGTAAATAAGATTTATTCCCAAGTACTAATTCACAAAAAATGGGGAGGAGTCGTGCCGAGTTTAGCAAAACGTGCACATGAAGAGCATATTGATGTGGTGGTAAACGAAGTGTTCAAAAAAGTTGAACAATCGCAAATTGATGCATTTGCCGTAACGTTCGGACCTGGCCTTGCTGTCGCTCTTGAAGTCGGTATTCTAAAAGCAAAAGAACTCTCCATTAAATATAAAAAGCCTCTAATAGCCGTCAATCACATGGAAGGACACATTTATTCTTGTTTTGCCCAAAATAGTGTAGGGAATCCTAAGAGTGAGTTTAAATTCCCGTATATAGCTCTACTGATCTCCGGAGGGCACACAGAGCTCGTCCTCTTTAAAGACCAAGGAGTGTATGAGATTCTCGGTCAAACGCTCGATGATGCCGCTGGGGAAGCGCTTGATAAAGCCGCTAAATTAATTGGTTTAGGGTATCCCGGGGGTGCGGTGATTGAGGAGTTAGCAATAAAGGGAGATAAAACGTTCCTAAAGTTACCTCGGCCTATGAAGGGATCAAAAGATCTGAATTTCTCGTTCTCAGGACTTAAAACTTCTTTCTACTACTATTATAGAGATTTGTCAGACAACGAAAAAACATCGCAGCTGTATGATCTTGCCGCTTCATATCAGGAAGCTGTATTCGATAGCGTTCTCCATAAACTCGAAAAAGCCATTATTCAAACAGGAGTCTCATCACTCGTTGTTGGTGGGGGAGTTGCGGCAAACAAGTATCTAAGAGAGAGAATTAGGCAGCTTGCTAAAAAACATGCTGGGAGTGTACGTTTTCCTCCTTACAAATACCTATACGGCGATAACGCGGCTATGATTGGAATTGCTGCTCACTTTAAAGCTCAAAAAGGAGATTTTGTGAAGGATTTAACTTCTCTCCATAGGGTACCCCGGCTCTCCCTGTCATCCTGATTATTTACTCGCTGCCAATTCCGCATCAATTAGTTTACTAAACGCATCCATTGAGCCCGGATTACTTAATTTAACTCCATTCAAAAAGAACGTAGGTGTTGAATTTACTCCCAATGCTACGCCACTCAGTCGATCGGCTTCAATTTTCTTATCAAATGCATCAGTATTATCTTTCTTAAATTGATCCATGTTCAGCTTTAATTTATTTGCATATCCCTCAAATGTTTTAACGGGTTCATCCAACTCTTCCCAATCCTTTTGATTTGTAAAAAGTAAATCGCCCATTTCATAGAATTTTCCTTGTTTGCCAGCAGCTTCGGCAGCTCGCGCAGCAACTATTGCATTTTCATGTTGTTGTAATGGAAAGTGCCGTTGTACAAATCCAATTTGATCTTTGTATTTTTCAAGAACTTGCTTTATGAGTGAGTGATATTGTCCACATGCGGGGCACTGAAAATCGCTGTATTCAACTAACATGACTTTAGCCTTTTTATTAGCAGCCACATAATCAGTGTCGCGAACGGGAATATCTTGTCTCACTACGGTTTTAGGAGCAGAAGTCATGTACCATGCGCCAAAGAGGATACCGATTGTTAGTAAGCTTCCTGCAACGACGAGAGCGATTTTTTTAGGGGTAATATCGTCCATAATTAGGTATTATATCACACTGGTGGCTGAGGAGAGAATTGAACTCTCGACCTAACGCTTATGAAACGTGTGCTCTACCACTGAGCTACTCAGCCAATTCAGGGTATATTATACAATATTAGCTTACTTTCGGGCAGTAAATGAGGCCGGAGCGCGAATGATTTTTCTGCGCATAATAATCACTAAAGAGAGAGTTGTATTTGCAACAATTAAGAAAAGAGGGTACAGGGCTGTAATAATCGAAAAATTGGTTAATGCAGAAACAGAAAGAACGTGCTTAAAAGCACTTATCGTATAGTTTGAGAGCGTTTCTTGATATGGTTTGTAATATGATTTCCTCAGCGTAATAAATGTAGCAAGTACATCAGTAATAGTAATAAGTATTGCAGCATATAAGGCAGTATCAGCTATAATCCAGCTTACCAATGCAATAAGAGCACCGCACAAGGCTATCCAATCAATAAGGACAATATTTTTCTCGCCGTATTTGAGTGATAGTAGAAATATACCAAAGCAGAGTGCGCTAGAAAATCCCATTACCCACGATCCTGGGCCGGCACCATCACTTAATTGAGCAAAGTAACTAATACCTGTAATAAGAGACCACACAAACCAGGTAAACGAGTGAGGTCGAGTCTTTTTAAGCAAAATATCTCGAATGTAGGGAATAATAGCGACAAATCCTAGAACTACTGCGATGCTTCCGAGTAGTGATTGTATAGTCATATTAGTACCCCTTTGGTTTTAGTATAACTCGTCTGCGGGTAATTAATATAAATACAAAGCCCACATTTACGAAAGCAAGAATAAATGGATTTAGAGCTGTGATGACAGACACATTTTCTAATGCAAATAGCGAAATTACGAATTGAAAAATGGATGTTAAATACACCATAAGCGATTCTTCATAGGGTTTTTGATATGACTTTCTAATGGTAGGAATAAATCCGAATACATCAGCGATGGTGACTAATATAATTGCATAAAGTGGAGTATTTGTAAGTATCCAGCTTGCAATAGCTATTAGTGAAATTCCCAAACAGACATAATCAACACGTGCTATATTTTTCTCACCCTTTTTGAGTGACAGAATAAAAACTCCAAAAGATACAAGCGTAATGGTTCCCATTACCCAAGCTCCTGGCCCTGCATTATCTGAAACTTGCCCTGCAAAACTAACCGCAGATGTTAAGCACCACACGAGCCACGAAAATGTATGGGGTTTTGTTGAACCATTCAAAACATCACGGTAGTAAGGGACATATCCTATTAGAGCAATCAGAACAGAGAAAGTTCCAAGAATGCTATTCGTGTTCATTTCTTAAATCCTGCAGGAGCAGGAATAACTTTTCTTCGTGCGATAAGCAATACATACATTCCCCAGTTAGCAAAAATCAAGAATGTCGGATACAAGGCGGTTGTAAGTGAGAAATTATCTAGCGCAAATAGTGCTAAGATAAATTGGAATCCTGCGACAGCATACGAAATGGCAGTTTCTTCATACGGCTTGTAAAAAGACTTTCGTGCGGTCGGAATAATTGCAATGCCATCAGTAATGGTAACGAGTATCGTTGCGTATAATGGTTCATCGGTTAAACTCCACGCAATAAGTGCACACCCGGCTAAAATTAGAGATACATAGTCAATAAGCGCGATTTCTTTTTCTCCTTTGCGTAAGGAAAGCAAGAAAATGCCGAAACACGCGGCTGCTGCTATGCCCGTTACCCATGCCCCGGGGCCGGCGTTATCAGCAATTTGTGCAAAAAAGCCAATTCCGGAAACAAGTGACCATATTAACCACGTAAATGAATGGGGTTTAGTTTTGTTTTTGAGAACATCTAAGTAATAGGGGACGTAATTGAAGGTGACTAGCACCACTGAAATTATTCCAAAAATAATATTTGTACTCATTATGTCGGGGTGGGGAGAGTCGAACTCCCGCCTCACGGTCCCAAACCGCGAATTCTACCGCTATACTACACCCCGTTTACTTAATTATACTTGATCTTTCCCTATATTTCCTGGTATTGTTATACAATAGGCCTATGAATATATTTTCAGGGGAAACGTATAAGAACACGCTAAAACGCATTGTTGACGTGTGTGGAGCCATAATACTTATTATTTTTTTCTCTCCCATATGTTTATTGGCGGCTATTTGCATTAAATTAGGGTCAAAAGGACCGGTACTTGCTGATGTTCCCCAACGAGTCGGTTTGAAAGGAAAACTCTTCACGATGCATAAGTTTCGCTCTATGATCCTTAACGCTCACCATATGTTACGTAACGATGCTGAGTTTAAGCATTTATACGAGGAATATAAGAAAAGTAGCTTTAAGTTGAGGAAAGATCCTCGAATTACCTCAGTTGGAAAATTTCTACGCAAACATTCGATCGATGAAATCCCACAATTTATTAATGTGCTATCGGGCGAGATGAGTTTGGTTGGACCCCGAGCATATTATCAAGACGAGCTTGAAGATCAACAAAAGAAATATCCTCATACACGCCCGTTGGTTGCCAAAGTACTCTCAGTTCGACCAGGAATTACAGGGTTATGGCAGGTTTCAGGGCGTTCCGAGATTAATTTCGACAAACGTATCGCTATTGACGCAGAGTATGTCGATAATGTATCATTAATGACGGACTTACAGATTATGCTCAAAACCCCGCTTGAAATGATTCAGGGGAAAGGTGCCGTATGATATTGCGAAAAAAGAAATTTCATCACACAGGAAAAAAACGTAAGCGAACCAGAATTTTTTGGTCTCTTGTGTTATTTGTACTTTTCCTAACGTTCTTCGTTGTTCTTCCGCTGAAAAATATTAATACCAAAGGTCGAGCTGTTGTTGCAAGTGCTCGAGTGATGAAAGATTCATTAAAGGGTGACGATATGAATAAAGTGCAGACTGACATGAAAGATGTCCGAACAAAATTTGATTCTTTCCAAAAAGATGCCAAAAAAATATATTGGATGCGATTTATACCGGTAGCCGGATGGTATGTTTCAGACTTTAAACATGGTGTAGAAGCCGGCGAGAGCCTTATTAATGCGGGTCAAAAGGGAATAACCGCTATAGCTCCGTATGCAGATTTGATTGGATTCAAAAAGGGAGGAGCCGGTTTTGCAGATCGTTCAGCTGATGATCGTATTCAAACCGCCGTATTAACACTTGATAAAATTGTTCCCCAAGTTGATGCAATTGCTGTCGACATTGATGCTGCCCAAAAAGAGATTGATCAAATTGATCCTGGTAAATATCCGGGAAAATATGGTGCTAAAATTGCAGGCTATCAAGAGCAATTTGATAGCGTCGCATCACTGTTTGTCGATGCAAAGCCGTTTATTAAAAAAGTTCCTAATTTACTCGGAGCACATGGAGAGCGAACATATATTATAGTTTTCCAAAACGACAAAGAACTTCGTCCAACAGGTGGATTCTTAACTGCGTATGCCATTTTTAAAATGAAAAATGGAAAAATGTCAGCGCAGCGTTCAGAAGATATTTATACTCTCGATGCCTCCATTTCAAGTCATCCAAAAGCTCCGGCACCAATTTTAGCCTATCACAAAGGAGTATCTCAGTTAAATATTCGCGACAGTAATTTAAGTCCTGATTATTATGAATCTATGCAGGAATTTGAAAAACTGTATGCAAAAAGTAGTCAGAAAGTAGCCTACGACGGAATCATTGCAGTCGACACAAAGGTGCTCGTAGACATGTTACGTGTTCTTGGCGACACGGAAGCCGGCGGACATACGTTCTCAGCAAAACCTGATGATCGATGCGATTGTCCACAAGTAATTTACGAATTATTGAATGACATTGATCGTCCTGTAAATTATGTTAAGAACGATCGAAAGGGAATTCTTGGGCAGCTTCTATATGCAATCATGCAGAAGGCGCTCGGATCATCTCCTTCTCAATATTGGGGTCAACTTACCCAAGATGGAATTGCGAATTTAGAAGAAAAGCATATTCTAATGTATCTTAAAGATGAAGAGGAACAGAAGGCGGCTGAAGCCATTAATTTTGCTGGTCGAATGCAACAAACAAAAGGGGACTTCTTACATATTAGCGATACTAACTTTGCCGGAGCAAAATCTAATTTATTCGTACAACACAATGTCACCTCCGACACCACTATCGATTCTAATGGAACCGTTACTCGGAAACTCACTATTCGCTACAAGAATCCTCATCGAGCTTCAGATTGTAATTTAGAGCGAGGAGGACTCTGCTTAAATGCGCCGCTTCGAAATTGGCTCCGTATATATGTTCCGGAAGGGAGCAAATTGGTAAGCTTTAAGGGATCTCAAACTAAAACACAAACATATGATGAACTTGGTAAAACCGTTTTTGAAGGATTCATGACGGTAAATCCAATGGGATCAGCTTTAGTAACAGTGGAGTATGAATTGCCCAATAAAGTAAAAAATCAAAAGGATTATACCCTGTACATTCAAAAGCAGCCAGGAACGGTTGGGCACGAATACACCGTGAATGTAAATGAAAAACTGCGTTCAAACACTCCCCTTGTCAAAGACTACCAACTTACGCTAAAATGATTTCGTGAGGTACAGTAACGATTTCGGCATTATTCTCAAAAAGAATCAACTTCTAGGCGATAATATTCTCGTTACGCTTTTTTCGCTGTCTAAAGGCAAAATTGTGCTTAAAGCGTATGGGGTCAAGAAGCTTAATAGTAAACGCATGGCTCATTTGGAAACGGGGAATTACATTTCATTTTCAAGTTATCAAAAAGGTGCCCACACCACTCTCACGGAAACAGAGCTTGTTTATGGCTACTCCAAGATCCGCAAATCAAGCGATAAACTGGCATATTTATTTACTTATTTATTTGTGTTGAATAGAGTATTGCCCGAAGATCAGCCTGATGGGGCAATGTTTACAAATACAAAAGCATTTTTAAAAGAGCTTAATAATAAGCCAGAATTTGTTACCAAGGACCTTATTAAACATTTTGACCAACTTTTATTTACTGCCGGATTCTTGTCGCCCGAAAAACAAAATGGAGCTGGCTACGATACGATGCTTTTTGTAGAAGAAGTAATTGGAAGAAAGGTAGATGTGATGTTTTAAGTGAGCTTCTCGAATTCTGTGTCTTTCAATGATTTTACAAGTTCAGAAAGCTTAGGTACCGATGATTTCTTAGTCACAAGTAACACATCCTCTGTATTAACTATTACAAAATCATCCAAATCCAATGTAACGATGAGCTTATTGGCATCATAATTGTAAATAATTGAATCAGAAGTATTTTTGGCTAAAACTTGTCCATGGGTTACATTTGCCTCCGGAGATTCTTCTAGGGCTTCTTTAAGAGCCTCCCATGCTCCTATATCAGACCAACCAACATCGAGCGTTAAAACATACGATTCCTTTCCATCTAGTTTCTCATAAATTGCATTATCAACGTGTACCGTTGGGATTTGGGGATATTCTGCTTCGAGTACCGACTGAAAAGAGTCTGTGCCATAGGCTTGTGCTATAGCGTGCGTATGAATAAATACATCGGGCGCATGAAGTTCAAAAAGGTGATTCATAAATGCCGGAGTGGTCATAAAGTACCCAAGGTTCCATGCGTGATGTCCGCTTGCAAAGAAGCGCGCTGCGGTTTCAGTATCGGGTTTATATTTGAAACTCTTAAAACTGTGGATATCTGCATCTACTCCAACATCTACCTTATCACCGTATTCAATCCAACCAAGATTTTCGCTAGCAAAGCGAGGAACATGACCGATAAAGATGATTTTTTTTGGATCTTTGGCAATGATCTCTTGACTCGACATGATAGCATCCATGAACTCCACTGGCTTTTTAATGAAATGATCACTCCACATTATTAAAACTGGTTCATCGGGAAACTGTTTTGCAAGAATGCCAAATATAAATGCAACCGCAGCCCCGACATCTCGACGACAAGGTTCGCCAATAATATTGTCTGCGGGTATTTGAGGAAGCTGCTTACGAATAATATTTACGTATTCTGCTCCAGTAGAAATATATATATCTTCTGGTGCATACTTTTGACTTATTACTCCAACCTGAAGTTGTATCGTTGACTTACCGTTTACGAGGGGTTCAAACTGCTTTGGACTGTTTTTACGTGACAGTGGCCACATGCGTGTGCCAGCTCCACCGGCAAAAATGACTGCTTTCATGATAAATTACTTTCGATGTATTGATTAAACTTCTTAATAAATATTTCTTTGCGAAACTTTTCAGCTTGTTTTGGACCTTCAACTTTAGCTGATCTTGATAGAGTGTAGTACATTAATTCAAACTTTTCAAGCGCTTCTGTAAGCGACGATTCTGTCTGCTGGGGAAAAAGGATGCCAGTAATTTCAGGAACAATTGTCTCGGCAACTCCACTGCTGGCGTATGAAATGACTGGGCAGCCAAAGAACTGTGCTTCAAGTGCTGTATATCCAAATTCTTCTTTCTGGGGCAGTATAAGGGCTTTGGCGTGGGAATAGTACTCCGCCAGTTCTTGATCAGTAGCTTTTTCAACAAATGTTATATTTTTCCCCGCTATTCTTTTTAATTTTTCCAATTGTGAGCCTGATCCGATGATGATAAGTTTTTTATTAAGTTTATTAAATGTTTTAATGACCAAATCGATTCTCTTATACTGCTCCAAACGAGATACCACTAAGTAATACTCTCCCCGCTCTCTTAATGCGCTAATCGGGGTTGGTTTAAATCCTTTCCAATAATCAATATCAAAGGGAGGATATATAGTTTCGGACTCTCTCTGGTAATACTTTTTAATGTTTGTAGAAACTATCTTCGATATTCCAATAAGTTTGTCGGGTCTGTTTGCGGCAATACGATCCCACGTTTTAAGATACCGCGTGTAGAGCGTATGTTGTGCAAGTCGTTCCATGAGAGATGGGTATGCCTCTGGCTGATCCCACAAGAATCGGGTAGGGGAAAGCATGTAGCAGATATGGAGAGTATCTGGGCGCGTTACAACGCTCTTAGCAAATGAGGAAGTAATTGAAATGACCACATCATATGACGGAAAATTCAGACTTTCAAAAGCAAACGGATACAGCGGTACGCAGAGCGTGCGGTTAGATTTTATAAACTCGGGAAGTTTTTGAATAAAACTCGTTTTAAAATTCAACTCCTTTGCCCAGGGAGCTTTCTCTATGTCGCAGTACGAGGTATAAAGGTCAGCGTGCGGATACATCTCTTTTAGAATCAAAAGAACTCGTTCTGCTCCTCCCCATTTGTCAATCCAGTCATAAACAATAGCAATTCTCTTGTTTTTCATACGTTTTCGGTATAAATCTGCTGCGTTTTTTGAGTCATATTTTCAAACGAAAATCGTTTTGTATCGAGCTTAGGCGTAGTGAGTTTTTGATGAGCTGCCTGCTCTAAGGCTTTTCGTATAGACTCTTGGCTATACGGGTCGAATCGGAGCGTGCGCTCATGTAAAATTTCATCGAAAACAGAAATTTTGGAGGCTAATATGGGGCACCCAAAATACTGGGCTTCTACTACTGGCAGTCCAAACCCTTCGGTAAGTGAGGGCTGCACTAATGCATGTGCTTTTTTGAATAACGCTATTTTTTCTTGTTGTGAAATGTTAAATAACTGCAAAACTCGTTCCGAAATACCAAGATTATTAATAAGTTGTGTAATTGATGCAGAAAAAAAGTCTTTTGGTCCAACTACTATTAATTTCATTGTGGTCTTTGTTTGTGCAAAAGCCTTGAGCATTTTCTCAACGTTTTTATGAGGGTATGAATTTCCAATATATATAAAATAGCGGGAATTTTTTAGAAAACTGTTTGTCGATGTAAATATCGACTCGTCAGGCTTCATTTTTTGAAGTTCAAAATCAATACCTTCATGTGTTACTACAATTTTGTTTTTATATTGATGTCCAAAATAATGAATAATAGCGCTTCGTACTGCTTCAGATGGCACAATTACTTGCGTGCTTTTTTTGATTCCGCGTGCAAGAACATGCTGATAAACAGTATGTTTTACGTGAAATAAAGGGGTTGGAAGCGTAGTTGCTTGACCAGTTTTAAATAGTAAAGGAGTTAAATCATGAATAGTAATTACAAACGGTCGTAGGTAAAGATAAGGAAAACTGAAATAGGTAAAGTGCATTAAATCAAGTTTATCTTCATACAGAGTTCGTAAAAAATGAGTCTGTTCAGCGACTGAATGCCATCTGAAAGGTGCGGGTCGCTTAATCAGGTGTGCTTTGTTCGGAATAGTATCAAGATCTTGTGGATACGCATATACATAATATTCAACAGTACCCGAGGAGGTTTGCAAATAGTGCAGCAAATTTCGAATATATACGCCAACTCCTGTTTGATTAATTAATCGTGCATCAATGCCAATGCGTTTCATCGGGGAAGTTTAGATTTTAATTTAATAAATAAATGAGTCAAATAATTTTCAACTTTTGAATTCTTTTTTGCAAGATTTTTATTGTAAAAAATTCCCATAGAATCATAAAAATGTTCGCCTGTTTTTTTCTGAACAGTTGACTCTGTCGTCTTTAGCCCACTGCGATGTTTGAGGTGCAACACGGTGAAGAGTGGATAGTAAATAATTTTATATCCTAATTCTTTAATACGAAATGAAAGATCGATATCTTCACCATACATAAAATAATCTTCATCAAATCCTTTTATTTTATTCATAATACTTGCTCGCGTTAAATAGAAAGCTCCGGTAGGAGAATCAATTTCATGAATCGTTTTCAAATTCAGATGAGTTAAATGATATCCTCCAAATATTCTGTTGAGTAAGGGGACAGGAGAGAAAGCTTTTTCTAATTTTGTAAAATACGTAAATGCATTCCACAAACTTGGAAATCCTCGATGACTTGCAGGGTCAATAGTTCCATTAGGTAATTGAACGCGAACCGTTAATACTCCTACTTTTTCATGCTCTTCCAAATAATGAATCAGATCAGCAAAGTTTACATCTTGCACGTACACATCGGAATTCAAAAAAAGTACGTACTTTCCCGTTACTAATTCAAGGCCTTTATTATTTCCTTTTGAAAACCCAAGGTTATTCTCTAAAAAAAGTGTTTTAACATCGACATTCTTACTGTCTGAGCGACATTGTTGAAGCATTTCAACTGACCCGTCGACTGAATGATTGTCTACTAAAATAATTTCTGTAGAAACCGAAGGAGATTTTTGCAAAGCCTTTTCAAGATGTTCAAAACACTGACGTGTTATATCGAGAGTATTATACGAAACAATAATGATTGACAAATCTTTCATAACATTTATCGAAACCAAGCGGCCCGGCCTAGTTTGTAGTGGAGATTTTTTTCTTTCCGTTGACCAATTTCTTTTGCAGGAACTCCACCAACGATTGAATATGGCGCAACGTCTTTAGTAACTACGGCTCCTGCTCCCACAATGGCACCTGTTCCAATGGTAACTCCTGGCAGAATAATTGCTCGAGGTCCGATGAATACATAATCTTGGATTACGACTGGAGCTAATATGATGTCTTCTACTGCTGCAAAATGTTCACTATTCACGTTATGTTCACTGTTGTAAATCATGACTTGTGAAGCAATGTCGACGTGATCGCCAATAGTAAGTGGTGCGCGACCGTCGAGGACCGAGTATTCTCCAATAATAGTATCGTTTCCAATTTTAATTCGAGTAGGATCATAAAAGCGTGCATACATGTGAATACTTGAACCCTTGCCAATCGACATACCCGCAAACCGATATACTAAGCGTCTAAAAAGATGAAAAGGAACGCAACCTGCCTGATGAACAAAAAAAACAATGAATTCCATTAAGATTGTTCGTACGCGCAAAACTGCTTTCCTTGCAACCTCATCACCGGTTAGTGTTCTACCTGTTTTATCTTTCATATTTTTGTCAACCTCGGAGGTGGTACATGCCTATTCAACCTCGGAGGTTGTACATGCCTATTCAACCTGGTAGGTTGTCACTATTGTCATTAGCTACTTTTTTCAATACTTCTAATGTCTTACTCGCACATTTCTCCCAACTAAACTCTTTAACTCTCTGCTCACCCTTGGCCTTAAGAGATGTACGTAACTCTTTATTAGAGAGTACTTCGCCTATCTTGTTTGCCATATCCATTGTATCATTTGGATCAAAATATACACAAGCATCACTGCAAATTTCAGGCAGGCTAGAGTTATTGGAAACAATCACGGGGCAGCCGGCACTCATTGCTTCCAAAGGAGGATTACCAAAACCTTCATACAACGACGGAAGGACATATACTTGCGCGTGCTTATAAAGAGCGTTTTTCTCCGCGTTCGTAACATATCCAGAAAATATTACATCTTCTTGGAGGTGTAACTGAGTAACCCGTGCAAAAATCTCATCATACAACCAGCCTTTCTTTCCTACAATGTAGAGCTTTAGATCGGTATGCTCTTTTTTAAGAATACTGAAAGCCTCAATAAGTTTAGCAACGTTCTTGCGAGGTTGAAGTGTGCCTACATACAACAGGTATGGATATGATGGTACTTTAAATTCTTTAAGAGCTTCGGTAGAGTTAGCCTGGTTAAACCCATTATGAATAACTTCAATTTTTTCTTCAGAAGTTTCGTAGAACTTAATAATATCTTTTTTTGTATTTTCAGATACAGAAATAACCTTTTGAGAGTGATTTAGAGCATAACTTGTCCAATTCTTTAATTTATATAAATCTTTTTTCAAGAACTCTTCAGGGAAATAAAAATAGGCAACATCATGAATCGCAACAACCGTTTTAACTGAAGAAAATCGAGGAATATAGTGAGCTGGGCAAAATAACACATCCGGTTTTTTATGCGTTGCTAAATACGCTGGAAAAAATATTTGGCTCCACGCAACGTAACCGGGAATTACCACATATTTAAAATATTCATTTTGTTCTGGAAGATCCGAAAGAGGGGGCTTTCTCAAATAAATTACAAATCTAGTTTGCTCATTTGCGCTTTTATGAAACTCTTTTAGCAAGTTAAGCGTATACATTGAAACACCGACTCGTTCACTTACATTCGCTTCATTTCCATCAATTCCAATAGTCATAGTTCAATTGCTTCTATAAAACTTTTGTAATAATTCCGTGCATTGAATCCCATTGTACGTTTCTTTCCAGCTTCGATCAATTTCTTTCGAGTCGTTTCATTCGACGCGACCTCTATGAGTTTTTTTTGTATATCTTCTACACTCGTTGGATCAAATTGTAGAGCCACTCCGTCACTGATCTCTTTCAGAGAAGACGTGCTAGATGTAGCCACCGGACAGCCTAGCGCCATGGCTTCTACAACCGGGAATCCAAAACCTTCATATAATGATGGATATACAAAGCAGAGCGCATTTCTATAGAGCTCATACAAATCTTCGTCGGGCACAAATCCCAAGAGTTTTATCCGATTAGAATTGTGCATTTTTTGATCTCCCCATCCTGTTGGCCCTACAATTAACAAATCTGTGTCCGAGAGATTGGCCGCCTCAAACGCTTCAATCAGACGTGAAATATTTTTACGCGGCTCTAACTTTCCAACAGAAAGAATGTACTTTTTCGAAGGAATGACAAGGTCGGATTTTGGTAATGGATTTGGAATAGTAACTGCCGGGTAAAGTACTTTTATTTTGCTCTCTTGAATATTCAAAAGCCTTACAAGGTCATCTTTCGTTGCCTGAGAATCGGCAAGGATTAAATCTACTTCTTTTTTCACATACGCAAGTCGTCTTTTTTGTACCGCCAAAATCTTTTTATGGACAGTCTCAGGGTATCTCATAAACACTAAATCATGAACAACGGTAACCTTTTTTGCGCTACTCGGTGCTTGGGTCCAATCAGATGATATGTAAACGTCTTGTTTTCCAATAAACTTCTCAATTGTATACACATGTGCCTGATTCCATAAAATATCAAGTGCAGCTGGAGGTAGTTTTGCGGTTACAAGAGAGTGTTTCTCCTTGATACGCTCCTCAAGATCGCCAGGGAGTGAGCGTCGCAAAGACGAAAAGAAAAATGCGTATTCATTTTTCGAATCATACTCCAAAATCGCATCAATCATCGAATGTACATATCGAGCTACTCCAGTTCCTTCATATGCGACTTGTGAAATATCTATGCCGATTTTCATGTGTGTTTTATTTGCTGATACACTCGTTCTAATTTAGCAGCAATTTTTGGATAGGCGTATTGTTGTTCAACGAGCTTACGTGCGCTAGCGCGTATGGAGGAGAATAGGGCGGGGTCATTCAGAATTTGTTTTGCTTTCATTGCAAACTCTGCTGGATTTTTTGCAATCATAACATTTTTACCATCTTCCACATCAAGTCCTGCCACTCCTGTCTTAGAGGATATTACGGGTAATCCCGAAGCCATAGCGCCCAAGATTTTGAGTCGGGTACCCCCGGGGCCTTCGAGTGGCGCAATAAATATAAGTCCTTTTCCGTATGCCTCTTTTACTGCCGCAATACTTGTTTTTGGTAAATCTAAAATTTCAATACGTTCTCCTTCTAACTGAGAAATCTTTTCATTAGCATACTGGCCGGCAATAATGCACTTAGCCTCAGGAATTTCTTCAAGAATTTTCGGAAACACTTTTTTGGCCAAAATGTCAGCTCCTTCCACATTTTGTAACCAGGAAAAATTAGCAACATATAAAAAGGTAATATCAGTTTTGTTTATTTTCTTTGAATATAATTCCATTAAATCTTCGCCAGCAGCATTGGGAATAATTTCCACGGGAAGATTTGGAATAAGTTTATGCATCTCAACTTTATCTTCTTGCGAAACAGCGCCTACGATAGATGCTTTTTGCCAATACGTTTTTTCCCAGTATTTAAGCTTCATAATATCGATTTTAAGGAGAGTAGGGAGCAGCGGAATAGGTAGATTGTCAATGTAATGCTGATACACACGATATTCAATTGTTTGTTCGACGAGAAGAATGGGAACGTTTGTTTTGGGAATATGAGGCATTACGTAAAACGTCTCAGCATGAATTAAATCGATCTGTTCGCGTTTTAGCAGTTTTTCAACAACTACTCGTGCCTCTTCTGAATAATTGCGTACAACCACAAACGGTAAAAGTCCAAATACACTTTTAAAAACATTTTTTACGGTCCATGGAGTTTTTGACCTGCTGCATGCATGAATCTCTTTACAGTATTGTTTTAAATGCGCAATATGCTCTTTTTCAGTGTCTTGCTTAATAAGTCCGATCAGATAAATGTCGTGGTGCTTACTGAGTTCTTTAATTAAATTATATGATCGAATTTGTCCACCTGACGACGGAGGGTACGGTAAGTACGGCGTTAGCATCAATATTTTCATAGCTTGAAGATCGTGGCTTTATTACTTTCAAAAACAACCGAAAAATCGGGTACTTTTTTGACTTCTACAATTACATCGGGTTTGTCAGTTACAAAATAATCCGCACCTCTTTTTCGTAGGTCATGTAAATCTTGCGTCACTGCCGGATACCCTTTTCTATTTGCGTTGTAAAGAAGTGTCGTATCTCCAACGGTATCAGTTACGATAATTGCATCATCTTCCGTTATTAATTTAATCGCTTGGGCAGTGCTTACAAGACTATCTGAAATGTTGTAATAGTCTTTTACGCGTTCATATGAAAACAACCAGGATCCGGCAAAGATTACGATTATTGAAGCAATTAGCATCGTTTGATTAGCGATCTTTTTACCCAGTTGCACAAAGAGCGAAACGCCAAGTCCTACAAAGATTGCTACAGCAGGTAAAATAACGACTTGATAATAATCGTGTTGCACGTTACCTCCCTGAAAGGTGAAAAGATATAGCAATGCGCTCAAACCAATCGCGTAAAACAATGCACTCTTAAGCGGTTTTTTAATGATTCCAGCCATAAAGAACACAATCATGTATCCACCCAGCAGTAAAATTAAAATTCGTTCAAAGAAAACCCATCGGAAAAAAGATGGTCGGAAAAATATATTTTGTAGACCTCCACTCGTGTTAACTCCAAAAAACAGCCACTCGCTTGCTGGAATTCCTTCAGGAAACTGAGCAATAAATAATCTCCATGCAATCAGTGGAGCAACAGTTCCTAAGAAGTATCCATACAGTGGAATATGTGAAACGACGCTAAAACCATATTTTCGAAACATTAAGTAGGCAATTGGTAAAAGGTAAAAAATGACCGTTGGTTTTGTAAGTAACCCACACATAACTAGAAGCATCGAGAGTAGAAGGAGAATGCCTGCGCTTACTGTTGACTTTGATGTGTTTTTTGCATATTTATACGCGCACAAAATTCCCATGAACATGAATGAAACAGCGGGTGCATCGGGCAATACGACACGAGAGTAATATACAAAAAATGGGAATACTGCGTATGTAAAAGCTGCGGCAATGGCAGCTGTCTGGCTTTCTTCCTGATAAAGCAAATAGTAAATAATACTTATCGTAATCAAAGAAAATAGTATAGTTACCAGTCGTCCATACTGCTCAACCGGCATGATAGGGAGCATTGAGTGCATGACTGCTATGATGCTCTGGTAAATTGGGAATTCCACATACCGCAGCCCTTCAGGGTTGTACAAACCAGTCTGAACATTCGATAAATCATCGTAGCGAGGTTTTAATAAATCAATCCCGTCCTTGGAATAATTACGCGCAACGGCGGCAGTGTCTGCCTGTCGCCATGAATGCCAGTCAGCAAGTGGAGAGGTAAACTTATACATGCGCAATACAAAAGCAAGCAATAGTATCGCTCCCAGAATAAGCGTATTTTTTTTTGAAAGAAAGTTCATAATAAATTCAACCTCTTAGGTTGACTGTGCCTACTTAAGCCCGCAGGTTGTCCAGTCGCCCAATAAAGATTCCCATGGTATACCAGAATATATACGCAACTTTGGAAGCTTCAAACACATCAATATACCCCGCGTTAATTAACATGCCTCCCATGCCAAACAAAAGTGCTTTAAATATAAACTGTTCGTTGTCTTCAAGCTTTGTAAGACTAAGTCGCACGTAATTTCCCATCGAATAAATAATAAACATGAATAGGCCAAATCCTAGCAACCCAAATTCTCCCAACCATCGCAGATAGTCATTATCTGTTGACTCGGTGATTGACGACGGCCCAGTGCCTAGCAAAGGATTCTTTAATAAGGCATTTATAGCTCGTGGCCATTCAACTTGCAAACGAGTTGCAAACGAGATGTCGGTGGCGACGGCAGACACTTCTTTATAATTTGCGGAATCTGTGGAACCTGGTACATTTCCCAGACCACTCTTTGTTGCTTCTTTAATAGCTTCATTAATCGACTGTTGTTTAATTACAGCAGCTTCCGATGACTGTTTTCTGTCATTTATTTGTATAAATGATGTTCCTGCTGGTAATTCTTTACTACTAATCCGTTGCGACACAACAACTTGGCCCGTTTGCTCGTTTACTAGTATTTGTTTAATTTGGAACGTTTTGAGCAAACGTTGTGTTAGCTCTTTTTGAGAATAAACCAGTGCCAATGAAAAAGCCAATACAATCGCAAAATGTCGATATTTTCTTACATACAGTAAAAATAGCGGAGTAGATACGATGTACGCCAAAAATGATGATCGAGATGCAGTGAGCATAAGAATAAATACGCCCATAACGAAGATGGCATACAGAGAAAAATGCAATAAAACTTTCTTCTTCGTTGCTAGGAAAGTGCCAAAGATTATTGGGAGTGTTAATACTAAAAACGCTGCTAAATCATAATGTCCCCCAAAAGTCGATGAAATACGAGCTTCGGGGGTAAGAAACAAAATGTGGCCCTTGGCAAATTCAGGGTTCATGGTAGAAACAGCGGGTAAATTAAAGAATCGTTGGCCAATTCCATAAAAACAGACGAGCGCAAAAGAAACAATCAAGCTTCCCAAAAGCCAATTAAATTGTTTTCTGCTCCGCACCGCATTAACTGCAACAAAGAATATGATCATGTATTCAACTCGGCGTGCAGCGTGTAAGAGTGCTAAATTATGATACGGCAGCGTTTTGGTAATAAAAATTCCACTCGCAACAGCTAAGAATACAGTTCCCCAGAACAAAACAATTGGCTTGGTAAAGACTGGATGTAATGAGGCTTTTTTTCGAAGCAGTTGAATCACAAAAACTGCAGCTATAAATGCAACATAAAAATCTTCCAATCGAATAGCGATGTATGTGTATGTTACAAAATGAAATGGAAGTTTTGGATATAACGGAATAATAAATACAAACGCAGTTAGCAGAATGGTGAGTAAGTTATTATCAATTGTTTTTAACAATGCCGATAGCTTGCGCATAGGTTTTTTTTAGGTAGTCATTGTTGGTGGCCATGCCAAGAACAATACAAATGACTGCTTTAAATTGTAGCATAATCCGTAGAACTTGCAATTGCAAGCGGCTATTATGTTTTTTGTAAAAATATAAAAATCCTTTAAACACTTGAATTATGGGCTCACTCCGGCCATTACTGGAAGCACTTCCCAAATGGATTATGCGCGAATTCGGGTAAAATCCGGTCAGTAAATCATGTTTTTTTGCTCGATATAACAAGTCAATTTCTTCCATATACATAAATATGGCTTCATCAAATCCGCCCAATTTATCAAAATCACTCTTTTTACACATAAAACAGGCTCCCGAAACCCAATCTACTTTTTTGGTGAAGCGTGGTGAAAAACGGGTCAATCCGTAATAATCTCCCCGTAAGAATAGGGCTGCAAACACTACGGGTAGTGTATAAAAGTGTCCTGCCGACGCTTGTGGTGTTTTCCCATCTTTTTCAATAAGTTTTGGACCAACAAACGCGTATGTGTTTAGGTCACTGGTAAAAAAGGAATACAAGGAGCTTATACTGTCAACCCCGTCATTCTGAGGCAGTTGTCCGTCATCCTGAACTTGTTTCAGGATCTCAGTATCAGAGTTAAGAAAAAGAAGATGTTTCCCCGTCGCCTGTTTCACTGCCGCATTATTTCCCTTTGAAAATCCAAGGTTCTCTTTACTCTCGATTACTTTCATGGAGAGTGAGGAGTGCTGTTTCTTGAATTCCTGGAGCATGATAACCGAATCATCTTTGGAGTCATTATCTAAAACAATAACTTCATAGGTAAATGATGCATCTTTAAGTGATAAAGCAATACTTTCCAAGCAGCGTTTTGTAATCGCAGATGTGTTGAACGAGATGATTATTATAGAAAGATCAATCATTAATTTAGTATAACAGGTCATCCTGAGTGCGGTGAAGGATCTCAGCTTTCTATCTCTTTTGACACCTGATAAAAAAGGAGTATAATCGTGTCATTATATTGTTATAGCACTGAAATTATGACTTCAGCAGCAGAAGATGGGCGAAAAATTACAGAACAACCAGCAAGTGGCCATTTTGCTCGCATGGATTGGGCACGATCAGTAGTAGATTATTTGAAAGTCGATGAAGCAATTGCCGAATCAACTCCAGTGGTAGCCGCATATCAACAAGAAGGAAGAGTCCAATTGGAAAAAGCTCTTGCACAAAGATTAATTGCAACTTTCGGACATGAAGACGCATTAGTCGTCTTGGGTCATACGTATGCACAGCATCGGACAGTTGAAGATGCAGATCATGCTAAGTCATTATTTGACCAAAGACATAGAGAACTTTATGGCGTACGAGATCCAAAATCATATGAAATGATTGGTGAATTAAATATTGCTAGTATGTTAAGAGGTCATTTTTGGGTCGAACCAGATTTTGCACTTGACTATCCTTCAGATGCACAGCGCTGGGGAAAGGCAGTAGTAAAACATCAGCAATATGTGGGTACGGTGAGAAGTATTGTTGAAGCCGCTCATCCAATGCATCGAGCTATTGCGGATTACGCCGCGCCCATAGCCCAACAAGTCGAGGAAGATTTAGATTATCAATTATTGGAACGCATGCAAGAGAATTTTGGTCCTATTACGCCTAACGTCCTGAATACGCTCTACGGAGAATTTGAATCTGAGGAAGCAAGACAACAGGCAGAACAAGTGCTTTTGGCTGATTTATCTGAAAGCCCTTGGTCAAGCTCTGTCTATCGCACAATACTTGCTCAGCGCAGCGATAGTGGCCAAGTTGTAAATCCGTCTGAGGATCCAGATCGGGCGGGCGAACAGCTCCGTTTTCTTCTAAAAACCTACACTCCGGGTAAAATTAATCCAATCGGAGTAATATTTGAAGAGGAAAGTCGGGTTGCGAATTCTCTTCGATAATGAGGGTAGATTATTTTCTGATATACTTTCCTGTATGAATACGCAAGCTACATTAGATAAGATTACTGCACTCGCCAAGCGTCGGGGATTTATTTATCCTTCTTCCGACATTTATGGTGGCATGGCCAACAGTTGGGATTTTGGACACTACGGAACACTTCTAAAAAACAACATTCGCGATGCATGGTGGAAACATTATGTACTTGACCGACCTGACATGATTGGTATTGAAGCAAGTATTTTTTTGAATCCAGCAGTGTGGCAAGCTTCAGGTCATGTCGCAAACTTTACCGATGCCATGGTTGATTGTAAAAATTGCCATTCGCGAACACGAGCTGATCATCTAATTGAAGGAGCGCTTAAGGATACTAAAGTTGAGGGGTTGCCGGTGGAGGAGCTCACAGAGCTCATTAAGAAAAATGCTATTAAATGTCCAAAATGTGGACTTTCCGACTGGACTGATGTTCGCCAATTTAACCTCCTTTTTGAAACAAAACTGGGTATTGTGGAAGGTGAAAAATCACAGGTGTTTTTGCGCGGAGAACTTGCACAAGGAATTTTTATCAACTTCAAAAATGTATTAAATTCCATGCGTGTAAAAGTTCCGTTTGGTATTGCTCAAGTAGGAAAAGCATTTCGAAATGAAATCACCATGGGTCAAGCTGTTCATCGAACACTTGAATTTGATTTAATGGAGTTTGAATATTTTGTTGATCCTAAAAATTGGGAAGAAACGTACAATTTTTGGCATGACGACATGTGGCAGTTTGCCCTTTCGCTCGGCCTGAAGGAGGAGAATTTGCGTTGGCGCGAGCATGAAGAATTTGAGCGAGCGCACTATTCCAAAAAAACAGCCGATATTGAATATGAATATCCATTTGGATTCAAAGAAATGTTTGGAATCGCGTACCGCACCGATTTTGACTTGAAAAATCACATGGAAAAGTCGGGAGTTGATATGTCATATACCGATAAAGAAGGAAATAAATATATTCCCCATGTAGTCGAACCCACATTTGGACTTTCACGATTGTTAGGAATTGTGTTGACCGATGCATACTGCGAAGAGACTGTCGGGGAGAATACACGGACTGTTCTAAAATTACATCCAACACTCGCTCCAATTAAAGTTGCAATATTCCCATTGCAAAAAGACGAAAAGCTCCAAAGTCAGGCTAAAGAGATCTATAACGCTCTCAGTAAACAATTTGTTTGTGAATTTGACGACGCCGGAAATATTGGAAAAATGTATCGCCGACAAGATGAAATTGGAACTCCGCTTTGTATTACAATTGATTATGAAACAGATACTGATGGAAAAGTAACGGTGCGCGACCGTGATAACATGAAACAAGAAAGAGTTGAAATTGCCAAACTTTCTCAGTATATTGAACAAAAGTTGACAAACTAATTATGAAAAATAAAAACACTCAGGTTGCAGTTGGAATTTTGGTTGCGCTTTTAGTTATTGGTGGATTGGTTATGTTTGGAATGAAAAAATCAGGAAGCTCAGAAGTAACGGACGATTCTAATTTACCCCAAGCTGAAGTTATTCCCACGGTTGACGCTTCTACAAAAGTTATGCTTGAATCAGGAAAAGCCAAGGGGGAAGTTGTACTTTCGATCGAGGGAATGCCCAAAGGTACGGCCGGATTTGAATATGAATTGGCATATAACACCAAAGGCGATGTTCAACAGGGAGCAATTGGAACGGTTATGGATGTTGAAGGAGAATCTTCATATGAAAAAACAATCTGTTTATGTAGTGAATCTTCAGGAACCCGACGCTACCATGAGCTGATTGACGACAAAATAACCGTGTCAATTAAATTCGAAACCTCCGAAGGTCCACGAAAGTTCGAGAAAGAGTTTGAGATTTAAGCGCTTCAGTGTATGCTATAATACTTGTTCTATGGCCGTAGAGCTAATCAAATACGTCGATGGTCGAGAAGTGGAAAATATACCCATTCCAGCTGGATCTCGTTTGACTTGGAATGCTGGTGATAGTGGCGAGATTATTTGCTCAGTAATTGCTGGCAGAGGTTCAGAAGATGCTTTTGTAAGTAGTATTGGTGGTGACATGCCATATAAACATATTGCTACCTTAGGTTCACAAGATGCATGTGGTATTCCACTCTCAAGTAATGAACAGGTTGTCGTCTTCAACTCTAATTCTTCATAATTTCCATTTACTATCTGCTCATATTAAGAACTCAAGAAGCGCATTTTTCTCCCTCTTTACCCCTTGACATCGCTCTAAATTGCGCCTAAAATGGATATAAATGGCATTTCTTGGTGAATATAAAGTTTCAATTACGGCTGGGGGAAGAATAGTGTTACCGAAAAAGATACGAGAGCAAGTAAAAGGAGAAGTCTTTATTCTCACCAAAGGATTTGACGTTTGTTTAGGAGGCTACGATAAAGCCGATTGGGACAAGCGATCAGATGCACTTTTACAAGTTTCGCTTCTTGACCGTGACGACATTGACCGTCGCCGATACATTTTTTCCGGTGCACAAGAAATTGGGCTTGATGACCAGGGACGATTCGTAATTCCTAAAGCACTTGCCTCATTTGCTGGAGCTTCGGTTGGCGAAGCAATCATTATCGGTGTTGGCGACCATTTTGAAATCTGGGAACAAAAGCGTTGGATTACCTATTCCAAAGCTACAAAACAATAACATGCATACACCTGTATTACTAAAAGAAGTCATTGAAGGATTACGAGTAGTTCCTGATGGTTTATATATCGATGGCACCTATGGCGAAGGAGGACACGCACAGGCAATTGCACTAAAAAGTGGAAAAGTGCTTGGAATTGACCTTGATGATGCGCAAGTTGTAAAGAGTAAACAAGGCTCGATACGAGTTGTACAAGGAAATTACGCAGAAATTGTCCAGATTGCAAGAAAAGAAGAATTCTTTCCGGTCGATGGGGTGTTGCTCGATTTTGGCTTATCAATGGAGCAACTAAGTCATAGCAATCGTGGTTTTAGCTTTAAACATGGCGAAGAACCGTTAGATATGCGCATTGATGATACATCAACCGATCAAACGGCAGCAGATGTTATTAATAGCTATTCTCGACAAGAATTAACAGAGATTTTTAGCAGAAATGCTGAGCAACTAGGAGGTCAAAAACTTGCAAATGCAATTAAAAGTGGTGGAAAAGTAACAACGGTCGCTGATGTTGTTGATCGTATCGGTTCAGAAAGCGAAAGTACATTAAAACGAGTGTTCCAAGCATTACGAATTGAAGTGAATCATGAATTCGAAAATATAAAGGCAGGAATTGAAGGAGCATACGAGATTACCAAAGACGGAGGAAGAATAGTAATTATCAGTTTCCATTCGGTAGAAGATCGAATTGTAAAACAGTGGGCCAGGCAAAAAGGTTTGAAAGAAATTATGAAGCAAAAAGGGGGAACGCAGGCATTTGAACGAAGCGCAGTGTTACGAATTTATCAAAAATAATATGAAAATACTTTACGGACTATTATTAACAGCAATGATCGGAGTCAACATTTACTTATTTGCACAAGGAATTGTGGTGTCAGACAACGTGCAGAAATTAGAACTTTCAACGCAAAAATTAAAAACAGAAAATAGCGAATTACAGGCCAAGTTGTATAACGTAAATTCGTTAAGTAACTTGGAACTTATCGCCCAAGATTTAGGATTCACCCAAAAATCACAACCACTTTTTCTTGATACACCCGCTTACGCTTCGCGATAAGGTATCATGACAAGTATGAATAGATTGTTCAGTTTAGCTGTCATTTTTTCAGTGTTCATTCTTGCTATTATTATTCGTCTCTTTTATATCCAAATTTTACGGCCCGACGCATTCTACTCGAATAACTACCTCCAAACCGACACTATTTCCGCAGACAGGGGAGAAATTTTTGATCGAAATGGGGAAGCGTTAGTATTAAATAGAACGACGTATCAGGCCTTTGCCCTGCCTAAAAAGATAACGGATAAACAAGCGTTTATTAAGAAAATTGATGGCGTATTAAAAGTCGGTGAAGCAACGATTGATGCAAAGCTTGATATGTCCAAGGAATGGATTCCTCTCAAATCAGGAGTTAGTCAAGATGACCGTAAAAAACTTAGCGCAATGCAGTTGGAAGCGTTAGGGTTCGATGAACAGTCATCTCGATTTTATCCTGAGTCTTCATTAGCAGCTCAGCTGCTGGGATTTGTAGGAAAAGATAATGAAGGCGATAATACGGGATACTTTGGGATCGAGGGATTTTACTCGCGAGATTTGTCGGGATTACCCGGACTCTTCCTCACCGAGCGTGACATGTTGGGTAAACCAATTTTTGTAGGCACTCAAGATATGGTAACAGGTGAAGACGGACGAGATCTCTATCTGACCATTGATAAAGTGGTTCAACACATTGCAAAATCTAAATTGAAATCGGGAATTGAGCGATTTCAGGCAAAGGAGGGCTGTGTAATTATTGCGGATCCCAAAACGATGGAAATTTTAGCCCTTAGTTGCTTACCTGACTACGATCCTGATAGGTACTTCAAATTCTCAGAGAGTTATTTCACCAATCCAACTATCACTAACCTATTTGAGCCCGGATCGATTTTCAAGCCGCTTATTATGGCAAGCGCCTTAAATGAGAATGTCCTTAAGCCCGACGATACTTTTAATGAAGATGGTCCTGCGGTTGTTTCTGGATATCAAATCAAAACATGGGATGATACGTATGCGGGAAATATAACATTCACCCGCGCGCTTGAAAAATCCTCCAATGTGGGTATGGTGCGGGTAGGAGAGCGACTTGGTGAGAAAAAACTGTATTCATATTTACAAAAATTTGGAATTGGTGAGAGTACCAATATCGATTTACAAGGTGAAGTATCTGGATATTTCAAACCCCAAAAGGACTTTTATAAAATTGATTTTGCAACAGCCACCTTTGGACAAGGTTTAGTGGTTACGCCCATGCAAATGATTCGTGCATTTGCCTCGCTCCTCAATGGCGGGTATATTATGGAGCCGCACGTTGTAAAGTCGCTCAAAACGGGTGACGGCAATGTGAAAGATATTAATCCAAAAACACTTCGTCGAATTTTTTCCGATAAAACATCATTACAAATTCGTTCTATGTTACAGCAGACCGTAGAGCATGCGGAGGCCAAGTGGGATCGACCGGTAGGCTACAAAATTGGTGGAAAAACTGGTACCGCTCAGGTTGTCGTAGAGGGTAAATATGATGCTTCCAAAACGGTGGCATCATTTATTGGATTTGCACCGGTCGATGATCCTAAATTCGTAGCTCTGGTAATATATAAAGAGCCTAAAAGTTCTCCATGGGGAAGTGAGACGGCCGCACCAACATTCTTTGAAATCGCAAAAGAACTGCTCGTTTATTATAATATACCTCCAGATAAGTAATTATATGTACAAAAAAATCGACGACTTTGTAAGCAATCTCATTTCCCACGTTATTGAGGCCGTTATTGCTCGGGCGTATTTTGGGTCTCCACAGAAGAAAATTAAGGTGATTGGAATTACCGGAACTGATGGAAAGACAACAACAACGCATGCAATCTATCACATCTTAACAACATGCGGCAAAAAGGCCTCAATGATCTCCTCGGTATATGCAAATATAGCTGGACAGACTGCTGATACCGGTTTTCATGTAACAACACCTCGTGGATGGAAGT
Organism: uncultured Gammaproteobacteria bacterium; assembly: GCA_964422025.1. Taxonomy (GTDB): domain Bacteria; phylum Patescibacteriota; class Microgenomatia; order UBA1406; family HO2-37-13b; genus 2-01-FULL-39-24. The sequence continues at coordinate 63,083 of CAYQYZ010000001.1, forward strand.
TATATAAATATTTACGACAAGCTGTAAATGCAGGAAGTGAATTTTTTGTTCTTGAAACAACGTCGCATGCACTTGCCCAAAACCGCACATGGGGCATTCAGTTCGAAACTGGAGTGCTTACCAATATTACCCAAGAGCATAGTACCGAACATACAAATTTTGGTGATTATATTGCTGCAAAAGCTCGACTCTTACTTTCGGCAAAAAAGAGCATAGTTAACAAAGACGCGCAGATTTTTCCAACTATAAAGAATATTCTTGAAAGCCACCATAAATCTTTCAGTACATACTCTCTGCTGGATAAAACGGCCGACTTTGTTTGGAACGATTCAACCAAAACCTCACTGGTTGAAGATTTTAATAAACAAAATATGCTTGCGGCTATTGCAACATGTAAGATCTTGGGTTTGGGTGAGCAGGAGATTTTGCATGCCGTTTCCTCGTTTACGCTTCCTAAAGGTCGTATGGATATTGTGCATACAGGAGACTTTACTGTGATAATTGATTTCGCCCATACTCCCAATTCAATTCACAAGGTTCTTGAACAAATTAAGAAAAACTACTTAAAAAACCCAGGGAAGATAATTCATGTATTTGGATCTGCTAGTGAACGTGATGATATAAAGCGCCCACTAATGGGTAAAGCCAGTTGCGAGGTTGCGGATTACATTATTCTCACAGAAGAAGATTATCGAAATGAAGATGTTAAAAAAATTTGTACAGAAATAGCCGCAGGATTTTCTTCTCAAACGCAGTATGAAATTGAACCTGATCGCGAGAAAGCTATTCATAAAGCTATCTCTATGGCCAAAAAGAATGATATAGTCGTACTAACCGGCAAAAGCCATGAAAAGAGCCTGGCTCGAAATGGAAAAGAAGTTCCATGGGATGAGTACAAGACAGTTAGAGATGCTCTTAATGAGCAAAAAATTTAATATGAACAATATTTACATGGTCGGCATTAAAGGGGTTGGAATGACTGCAATGGCAGTATATTTAAAAGAGCGCGGGAAAAATGTGTGGGGAAGCGATGTCGATGAAACATTTCCAACTGACTCGGTATTAAGGGAGCATGATATCGATGTTGCAGGCGGCTTTGATGTTGCTCATATCAATGAGAGTATTGACTTGGTAATCACTACCGGAGCTCATGGAGGACTCACAAATATTGAGGTCGGCGAAGCACAGAGGAAGAAAATTCCAGTTTATACTCAGGCGTTTGAGCTCGGGCATATTATGGAATCTTACAAACATAAGATCGCGGTTTGTGGTGCGCATGGAAAATCCACCACCAGCGCCATGGCAGCGTTTGTACTCCACGGGCTGGGCCTTAAGAGTTCTCACTTAATTGGAGCTTCGCGTTTTTCAGGACTGTATGGAGGGCATTACGGAGGTGATGACTATCTTGTCGTCGAAGCAGATGAGTATGCTACATCACCGGGAGTAGATAATACAGCGAGGTTCCTTTCTTTAGATCCAAACATCATTATTTGTACGAACATTGATTTTGATCACCCAGATGTGTATGCGTCTATCGATGAGATAAAAGCGGCCTACTTAAAATTTTTTCAAAAGCTTGACCCGCAAACGGGAACACTTATTTACAATGGTCACGATGAACACTGTAAAGAGCTCGTAGCGCAACTTTCTATTAAGAATCTGATTCCCTATTACGAAACTGACGTAGAGATCACTCTCTCAATTCCTGGTAGACATAATAAGCTAAATGCGCAAGGAATAGTAAAATTGGCTGGTGTGCTCGGTATTGAGCAGGAGCTATGTTTGGGAGCGTTGCAAAGTTTTAAAGGTGTGAACCGGCGTTTTGAGAAAATCGCAGAGGGACTGTATGATGACTATGCTCATCACCCAGCAGAACTCTTAACAACTGTAGAATCCGCACGACAGCTTTTAAAGCAACAAAATAGTGGAAAGGTGATACTCATTTTTCAACCGCATACTTTTTCTCGAACAAACGCATTGCTCTCAGAGTTTGCTCAGGCGCTTTCGGGAGCGGATACTGCAATAGTTCTCGATGTATTCGCTTCAGCGCGAGAAGGAGTGTCTGACTCGGGCACCTCTGCGCAGCTGATCCAAGAGGCAGCTCGCCAAGGTCATCAAAATGTGACCTATTCCACCAGAGAGGATTTAATCGAGAAGTTGAAGAAAATATACCAAAAAGGCGATATTATTGTCACTGCAGGTGCTGGTAGCATTTATGAGGCCCATAGTGATATAATTAGGGGCTTGGAACTATGAATATACTAAATCAATTGCAAGAGAAGCTTGGAAAAGATCGCGTGCAACCCAACTTTGTGCTAGCTCCGTTTACTACATTTAAAATGGGTGGACCGGCAGAGTTTTATTACGAAGCAAAAACGCTTGAAGAGCTTGTACTGGCTGTAAAAACGGCGCACGATCTTAACCTCAAACTAACCCTGCTTGGAGGAATTTCTAATGTAGTTGTATCCGATGAGGGAGTGCAAGGGCTCGTTGTTCGAAATAGATATTCAGAAAAAGAGGTTAGTAAAGAAGAAGGTGATTTTGTATATATGAAAGTAAGTTCAGGATATTCAATAAGCGCACTTGCGAGTCAAACCGCCGCACAAGGACTTTCGGGTCTTGAATATCACCTAGGACTTCCTGGGAGTGTTGGAGGTGCTATTTATATGAATTCAAAATGGACGAATCCCCTTTGTTATGTTGGTGACGTGGTTGATTCTGTGTTCCTCATTAACAAACAAGGGGAAACAAGAGTGGAACAGAAAGATTATTTCAAATTTGCCTACGATTACAGTATCCTTCACGAAACGCATGAAATTGTTGGATACGTTATTTTCAAATTCACTAAAGATGACGCTGAAATACTCATTGCTCGCGGTCACGATGCAATTGAATATCGAAAAAAGACACAACCGTATGGAATTGCCAGTTCTGGCTGCTTTTTCCAAAATATCGACGGAGAATCCGCAGGAAAACTTATTGATGAGCTTGGATTTAAAGGATTTAGAGTAGGTGATTTGGAGGTTTCTACAATTCACGCAAACTTCATTGTAAATAACGGAAACGGTACTGTTTCTGACTTTAAAAAAATTGTAGAATCAATTAAACAAAAAGCATTGCAAGAAAAAGGACTAATATTACAAGAAGAGATTAAATTTATTCAATAAAAATATGACAACCGAAGATGCATTTATCGTAACCGGAGGAAAGCCAATTAGTGGAACTATTTCAGTTTCAGGAGCAAAAAATGTCGCCTTAAAGGTTGTCATTGCTGCGTTAATGCTTCAAAAGCCCGTTACGCTTAAAAACATACCTAATATTAAAGATATTGAAGAGCTTTTAACGCTCATAGGTGACCTTGGTGGTAAATGGGAATTCATTTCAAAAAACACACTTTTGGTCGATGGAACATCGCTTTCACAAAACAAAGTTGCGCTGTTATATGGATCCAAAATTCGTGTTTCATTTATGATGTTCGCCCCACTCTTATATCGGCTTGGCACAGCGCTTATTCCCAATCCCGGAGGGTGTCGTATTGGAGCACGATCAATTGATCGCACCATCGATATGATGAAACAGTTTGGTGTAGAGGTTCAGTACAATTCGAAAACCGGATATTACACCGCTACTCGAACAAAAGATCAATTTACTGCAATTCATTACCGTTTTGATAAAAAAACACATACCGGAACCGAACTCGCACTTCTTTTTGCAGCCTGTGCGAATGGAACGACTATTCTTGATAATTGCGCGCTTGAACCTGAAATTGACGACTTAATCGCATTCTTAAATATGAACGGCGCAAAAATTAAGCGAGCGGAAGATTCAATTGTTATTACTGGTGTAAATGAGCTTAGTAATCGCAGTAGCAAAGGCGAATTCACTATTATAGGCGATCGCAATGAGGCTGTTACCTATGCAGTTCTTGCGATGGCGACAAAGGGAGATATAACGGTTCTTGGTGCCGATGCAACTCATTTGGCTCCATTCGTTGAAAAAGTTCGCGCAGCTGGTGGAGGGATTGAAGAGAAAAAGAATTCGATAAGATTCTATTACAAAAAAGATCTCCAACATACATATGTAGTTACATTGCCTCATCCGGGCTTTATGACTGACTGGCAAGCTCCATGGGCCGTACTTATGACACAAGCTCAAGGGAAATCGACTTTGCATGAAACCGTTTTTGAAAATCGATTCGGATACGTGAAAGAGCTCAAAAAAATGGGTGCAAACATTTCATTCTTTCAACCGGAATTGGAAGATCCACACCATATATACCAATTTAATGGAAACAAAAATGGAAAATACAAAAACCAAGCAGTCGAAATAATTGGAAACACCCCGCTTCACAATGCGGTTCTTAAAGTTACCGACATGCGAGCAGGTGCTAGCTTGATTATTGCCGCACTTATTGCTCCCGGAGAATCAATAATTGATGGAGCTACTATTATTGACCGTGGTTACGAAGATATCGTAGAAAAATTATCAGATCTTGGAGCTTCTATTCGTCGGGTATAACACTACTATGAAATTACTACTGATGGATCTTGATGATACGCTTATCGATACGGCCCTATTTAAGCAGGCACTTTTTCAAAAACTTGCCAGTGTATATGACATCGATATTGAACAGGTTTTGCAAGTTTATGAAGATTTTCGGTCAAAACTTGATATGGACGATTGGATCTATGACTTCACCATGGCGTTTGATCAGGAAGTATGGTTTTCAACCAAAGACTTAGAACGCATGGGACTTCCCATTGTTGCTCACAAAGAAATGGTCGAGTTTGTTAAAAAGTTCACTGGAACCAAAATAATATTTTCACTGGGAAATATTAAACTTCAGAAACAGAAAATAGAGCTTGCACAATTGAAGAATTTATTTAATAGTATAATAATCACCAATAAATCCAAAATTGACGCCTTAAAAGCGTGGAGCCAGGATGGCACTTTGGTCATCGATAATGTGCGTTATGATGAAGTAGTTCTCGTTGATGACAACGAGCCTTTTTTAGAAAACGTTCGCGAATTGTTTCCCTGGATTACCACACTTAATCCAAAGCAGATGATTACCAAATCACCCATTAATTAATATGAAAAAAATACCATTAGTCATTTTAGCTGCTGGTAGTGGAACGCGTTTGCGTCCGCTAACTACCACAATCCCAAAACCGCTCATTCAGTTTCTTGGAAAGCCTGTTATGCAGCATAGCATGGAAGCGGCGTTACCGTACGTGAGCGAGTTTATTTGCATCGTAGGAGTTCATGAGGAAAAAATTCGAGCTTTTTTTGGAGATGCATTTCATGGTACTCCGATTACGTATATTGTTCAAACAGAACAATCGGGAACAGGTCATGCATTAAGTTTAGCAGCATCTGCGATCTCCGACGACACGTTTATGTCAATGTATGGCGACGATGTGTATCCTGCAGATTTTTTTGAGAAAGTTGCTCAACATGATGGTTATGCAATCGTTGGCCAGAAAAAAGAAAACTGGAAAAGCTTCGGAGTTTTGCGAGCGGGAACTGATGGAAATCTGACTGAAATAGTTGAAAAACCTTCTGAATTTATAAGCGATCTCGTTAACCCTGGTTTGTATAAATTAGGGACAGACATTTTTTCATTGTATTCAAGCGTCTCTCTTTCAACCCGAGGAGAGTATGAGCTTACTGATCTAGTGAGCTTATTTATAAAAGAACATCCGGTAAAAGTTTTAGAATTTAAAAAAGGTTGGTATCCCCTTTCATATCCGTGGAGTCTTTTAGACGTAGTACAAGAGCTTACATCTGAAATGAAACCTTACAATAAGGGAACTATTGAAGAAGGAGTAATTATACGAGGTACCGTTGTAATTGGAGAAGGAACAGTTATCAAGTCCGGAGCGTATATTGAGGGGAACTTTTACATAGGAAAAAATTGCATTATTGGTCCGAATTGTTATCTAAAAGGTTTTGGATCGATTGGAGACGAATGTGTCATTGGAAATGCCGTGGAAGTTTGTCGATCAGTTATGGGAAATGGCGTAAATATCCGACATCTATCGTATGTCGGCGACAGTGTAATTGGAAATTCTGTTAATTTAGCAGCCGGAACAATTCTCGCGAGTTTACGACACGATGGGAAAAATGTACGCGTTACCGTGAATGGAATTCGTGTCGACAGTGGACGTCAAAAATTGGGTGCAATTATTGGTGATAATGTAAAAACAGGAATTCATACAAGTATTATGCCTGGGTGTAAACTCGAAGCCGGTCGAGTTACTTTGCCAGCAGAAGTTGTTCGTGAAGACAAACCATGAAAAAAATCGTTGTCATAGGTGGGGGAGCCGGTACATCAGTTGTGTTGCGAGGTTTGCGTGATTATCCGGTTTCGCTTTCCGCAATAGTGAGTATGATGGATAGCGGAGGTAGCACCGGACGTTTGCGCAGGCAATATGGAGTTTTGCCACCGGGTGATATTCGGCAAAGCTTGATTGCATTGTCAAATGCTCACCCCGATATTCAGCAGCTTTTCATATATCGATATGCCTCTGGAGATTTAAAAGGGCACAATATTGGAAACATTCTTTTATCTACCCTCGAGAAAATTGCTCCCGATTATATGTCATCACTTAAGCTTGCCGCAACGTTATTACAAGTTGAAGGTGAAGTGATTCCAGTAACTACCAATAATGTGCAGTTGTGTGCCGAATATGAAGACGGCGAAGTTATTCTTGACGAGCATTTAATCGATAGTGCTAAACACAAATCAGTTCGGATAAAAAAGGCATATCTTTCTCCAAATGCTCAGGCGACAAAAGAATCTCTGTCTGCAATTGCAAGCGCAGACTATTTAATTGTTGGCCCCGGTGATCTTTATACAAGCTTAATACCTAATTTTTTAGTTAAAAACATTGCTGCGGAAATCAGGAAAAGTAAAGCGAAATTAATTTTTATCACTAATCTTATGACCAAACGAGGGCAAACTACAAAATATGCTTCATCGGATCATGTAAAGGATCTAGAACAGTATATTGGTAAAAAAGCAGATTACATCCTCGTTAATTCGGAAATAATTCCTGATGAGATTGTAACCTTTTACAAAAAATACCGAGAACATGTAGTGGCCGATGATTTGACGGAAAGCAGAAATACTCATCGAAAACCTCTTCTTAACGACCAGATCTTTGAAAAAGCTAAAGAGGACAAGGCAAAACGTAGCCTTGTACGTCATGATAGTAAAAAAATAGGAAGTGCTATAATGGAGATAATAGGGAACTAGATATGCATCACATAATTCATCGACATACTAAATCATTCGGGCATGCCTGGCGCGGGATTTTACACTCACTTCGTACTCAACCAAATTTTTTAATTCATGTGGCTTTCTCATTAGGAGCTCTTTTACTTGGCTACATGCTTACTATCTCAGCGATTGAGCAAATAGTAATCGTTCTTGTGATTATATGCGGACTTGCAATTGAACTCATTAATACTGCTATCGAGGAAGCTTGTAACGCGATCGATGGAAACATTCGTGAAGAAATAAAAATTGCCAAAGACGCGGCGGCTGGGGCAATGTTAGTATATGCAATTGGAGCAATTATTATTGCTGGCCTTATTTTCTTACCCAAATTATAACTATGTCATTGTATTTATTAGCTTTTTTCATGTCATTTGCTACGAATTTAATTCTTATTATTCCTTTCATCGACTTTTTATACAAAATGAAATTTCAGCGAGCGCGCCAAGTCACTCGCGATATGTTCGACGAGCGAACCCCTATATTTGACCGCCACCATGCGGTTAAAGCGGGAATTCCTGTCGGAGGAGGCGTTTTAATTTCTGCAACAACCTTGATTATGTTTTTGGCAAGTATTGCTTATTTTATGATTTCTGGGAAAAATATTGTTTCGAATTATGCATCCGTGTTCTCTGAAATTAAAATCATTATTTTCACTCTCGTATCTTTCTCACTATTAGGCCTTTATGACGATGTAAAAAAGATGCTTTTTATAAAAGAAGGATCATTTTTTGGCCTTCGCCTACGACATAAGCTGGTAATAGAGATAATTTTGGCGAGCATTATTTCATATATGATGTTTACCGAACTTAAGATCGACATTCTGCACATTCCTTTTTTTGGAGTATATGAGATTTCATGGTTGTATATGTTATTTTCAACGTTCGTGATCGTATCATTTGCAAATGCGGTTAATATTACTGATGGCCTTGATGGTATGGCAAGTGGAACTCTTACCATTGCGCTTCTTGCTTTCTGGGCAGTATCAATATCTATTCTTGACACACCGCTTCTTGTTTTTATTGCGATTTGGTTGGGCGGACTCATTGCATTTTTATACTTTAATATTTACCCCGCTCGATTAATGCTGGGCGATACAGGAGCATTGGCTTTTGGCGCAACATTCGCAGTCATCGGCTTACTATTGGGAAAATCATTCGCATTACCAATCATTGGAGGGGTATTTGTAATTGAAATAACCAGCTCGCTTATTCAACTGCTTAGTCGTCAATTTCGAGGTAAAAAGGCTTTTCCCGTTGCACCGCTTCATTTGTGGCTCCAACATCGGGGATGGGCTGAACCTACGGTTGTTATGCGTGCATGGATTGCCGGTGCATTATTTGCTACATTCGGTCTAATGGTGGCATTTGTGAAATAAACTCTCTTGGAGTGTATAATTAGAGCATGCAAAAAGCTACTGTTTTTGAGTTTTCTTCAATAACTCCTAACTGGAGTAAAAAGAACATATCGTTTGAATACACGGTTTTTTTTGAAGATGGGGAAAAGCTTGTGTTCAATGAACAAATTGAACTCCCATCAATCCCGTATGTTGTACAACATGATAGTGAAGCAGTCGTTGCCGCACTCCAGGCCCTTCATTTAATGATAGGAGTTAGTTACTATAAATTGTATTGCCCGGAAACGATTACAGCTCCCCAGTATAAACTATCAGCCAAACAAGCCGCTTTCTGGAATACGCTGTATACAAAAGGTCTTGGAGAGTTTTTTTATCAAAATAAAATGGATTTTCATGGCTTGGTTAATTTTCCCGTTCATAGTCATCCTCCAAAAATAGAACATGGACACCATAAAAAATCAGGACAATCTCTTGTGTTAATAGGAGGCGGAAAGGATTCGTTAGTAACCGGGGAACTTGTTAAAAAGAGCGGTCATAAAATTACAGCGCTATATTCTCATCCGATTCAGGAGCGATCGCTCGAGATATTGGGAATATCTGGTTTAAAATTTTCTCGCACACTTGATTCGCAACTTCTTGAATTAAACAATCTCCCGTACACTCAAAACGGTCATGTGCCAATAACGGCTCTTTTATCGTTCTTGGGAGTATTGTGTGCTGTGCTCTATGGATTCGACAACGTAATACTCTCTAATGAGAGAAGTGCTAATTATGGAAATGTAACGTATTTAGGTGAAGAAATTAATCATCAATGGAGTAAGTCGCTTGAATGCGAGAAACTTATGAATGAGTATGTCTCCAATTATGTATGTCCGGCAGTTACATATTTTTCACTTCTGCGACCATTTTATGAAATAAAGATAGTCAAAATTTTCACTCAATTTCCTCAGTATTTCCCTGTTTTTGCCAGCTGTAACCGGAATTTTAAACAGCAAAATGATGGTTCAAAAGCGTGGTGTGGAGAATGTCCAAAATGCGCATTTGTTTTTGCTCTGCTCAGTGCTTACGTACCTAAAAAAATGTTGGTAGAAATATTTGGCAAAGATCTCTATGACGACCCACTACTCTTGCAAACTTACAAAGAACTTCTAGGAACCGAAAATATAAAGCCGTTTGAATGTGTAGGAACGCCGCAAGAAACAATGTATGCTATGCATGAAGCGTACAGTTGGGGCGAATATGCTTTGACCCCAATAATGAGATATTTTACTCAGGAAGTGTTGCCAACTATAAAAGATGTCGAGGCGCTTCAGAAAGATGTGCTATCATACGGCGACGACGGTAATATTCCTGACGAGTTTAGAAAAATATTGAAAGAGTATGCTAATTAACAAGCTTCGAGAGTATAAAAAGATTCTTATAGTTGGATATGGAGTTGAAGGAAAATCGACGCAAGCTTTTTTACAAAAATATCATCCTGACGCGCAGTTGACTATTGTAGATCAGCGCGACGGAGAGGATTATTTGGCACATCAAGAATCGTTTGATTTGGCAATTAAAACACCCAGCGTTTCTCCTAAAAGCATAACCATTCCATATACCACTCAAACCAATATTTTTTTTGCAAATATTGACAAGAAGAAAATTGGGATCACCGGTTCAAAAGGAAAAAGCTCGACTGCTACATTACTCCATCAAACATTACAGAGTGCGGGACGGTCTGCAAAATTATTGGGAAATATTGGCTACCCAATGCTTGACTATTTTTTGGGGGAAATGAGTGATAACGATATATTCATTATCGAACTTTCAAGTTATCAACTAACAGATATTCAATATTCCCCTCATATTGCTTGTTTTCTAAATATTTTTGACGATCATATCGTCCAGCATGGGTCACGTAAAGAGTACTTTGATGCTAAAGCAAATATAGTCAAATATAGCTCTGAAGGAGATTATCTTATATATAACGGAGCATTTCCAGAAATTGCGCAACTTGCGCAAATAACGAAAGCGCAGGGGATTGATTTTTCTGCTAGAAAAGATGAGCAGAGTCCTTCTCATCCTCAACTCAGTTCAGACTCAATCAGAGCAGCACACGAGATTGCCCGGCTATTAAATATCTCAGACGACATTTTCAGTGCCAGTGTTGCGAATTTTTCAGGACTTCCTCATAGACTTCAAAAAGTAGGGGAGTATAGAGGAATTACATTTATAAATGATTCATCAGCCACTACTCCCGAAGCTGCAGTTTTTGCAGTTGACCATTTACCAAAAATTGACACAATCCTCCTTGGAGGGCTCGATCGCCAGTTAGACATAGGCGAATTAGTTACCAGAGCAACTCGAAAAAGCATTAAGCATTACATTCTATTTCCCGATACCCAAGAAAAATTAAAACAACAGTTACTCAAAGCAGGCGCTCCCGACGAGTCAATCCATTTCGCGCAAAACATGCAAGAAGCAGTAACCCTCTGCTATCAATATTCCACACCAGGAGATATATGTCTTCTTTCCCCCGGGTTTGCCAGTTACAATCAATATGCAAACTTTCCTGCTCGAGGTGACGACTTCGCTCGTTTAGTTCAGGAACTGGCATCGCAATAATTCCTATGATACGTCGAGTTAAACGTGCACAAATTGCACAAGCAGTAAAAAATCGCAAGAATTCGCTCATTCTTTTTTTCCTACCAATAATACTCACCATCATTGGCTTATTCTTTATTTTTGATGCTTCATCCATCAGTGCCTTTCGAATATTCGGCGATAGCTTTTATTTCTTTAAAGCACAAGCGATGTGGATGATGATTGGAGTAACTTCGATGGTGTTTTTTTCTCGTTTTGATTACCACAAACTATATTATCTTGCGTTTCCTGCACTAATTGTTTCTATATTACTTCTTGTTGCCGTGCTTATTCCAGGGATCGGAGTTACTGTACTCGGAGCTCGGCGATGGATTTCATTTGGTGGAGCCTCGCTACAGCCTTCCGAAATTGCGAAATTTGGAGTAATACTTTATTTATGCTCGTGGTTTCGCTATAAAGAGCGCAATCGGTTTGGATCTTTTTTATTACTTTTGGGATTGGTCATGGCGCTTATTATGGTACAACCCGACATGGGAACGGCAATTATTATCGGAAGTCTGTTTGTGGCCGTTTATTACATAGCGGGGAATAGTTTGAGTCATTTACTTTTTTTAGTTCCTGTAGGAATTGCGGCCGCATTAGTTCTTATTAAAATGGCTCCATATCGGCTTAAACGACTAACCGTATTTTTAGATCCTCAAAGTGACCCCATGGGAATTGGGTATCATGTAAATCAGATTTTGATTTCACTATCAGGAGGAGGAATTTTTGGTCGTGGACTTTCAGCATCACGCCAAAAATACCAATTTCTACCAGAAGCCCATACTGATTCTATTTTTGCTATTATAGGAGAAGAAGTGGGATTTGTAGGAAGTATGCTTCTTATAATCGCATTCGTAACACTATTGGCAAATATCTATTTAGTCGCGCAAAATTCCAAAGATCGCCTTGGACAGTTGCTTGCAGGGGCAGTATTTACATTAGTATGCTTGCAAGTAGTGATTAATTTAGGAAGTATGGTTGGAGTAATGCCACTTACTGGTGTTCCACTTCCGTTTATTTCCTATGGAGGATCAAGTTTGCTTATATTTTTCTCACTCATGGGAGTGGTTATAAATATTTCACGAAAATGAAAATTTTAATAACAGGTGGACATATTACCACGGCTCTTGCGGTCATTGAAGAGTTGCAGAAACATAATGGTGTGGAAATTGTAGTAGTTGGCAGGAAATATGCGGTGGATCACGAAAATACCGAGTCTTTTGAGTATAAAACGCTAAAGAAAAGAAATATTCGTTTTTTTCATCTAGCTGCGGGGAGGCTGACGCGATCATTCTCCATATATTCAATCATAAGTGTTTTCAAATTTCCAGTAGGTTTTTTACATGCGCTTAACCTCCTCAAGAAAGAGCGTCCTACTCATATTTTAAGTTTTGGTGGATACATTGCGTTGCCTATTGCAATAGGAGCGTACATTTTAGGAATTCCAGTATTCACTCATGAACAGACCATGCGCCCGGGATCCACAAATAGACTTATTGCTCAATTTGCAAAGAAAGTATTTGTATCATTCGATGGAGCAAAAAAGTTTTTTCCTTCAAACAAAACGATTCTTACGGGGAATCCGGTTCGCTCAGTTATCCTTGAGCTAAGGCAAGAGACGACTGCGCGACCAACACTTCTCATCATGGGCGGATCTTTAGGATCGCACAGTATTAATGTTCATATAGAGAAAATTGTGGATGAGCTAACAAAAACGTTTACCGTTATTCATCAAACCGGAAACGTGGCGCAATACGGTGATTATGCGCGTTTGAAAGAGAAGGAAAGTGAACTGTACAAAATATTTGAACATTTTGATGAGAAACAGCTTGCGGCATATTATGCGCAGTCATCACTTGTAGTAAGTAGATCTGGGGCTAACACAGTATGTGAACTCATCGCGCTTCAAAAACCAAGCGTATTAATCCCACTTCCCTGGGCAGCGAATGGAGAGCAGCAGGCGCAGGCCGATTTTATGCGCAATAGTGGCGTTAGTGAAACATTCGGTCAGGAGCAAGAGAGTGCGGTTTTATTACAAAAAATCCTCTCCGTATACTCAGCAAGCGACAGGTATAGAGAGAGTTTTAGTCGCCTAAAAGACCAACAAAGCCTCATCGCTCACGCAGCTCCTATTATCGTCGACGAATTGATCCATGAAAAGAATTCCTAAACGAACACTTATTTTGATCGCTTTTTTAAGTGCAATCCTTCTTTCCTTTTTAGTCTATAAAACACTCTCAGTCACTACTATTGAGCTGCATGGAGCGCAGACTCTTATTGGCCTTGATCAGTTCACTATGAAGCCACTCTTCCTCATAAATAGCAATGATGCATCTCAAGATCTTCTAAGTAGAAATCCTTCATTTGAGCGCATCGAAATATCTCGGCAGTACCCAAATAGGCTTATTATTACAGCTACAAAGAGTAAGATGGTCGGGGCACTCAAAGTTTCAAGTGGGTTTTATGAAATTAGTAGCACGGGAAAGGTTCTTTCCAAAGTGCGTACGAAAGAGGGTAAACTGCCGCTTATTCTATTACAACAACTCTTACCCTATGAGTCATATTCTGTTGGACAGATCATGAGTAATCGCGAGGTTGTTTTTAGTGCCTATTTGTTGGGTCAATTTGCGCAAAATAATATTCCTATTGAGACGGTTGAAATGCAGGGATTTGATGTGGTACTATGTAAAGGTGCTGGACATACATATGTGTTTTCAGCAAGTAAAGACAAGGTAGCACAGTTTTCGGACTTTGCCGTCATATACCGGCAGTTTTTTGTTGAAGGGAAAAAATATAGCAAAATCGATGTACGTTTCGACAAACCAGTCGTCGTGTTTGAAAAGTAATTATGGCAGACCACATTATTTCAGGAATTGACATTGGAACTAGTAAAACCGCTGTTTTAATAGCTAAAATTGGTGATGAAGAAACACAGCCACGAATCATGGGATTTGCGTCAGTGCCTTCTAAAGGTGTTCGAAAAGGCCAAATTGTCGATATAAATCAAGTTACTCAAACCGTTGAATCGGCGATAGATAAAGCTGAGCGCATGGCTGGTACGAAGATATCGAATGCTCTTGTTAGTGTAGGTGGACCTCATATTGAATCGCTCAACTCTCATGGCGTTGTTGCGGTTGCACAGCCTGAAGTTGAAATTTCTCAGGAGGATATTGACCGAGTTGTTGATGCAGCAAAGGCTATTTCTATTTCTTCAACGCGCGAAGTTATTGAAGTCGTACCCCGAGAATTTATTGTTGATGGCCAAGGCGGCATAAAAAATCCTATTGGTATGAGCGGCGTGCGTTTAGAGGTTAATACGCATATAATCACCGCCAGTTTAACAAATTTACGAAATATCGATCGATGTTTGTCTGATTTGGGAGTCGATAATCAGGTTTCAATTTTTTCAGGTCTTAGCTCATCACTCGCGACCCTTTCAGACACCGAAAAAGAACTGGGTGTAGTGTGTGTTGATATTGGCGGAGGCAAAACTGATATTTGTGTCTATGTAGAAGGTGCCCTGTCATATTCATCCTCAATTCCTATTGGAGCCCGTCATTTAACAAACGATATCGCTGTGGGTCTACGAGTTTCACTCGACTCTGCCGAACAAATTAAGATGTATTTATCAAAACCGCACAAAGACCCTGTTTCTCATACCCGTGCTGATGATGAAATTAGCATTGCAAGCCTTAATTTGCCGGAAGGATTAACGAAAGTATCTCGTAAAACAGTTGTTGAAGGTATTATTCGTCCGCGACTCGAGGAAATATTCGCGTATGTTTTAAAGCAAATCGAAAAAAGTGGATTTATTACTGCCGTACCATCGGGACTTGTTGTAGTCGGTGGGGGAGCGTTGACTGTTGGAGTGCTTGAGAGTGCTCGCCGGTCGGTCGGACTTCCGGCTCGCCTGGGTACACCACAATTTGTAACCGGACTTGTAGATGAGGTTCTATTTCCTCAATATGCAACAGTCGTAGGGCTGCTTTTATACAGGAGTGGAAACGATACGCAAGAAGGCCAAAAAATTTCAATGAAGAGTTTCGATAAGATGTTTAAGAATATATCGTTAGGGGGATCTGTTAAGAAAATACAAAACATGGTAAAGTCGTTTATGCCATGATATACTAACCAAAACTATGCTTATTAAACCCAATGCAGGACAGCCAGCAAAAATTAAAGTCGTAGGCATTGGTGGTGGGGGTGGAAATGCGCTTGCTACCATGATTGCTCAAGAAGACATTCAGGGTGTCGAATTTATTGTCATGAATACCGATGCGCAAGCACTTCTTGCCCACAGCGCTGATACAAAAATCCAAATTGGCGACAATCTTACCAAAGGATTAGGATCCGGTGGAAATCCTGACGTAGGACAGCGTGCAGCTGAAGAATCTCGTGAAAAAATTAAAGAAGCCCTTGATGGTGCAGATATGGTCTTTATTGCCGCCGGAGAAGGCGGAGGAACAGGCACAGGAGCCGCTCCTATTGTCGCAGAGGTTAGTCGTGAGACAGGCGCATTAACCGTAGCTGTTGTCACCAAGCCATTCTCATTCGAAGGAAATCGTCGAAAAATAACTGCCCAAGATGGGATTGATAGACTTCGCGATAAAGTAGATACTCTTATTGTCATTCCAAATCAAAAAGTTCTCGAGATCATTGATACAAAAGTAAGTATGATCGATGCGTTCAAAAAGGTTGATTCAGTGCTCCATCAGGGAGTTAAGGGAATTGCAGAACTCATTACGGTTCCAGGGCTTATTAATGTTGACTTTGCCGACGTTCGATCGATCATGAAAGACGCTGGAACGGCACTTATGGGTATTGGTGTAGGTAGCGGTGAAAAAAGAGTTCAAAGCGCAGTAAAACAGGCCATTTCTTCTCCATTGCTTGAGGCCTCCATTCAAGGAGCTAAAGGTGTTCTGTTTAATGTAATCGGAGGCCCTGATCTTTCAATGGCCGAAGTCGATGAAGCTGCCTCGATTCTGCAAAAAACAGTTGACCCTGATGCGGAAATTATTTTCGGAGCCGTTATTCAAGAAAAAATGGCAGGAGACGTAAAAATAATTGTTATTGCTACTAAATTCGATGAACAACGCCTCCATTTTGCCAATCAATATGCTGGAATGTACGATGAGAACGATGAGGATAAAGCTTCAGGCGATAACGATGAAAAGCCGCCTCTCTCATCTGCGCGTACAGACGATGAAGAACTTCCAAAACCTCGTCCGGTTCAATCAAACGTTGCCGACATGGACGACGACGAATTCGATATCCCAACATTCTTACGAAAAAAGTAATATGCGTTTCAAATTTATTCAGCTAAATCTGTGGTTTAGCGGAAAGTTACTTGATAATGCAATTGAGTTTTTAAATAAAGAGCGTCCCGACATTCTTGCTTTGCAAGAGGTATATTGGCCCCAAGCTAACAGGTCCGAGAACCGCTTTAATTCATTGCAAATTCTTAAAAAAGAACTTGGCTTAGATCACGTGGATTTTGCACCTTCATTTTTAGATGTCGGAGTAGAAGATTCATTATGGGGACTGGCAGTAATGTCAAAATATCCACTTATTAAGTCGCAATCTACCTATATTAACGGAAGTTTCCATGCATATGTGCGCGATAAATTGGCTGATTTTGGTGACTTGCCTCGTAATCTGCAACATTCGACAATCGAGATTAATAATGCTCCTCTTCATATTTTGAATATGCACGGCATCTGGGGGTTTGATGAAAATGACAATGAACGCCGTCTTGAAATGGCAGACCGTATTATTGCTCAAATTCCGTTTAATGAACCTACAATTCTGTGTGGCGATTTAAATGTAGGACAGCACACGAAAACAATTGCTAAGTTAGAGCGACGGCTACGAAATGTTTTTAAAGGAGAACTTACTACGTCCTTTAATACGAATGTTAAGAAAGGTGGGGGGTTTGCTACATCAGTGGTTGACTTTGTATTTGTTAGTAATCATCTAAGAATTTTAAATCATACAGCCCCCCTTGTCGATGTATCTGACCACCTCCCACTGGTTTGCGAATTCGAAATATAGTTTGCTATAATGGCAGTGTCTTACTACAAGATATGAAAACTTCAAATAAAGACATTATAAGTGAGCTAACAAAACGAGTAATCGAGTACCGAGATGCCCGCGATTGGAAGCAGTTTCATTCACCAAAAGATGTGTCAACATCACTCATGTTAGAAGCAGGTGAGGTTGCAGAGCATTTTTTGTGGAAAAACCAGGATGAAATCGAGAAGCATGTCATTAAAAATAAAAATGCAATTGGCGAAGAATTATCTGACGTATTGTTTTGCGTACTGCTTATGAGTCACGATCTAGATATAGATATAGTTGAAGCTCTTACTCAAAAGATAAAAAAGAATGAAAAAAACTATCCTGTAAGCAAAACCAAAGGAAGTGCTGCATCTTACGCTAAACGTCATGGAATGTAACTTATTCTTGATTATTCGAATGACTTCCCCCTTTTCTCACTCTTAGTCGCTCCCAATTTGCTATAATTACTCTCATGTTTAAACCTGCACAGCCGAATTTAAATATTCCAGAAATGGAAGAGGAAATTCTTTCGTTTTGGAAAGAAAACAATACGTTTGAGAAATCCGTTGAAAATCGACCAACTGATAAATTGTGGAACTTTCTTGATGGACCTCCGTTCATAACTGGTCTTCCTCATTACGGAACACTTTTGCCAAGTATTGCCAAAGATCTTTTTCCACGATTTTGGACGATGAAAGGATATAGAGTTCGTCGGGTATGGGGCTGGGATTGTCATGGATTACCTGCGGAGAACAAAGTTGAGAATAAATTAGGTATTAAAAGAAAAAAAGACATTGAAGAAAAAATTGGGGTAAAAAAATTCATTGATGAATGCAAGCTGTATGTTAGTGACGTTTCGAGCGAATGGGAATGGTACATCGACCACGTGGCTCGTTGGGTAGATTTTAAACACGCCTATAAAACAATGGATCTACCGTATATGGAGAGCGTTATGTGGGTGTTTAAACAAATGTATGAAAAGGATTTGATTTATAAAGGTTTGCGAGTATCGCTCTATTGCCCTCATTGTTCCACTCCAATTTCAAACTTTGAAGTTGCCATGGATGGAGATAATTATCAAACAGTTACTGAACCGGGAACAGTGTATAAATATAAGCTTGTCGATGAAGACGCGTATCTCCTCGCTTGGTCGACGACTCCGTGGACAAAGCTTGTAACAACAGCTCTTGCAGTCAATCCAAAACTTGAATACTCAAAAGTTTCGCAGAATAATGAAACATACATTTTGGCATCCTCCACGTTGGGAATGATTAAGGGAGAGTACACGGTAGTGGAAAAATTTACGGGTGATACATTAATTGATAAAAAATTTGAAGGTCACTATGATTTCTTTGGCCGTGAAGATGGGAAACGATTATTTGAAGTGGTAGGAGCAGATTTTGTAACCGAAGGCGATGGAACAGGAATCGTTACACTTGCGGCGTACGGAGAAGATGACATGGCCGCCATGAAAGAATTTAATATTCAAGTCGCACTTCATTTAGACGACGAAGGAAAATTCATTGAAACTGTCCCTCAATGGGCAGGGAAGTATTATTTAGATGTGAATGAGGAGATTGATAAGGATCTTGAGGGTCGAGGACTCGTGTATGCAACGGATCCGTATGAGCATACCGTTCCCACCTGTTGGCGTTGTCATACTCGCTTAATTTACGCTCCTCAGAATGCATGGTATGTAAATATTCAAAGTCTAAAAAGTCAACTTCTCGAGACAAATGAATCGGTAAACTGGTTTCCAGAACATTTTAAACACGGCCGTTTTGAAAAGAGCCTGCAAGCCGCACCCGATTGGTGTATTTCACGAAGTCGCTATTTTGGTTCGCCAGTTCCGGTGTGGGAATGTAAAAATAATCATCGGTTTGTACCTGGCTCGATTGCAGAGCTTGAAGAACGGTCAGGGACAAAAGTCACGGATCTTCATAAGCCTGTTATTGATGAAGTTGTGGTAAAGTGCGCGGAATGCGATGAGAGTGCTCATCGAGTTTCGGAAGTTCTTGATAGTTGGATCGAAGCCGGAAGTGCTCCCTACGGCGAACGCCATTATCCATTCGGACAAGAAACTGACTTAGCAAAATTCTTTCCACCCGATTTCATTGTTGAATATACTGGCCAAATTAGAGCGTGGTTTTATGTTTTACATGTTATTTCAAATTCATTGTTTGAAACAAATGCATTTAAGAACGTTGTTGTGAATGGAGTTATTCTAGGAACCGATGGACGAAAAATGAGTAAAAATTTTGGAAATTATCCTGACCCCAAAGAAATGCTGCAAAAATATGGAGGAGATGCGCTACGATTATACTTTATGGCTTCTCCGGTTATGCGAGGTGAAGATATTGTCATTTCCGAAGAAGAGTATAAAAATCAAATTCGAGCAACGCTCCTTCCAATAATCAATATTTACAGTTTTTTTGCAATGTATGCAAATACCACGAATTGGACTCCGTCGGGCAAGCCACTTGATTCTCAGGAATTGCATATTCTTGATTCATGGATTCTTTCACGGCTCGGGAGCTTAGAAAAAATAATGACAGACTCGTTAAATGCATATGACACTGCAACGGCAATAACCGCATTGAGAGAGTTCGTTGATGATTGGTCCAAATGGTACATTCGTCGAAGCCGCGACCGAGTAGGGGAAGCGTTTTATGAAACGACGTATTATGTATTGACGAATTTTGCCAAACTAGTTGCACCGGTAATTCCGTTTACGGCAGAATTTTTGTACAAGCGATTGACGACCGATGAATCGGTGCATTTGCAGGATTGGCCCGACCAGAATGCTCAATATATCAACAAAGGACTCGAGAAGAGCATGACATTGGCTCGTTCACTTGTTGAGGAAGGCCATGCGTTCCGTAAGAAAAACGCCCTTAAAGTTCGAAAGCCGCTCTTGAATATCGTTTTGGAAGCTCGCGCAGATGTGGAGAGTATTCCCGATGCAATTTGGGATGTTGTTCTAGATGAATTGAACATAAAAAACATCACTGTTGGAGATTTCAATTATCCAAAAATTCCTGTCGTAGTTTCTCAACAAGAACTTGATGATGAAGAAGCCGTGCGCGATCTTATTCGAACCATTCAACAAGAGCGAAAAACACTTGGCTTACTTCCTGGTGATAAAATTACTTTAGTTCTTCCTGAATTTCCTAAGAAATTTGAAGATTTAATTGCAAAGAAAGTACTTGCCACTTCAATCGAAACCGGAGAAAAACTACTAGTCGCCAAAGTTTAGTTCATGAAAAAAAAGCCCGATATTCTTATTATTCTGTCCATCATTGGCCTGTGTACTTTCTCGCTTTTTAACTTATTTGGAATCTCTCAGACGTTCTTCGTAAGTCAACTTATGTTTATTATTGCTGGCTTTATTGCATTTTTTGTTATGAATCGAGTCGGAATCGATATTTTGCGTATAAATGCGTGGATGATGTATGTCGTCTTTATAGTTCTCCTCATTGCGACGTATATTACCGGAGACGTGATTCGAGGTTCTCGTCGATGGATAGACTTAGTTGTATTTAACTTTCAGCCATCCGAATTCATGAAGCCGTTTTTTGTAATATTCATGGCTGATTTATTTGCTAAAAAAAGCTTGTCAACTTCTACGCTTTTAAAAGCAGGGTCTTTGTTTTTTATCATTTTCTTGATTATTTTAAAACAACCCGATTTGGGAAGCGCACTTCTTTACCTCGGAGTATTTGTTGGTATGATCTTTTTTGCCGGACTCTCATTAGTTTATTTCGTCTCTGGAGCGCTATTTTTTATAGTTTCGAGTCCACTCTTGTGGAGCACGCTAAAACCCTATCAAAAACAACGTGTATTTAGCTTCATTGACCCAAGTCATGATATTTCCGGCGTTGCATATAATGTAATTCAATCAGTCATTACCGTAGGTTCAGGGGGACTGGTTGGAAAGGGTCTTGGCTTAGGAACGCAATCACGTTTTTTGTTTCTACCTGAAAACCACACCGACTTTGCATTTGCATCGCTTGTAGAGCAATTTGGATTTATAGGAGGAGCTGCAATTATTGGTCTGTATTGCGTCCTTCTTTATCGACTCTTGTTGGTTGTACGCGAGCGAAAAAAAGAGTATTTCTACTATTTATATACTGTCGGCGTTATTCTGTTCATTACCATTTCTGTCATTATTAACGTAGGTATGAACATGGGAATTTTCCCCGTCACCGGAATTGCGCTTCCATTTGTATCGTATGGAGGCTCATCAATTGTATCGACAATGATCCTTATAGGTTTGGCTCTGTAAGAGCGGCTCAAACTACAGTTGCGATCAGGCGGTGAATCGATTATAATTACTACATGAAACTTGCTGTTGTAAAAACTGGTGGAAAACAATACGTGGTCGCTGCGGGCGAAACTATTATTGTCGACAATTTAAACGTAGAAGCCGGAAAGTCGGTTGAACTTGATTTATTGGCCCTTCTTGATAATGAAAAGCTAACAGTCGATTTAGGAACACCCTTCTTGAAAACTAAAGCAAAAGCATCAGTCGTCCAAAATTTAAAAGGCGATAAAATCCGAGTAGCACGATTCAAAGCAAAAACACGATACCGAAAAACACGAGGATTTCGAGCTCAACTTACTGAATTAAAAGTCGATTCATTCTAAAATAAACCATGGCACATACAAAATCACAGAAGGCGGCAAAAGGCAATAGAGATAGTATTTCCAAGCGTCTTGGGGTTAAATTGTATGGTGGTGAAAAGGTTTCGGTTGGAAATGTAATTGTTCGTCAACGAGGCATGAAATTTTCTGCTGGTGAGAATGTAAAACTTGGAAAAGATTTTACTGCTTATGCGATTGCCGATGGAAATGTTGTCTTCAAAAAACGCGCTGGAAAGAAATACGTCGCGGTTGCTTCAAAATAATAGCTCTATAATATAGTCCGCTCGATATCATGATTCTCAACCATAGTGAGCCCGCCTCAATTTTATACACAATCAAAGTAGCAGTCTCAAATGGTCTCGAATCAGATATCTCGCGCCTTATACTTTGAAAGTATTTATGTATAATAAATAAATGCGAGTAAATGTTGAAGAAATCCTTAAAACAATTCACGAACAACCTGATCCTATTGTGCAGGCAGAACTTATCGATAAAGCAGTAAATGCCGGAATTCGCGTGGTGCAAATTGCAAACAAGCTTGATATGTCGTCATCATACGTAAGTCACCTACGCCGTCTTAAAAAACTCCCACTTCTCATTATCAACGGCTATTACGATAAAACAGTTTCTCTGAGCCACCTTTTTATTCTCTCACGCTTGGCAACCCAAGAAGAGATGGCATTTGTATACGAAGAAATTCTCACTCAAAACCTTTCAGCTTCTCAAACCGAGCGCCGTGTCTTTGAATTAACTTCTGGAAAAAAAATCACCGGGAATAAACTTTCCAAAGAATGGTTTACCCAACTAGAGAAAACAATTGCATCTATCGCTCCTTCTATTGACGTCTCAACAATCCAAACCCGACGCAAGGGCGAAATTATTATTTCATTCAACGGATCATTGGATCAAACGAGCGGAGTCTTCGAAAAGATTAAGAACCATTTAGAAAAGGATTCGTAACGCGTCCCATATTTGAAACAGGGAAATAGCGGTAAATTACCTTACCAATTACATTAGCCTGGGGAATAAATCCGAATTCTCGTGAATCAGAAGAATGTGTTCGATTGTCGCCTAAAACAAACAAATAGTCTTCAGGAACTGTTACTTCTTCACCTTCGGTCAGAAACCCCGTCTGAAACGTCATGGTGGGCTCACTTATGTACGGTTCATCAAGTAGTGCTCCATTGCGATACACACGCTCGTTTTGGACTTTAATGCGATCACCGGGCACACCAATAATACGCTTAACAAAATCAATTTCACTGTTGCCAAGTGATGCAAACACAATAACATCGCCCGTTTGTGGTTTATCAAGTCTGTACGATACTTTACTGGTAAGAATGTAGTCGTGTGTTTGAAACGTTTTCTCCATAGAAGCCCCTTGTACTTGGTTAGGAGCAACGATAAATAGGTAAAAAACAATAAACAATGAACCTACAAAAACCACTGTTTCCAGAATATCCATGACAAAATCGATCAGCCGTTTGACTAGTTGCATACGTATATTTTAGAAGAGTCGTTCATAAAAAACAAGGTATAATATGTTCACAGCGCGCATAGCTCAGTGGTAGAGCACTTCATTCACATTGAAGGGGTCCGTGGTTCAAATCCACGTGCGCGTACCAAAGTTAAGCGAGGAAATATCTTCTGCGAAGAATAATTAATCCGAGAGCTACGAGTCCTAAAATTGTCACGACAGGATAATTATTCGCTGCATGTTCGTTTTGGCACTTTTCATCGCACTCCGCTAAGTTAGGCTTAGAATCACTTTTAGCTTTTGCAACAGTCTTTTCCACTCCTTGAACTGTTCCAATAACTCCTCCGTGCGCTCTCACAGTAGTTGAGGCTGCTGTTGGAAGAATCGTGCCACCCAATGGGCTTACTGATGTGTTTAAGTTTGCTGTAGTTGAATTTGATGAGCTATTATTCGTTTGGCTGTTTGAAGGGGCATTATTAGTTCCGCGTTTAAATATTCGTACCATTGCAGTCGAATTATTATTGTCGTAATTGACTTCTGTTCGGGAGCTGCTAATACTTGCGGTATTCGCTAAATCAGATTGCTCAAGGGCGCTATCAGTCCGCACAAGCACAGACACCACGCCAGTTTGACCGGGTTCAAGGCGTCCCATATTCCAGGTAACAGTATTTCCTGATATGGTAGCTCCACTTGAGGTCCCAAGGAGAGTTAATTGTGCCGGCAGGGAATCGACTATTTTTACATTATCGGTAAATGTATTTCCAAAATTTCCGTATGCGATGGTATAAGCAAAGTTATCTCCGGCATTATGACTTGGTTGATCAACCATTTTGGAAACAACCAACTCTGGTCGAGGGAAGATAATATTTCCAATAAAATCATCGAAGATATTAATAACAGCAAAAAACCAGTTGTCACCGGTAATATTTGTATTTCCCATGGTTACAATGTTTGCCTTAGTCTGTGCGTCTCCCGTATTTATTGAAGCATTAAAGCGTCCGGCCTCATTGCCACCGGTGTTTGAGAGTAAGTTGATGTTGTTGTCGACAGATAAGTTATTAGTATTTTCCACAACTACTGTGGTTTTGCTCGATTGATTTGAAGTATTTTGCACTGAGTCTCCCGTATTGGTAATAAGGGTAGAGTACAAGTTTGGAGCGGTGGGATTTCCTGCTTGGGGAACCAGCATATAAGAACTATCCAAACCAATGACTTGCCCGTTCCAGGTGCCATAGCGATTAATAAGCAGTACAAAGAAATTATTTGCAACGTAATTTGAATTGATGATATCGACTACATTATGGCTGCTATTAGCGTCGCCGGTAACGATCGAGCCGATGGTATTAAAATTAATCGTATCATTAAGAGAATTGTCTCCCGTAGTATTCGTACTAGCTATACTCTCATTAACAGAGGCGTTATTAGTATTCTTAATAATCGTTTCATTTTCAGTATTCGTCGACTGATTTACTTCTGTGTTGTCACCTGTATTAGTAACCTGTGATCCGAAGGCTAGAGGAGTGAGGCTATTATGTAAAACATCCAACTCGTAGGGTAAAATAATGTCGCCATTCTGACTACCGAACAAGTTAATAACTCCATAAAAGTAGCAATTTCCCACTAGGTTTGTATTTGCCATGGTGAAAAGGTTAAGTGACGTATATGCGTCACCCGTGCTGACTGATGTACCTGATGAGATATTATTAATAGCCGAATTGTCTCCGGTGTTTGAAGTCAGTGTAATATCGTTTTGAATATCGGCGGTATTGTTATTTCGAATAACAAGTTCGGAATCGACTGTTTGGGAATCAACGAGTTTTACATTATTGCCGGTATTCTCAATATCAAATGATTCTGGAGTGATTATTGTGCCAGGTGCAAAACAGGGTGCAATTGAAGAGAGGTTAATATCCTCAGTGCTATCTTCAAATACGTCTTTAATAACGATTGCGGCACTTTGGGCGACCACGTTTGTATTCACTACAGTAGAGATATTTTGAATCGTTTCCGCGTCACCCGTTGTTATAGAGTTTGTTCCTCCATTTAGCGCGATGTTATCAGTAAGCGTGTTTTCACCAGTTATATTTGAATTGTCTACAGTTCGATCAATCGTGGCGTCATTTGTATTTTCAATCGATGTTTCAAGCGTGTCAGTTTCTGAGGTAATTATTTCTACATTATTACCTGTGTTTGTTGTGTACGATGATTCTTCCGGGGAAATGATCAGCGTTGCGGAATCGGTCGCAGTTGTTTCGATTGTTATTTGCTCATCTGTTCCTGCTTGATCAGTTGGAGTAGGAGTTGGTAAAAGTTCAATTGCTTCATCAGCAAAAATAGGGAAGCTGGCATTAATGAATAGTGAAAAAACTAATAAGACCGATACAATTTTTCTGACGATAATTGAAGTTGCCATACGGGTTATCATGTAAGCCCGTATTATAAATGATTGCGTTTAGAAATTCAACCGATAGCAGTGGTGAAAAGAGTAGTGTATACGGGAATCCCCCGCCCTCATTTCTCTTTCGAGCTGAGTAGCGGGGGATTTTATTAAAAGCGCTTTAATTCCCTGTTGATCTAAGAATGATCACTCTTGGATTAAAGCCAAGCCAACAAAGCAAGAAGATTCCAAGCACCACCCATTACGGTTGTGTTATGGTTTCCTCCAGCCATGAAATTGCTTCCCGCACCGGCATGTCCGGTGAATGTACCAAATCCGCCAACATTGCTAGTTTGAGCATTTCCACCACTTGTGTTTGAAGCAAAAGAGGTTTGAAATCCTAAGTAGCTGTTTGCGTTTAAGGCAGTAGCGACGGTGGTGTTGTTAGCACTTAAATTAAGTGTTGCACTAGCACCAGTGTTCAATACGTCAGCTAAGTTACTACCCATTGGTAAGTTAAGTCCCACTCCAGTTACATTGCTATTTCCGTTTACGTCGAAATTAGCAAGTGATGCAGCATTTCCAGTCATGATAACTCCAGTTCCGATGTTTGCATCAGAAACGTTGTTACCAGTATTGTTTGCAGCAAGTACTGTTTGTGCGACGAACATGTTGTTTTGATTGAAAACAGTCAAAACATCAGTTTGGTTGGTGCTTGAATTCAATGTGAACTTAGAACCTGTGTTGGTAACAAGATTATTATTACCAGTGCAGGTGTTACAAGGTGTTCCAGCAAGACCCAAAACTTGAGTTTCGTTTTGATTTCCTTCAACATTCATGTTGCTTACAGAAACTGCTCCACCTGTCAAAATACCATTGTTTCCAATGTTTGACGAAGAGACGTTATTACCAGTGTTATTGTTTGAAACGTTGGTTTGAGCAACATTCAAATTATTAACATTTGTGACGCCGACTACTGTTGTAGAGTTAGCGCTCAAATTTCCGGTAAAATTTGCTCCGGTGTTGGCAACATCAGCGTAGTTGTTTGATCCTCCGTTTGAAGGAAGAACAACTGCCGTTGAATTGCTGTTTACATCAGTATTCATGTTTGAAACTGATCCAGCATTGCCTGTGACAATTCCTGCTCCAGTTGAACAACATAAGCTAATGTTTCCTTCTTGAACATTGTTTCCAGTGTTGTTGTTAGATACATCAGTTTGTACGACGGTTGCGGTATTAACGTTAGTTACTCCGACAACAGTTGTGTTGTTAGCTGAGCTATTTATAGTTGCATCAGTTCCGGTATTGGTAACGACGGTAGCGTTGTCAGCAGCTGCGACAACTACTACGTTTGATAAAACCAATGCTGCGGAAGCTAAAGATGCGATTGTTTTTTTCATCATGTATGTTTCACCCCCTATTCGTGTTGATTATGTTAATGATTAACTGCTAATTAAGTGAGAACCTTAGTTCTCGAATTTTCGTAATTTATTACCTGCTAGTATTCCACCGATGCTTAATGCAAGCACCATCATTCCTGCTTCAGGACCCGTTGCTGGTAACATTGCTCCTAATACTGCTCCAGCCGTTGTTGGGCTTGAGCTCGATGAACTGCTTGATGATCCGCCATTGTTATTGTTTGTTGCTCCGGCTACTTGACCTCCGCCAATTGGTGCATTTGTTGGTTGTGGTCCGCCAGTTGGCGGATTGTTTTCAGGTGCATTGCTTGGGCATGGATCATTTGAATTAATCCGTGTGCAATTGTTGTTTGCATGTACATCCATGCTTGTTGTTGATGTGGCATCGCCAGTTATGATTACTCCTGCAACGCTTCCAATATTTCCATCAGCTTCATTGTTACCCGTATTAGTATATGAGTTTACTCGTTGGCTTAAGTTGAGTACATTTTGATTGATTACTTCAATAGTGGTTGAATTATTAGCGCTTGAATTGATAGTAACGTCATCGCCTGTATTTACTACACTTGATCCATTACTTGCATTTGAATTCATGCCTGCTGAGCTGTCAGCAACGGTTGTATTGTTGTTTACATCGGCATTCATGATTACGTTTACTGTGGCGTTTCCTGTTTGGATCCATCCAGCAACTCCGCCGAATGAAATGTTTCCATTTGCTGTGTTGTACCCTGTATTTGCTCGTGCATTGACTGATTGATCAACATCAGCATAGTTATTATTGTTTACCGTAACGCCTGAAGTGTTATTTGCACTGTTATTAACTTCTACACCGTCGCCAGTATTAAGTACATCGGCACTTGCGCCCGCTGCACCATTGTTCCCACCGACATGTGTTTCGTTATTATTTGCACTTGCATTCATGACTACATTTACTGCTGCGTCGCCAGTTTTAATTACACCTGCGTCTCCACTGCGATTAATTTGTCCATCAGCATGATTGTAGCCAGTATTTGAGCTACATGCCGTCATGTCAACTCGAACTTCTTGCTCGCCGATAGGTCGTCCACATGATTGTGAAATAAGGGCTCTGTTTTCATTCGTGACAGTGGTGTAGTGAGCAGAATTGCTACTATTGTTGAATCGTGAAGTTCTTCCACTGTTGGTTAATATGATTGATGCGCCTTCAAGACCGCTTTCGCCCGTGCCACCAATGATTGTCATATTGCCGTTAGCAGTAACCAGGTAGCTTACGTTTGTCGATGCGTTTCCGGTTACGATTACTCCTGCAGGTCCACCATTTACGGCTATGTTGCCAGTAGCTTCATTGTTTCCCGTGTTCGCGCTTGCATTTGTTGCCTGATTAATAATGGTAGTATTTCTGTTTCGAACAATCTTGTATGTTGTTGCAGAAGCATTTGAATTAACTGTCAGTCCATCACCACTATTAACAACATCTGATCCTGAACTTGCTTCACCACCAGTGCCATTAATAACATTCGTATTATTTCCAGCATTTACGCCAGCAACTACATTTACTGTTGCATCGCCTGTTTGAATTACTCCTGCGCCACCACCGTTGACTGAAATGTTTCCATTTGCTTGGTTGTATCCGGTATTAGCCTCTGCATCGACTGATTGATCAACTTCTGTGTAATTATCATTGTTGATTTCGGTAGTATCTGTAGTGGCGGCAGAGTTATTTACAGTGGTGTCATCACCAGTGTTAGTAACATCTGTTTGAGCGGCTGCTTCAGGTTCTGGAGTTGATTCTACGACAGGGGAAGGTTGCGTAGATTGAGAATGAGCTTCTTGAAGAACTTGATTTCGAATTTCGTCGCGATTTGGTAATTCCTCGGCGTACGCAACAAGCGGAAGATTGACTAATGAAAAAACAAAAATATTAAATGAAAGTAAAATGCTCGCAATCTTTGTTCCCGCTTTTGTCATGGTTGTTTTGTAAAACTAATAATCATCGCTTTAACTGGTGATATAGTATCAGTACTTTATGCGATTTAATGTACGATCGTCATTGTATACATACAGAAATTTCATGTCAAGATAGTCTATTTGCCTCTTTGTAGCTCATTGGGGGCATATCTATATAAGTCCTATATTATTACGCATTTAAAGGCTATAAGTATCTGTATGCGTTATTTAATACATCAATGCGTGTCAGAAAGCTCCGAAATTTGACTTTATCTTATCACCTGGTACAATGCTCCACTTATATATATGTATACGATTATCAGAAAGGATGAGGGTCAGTTAAGGAAATTATCTGAAACACAACACGCATCTATATTGGTGGAAGATTCAAAGTGTCCGATTTCTGTTCGTGTCATTGAATCTGCAGAGAGTATTGAGTCGATTGGGACAAAAGGGAATAGGGTATATTACGTGTTAGCAGGAAAAGTTACTGTTGATTCAACTCTTTTGCACAAAGATGATTGTCTTATTATGTCTCCTAACGATTCGTGCGTTCTAAGCGGAACATGCAAGCTTCTTGAAATTAGTTATTAACAAAAATCATATGAATATATCGAATCCGATTGTAAAAATTAAAACACTCTCTACTATTGAGCAAACAGCCCTTGTACTCCTTGTAAGTTTTGGCATGTTACTTACACTACTTTTTGGTTTTTTTTGGTTTGATCCAGCAAATGTTCCGCGCAACTTCCCACATAACACTTTTGGGAGAGCAATTGATATTTTTATCTACGCGCTCCTAACGTACGTTGTGTGGCACCAAATTCTAAATGAACTCTTTGTGTGGATCGTATCTCTCTTTATGCGAGACAGTAAATACATGCATGCTCAGCCCGGACACAAGGTCGCCTTCTTGACTGCATTTGTTCCCGGAAAAGAGCCGTACGACGTTCTCGACAAAACACTTAAAGCCATGGTTAATTGCGATTATCCGCATGAAACGTGGTTACTTGACGAAGGAAATGATGAAATTGCACAGGGTATTTGCAAAAAATATGGCGTAATTCACTATTCCCGTAAGGGTAGGGAACACTACAATACTAAGGAAGGAAAATATCGAGCAAAAACAAAGGCAGGGAATTACAATTCCTGGTGTCACCAATATGCTAAAAAATATGACTTTATCGCGCAACTTGACGTCGACTTTGTTCCAAAGAAGAATTTCTTAACTAAAACACTTGGATTTTTTAGCGATCCTTCAGTTGGATTTGTTGGGACTCCTCAGATTTATGGAAATCAAGATGAATCATGGATTGCACGCGCTGCGGCAGAACAAGCGTTTAGTTTCTATGGAACTACTCAGCGAGGATTGTTTGGACTCGACATGGTTCTTTTTATTGGAGCAAATCACGTAGTACGGGTTGCGGCACATTCTCATATCGGAGGATATTCAGGTCATATTGTTGAAGATCATTTAACCGGAATGCGATTTTACTCTAATAGATGGAAAAGTGTGTATGTTCCAGAAGTGCTGGCAATTGGCGAGGGACCTGCTACCTGGAGCGCGTACTTTGGTTAACAAATGCGATGGGCGTACGGTCTTATTCACATACTCTTAACCGAAAGTCCTCGGATTTTCCCACGAATGAAATTAAAACACGCGGTTAATTATTTTCTACTTCAGCAATACTATTTCGATGGAATCGCACAGGCAATCGGTATTTTATTACTGGTTTTGTTCTTTTTATTTGGTATTAATGCTACCCTCATGCCTATAAAACCGCTTCTTGCCTTTTTATTGCCTGTCCTAATATGGCAGCAAGTAATTTCTCTGTGGCTTCAGAGATACAACATTAACCCGAGCGAGGAGCGGGGACTACTTCTAAAAGGCAAATTACTAAGTCTGGCTGCGTGGCCTGTGTACTTTATGGCTTTCTTGAGTGTATTTGCAGGAAAACGTCTGGGCTACGAAGTGACTCCCAAAGGTAATGCCCAAATACAAAAGATTGATTTGAATTTATTCTTTCCCCATACACTCTTTGGAACAGCAACCGCAATATGTTTAATTGCAGGAGTTGTATCGAATAATGCTCCCATGAACTTAAACATTGTTGCTTTGTTAAATACGCTTGCAATGTATGGCTTTGTTACGTGGGCTCTGTGGGATCGATTGAAGTCGTGGTACTACGAGAAGATGTCGCAGAGGATTTTGAAGGTAGCAAGGACAACAGTTTGAACTCGCTGGAATTCACCCGACTACCTTCAAAATCCATACGTTCCATATTCATTCTTTCAAATCTAAAAAGTGAAGTCAATAACATATTTGCACAACACGAACTTGTCAAAGTCGCTGGGTAGTGCTATAATACGGTCCCATGAACCGACTTAAGCGCCTAACAGCAAAACAAATCCTTGTAATTGCATTTTTTGCAACAGCCCTTCTTAGTTTTATTCTCGGCTTTTTTATTCACAATGCTCTTCCTGTTGCCCAAGTAAATGGGGAATTTATTAGTCGTGGAACATTCTTACGAAAACTCGCAGTAACTAATGGTCAAGGAGTGCTTGAAGCAATGATTGCAGAACGACTTATTGCACAGTCGCTTGATGAGAATAAGATAGAAGTTACTGACAAAGAAATTGATGCTAAAATCGCTTCCATGCGAAAAGATTTAGTACTGCAAAAAACCACATTTGAACAACTCTTGGTCAGCACCCGACAAACACTGCCCCAGTTTAAAAATGAATTACGAACACAGTTGGGCGTAGAAAAATTGTTAAAAAAACAAATCACTGTTTCTGATAAAGAAATAAGCGATTATTTTGTTCGAAATAAAATTGTTCGAGGGAAAAATGCAATTTTAAGAAGTCAGCTACTTTCAATTAAAGACACTATTTATCGAGCAAAACTTCGACAAGCATTCTTAAATTGGTATCAATTACAAAAAGGAAAAGCAAAAGTGCAGTACTACACGGGAATGAACTAAAAATATTGTAGAATAAGTGCATGATATCTGTTGTTATTCTTGCTCCTAATCAAGATTCGATTTCAAAAAGAACTTCCGATTCACTTTCGTTCGCCGATGAAGTTATACATATTCCTGTCAGTGATGATTTTGCTCAGGCTCGAAATGAAGGAATGGAGAAGGCTGAATATGAATGGATACTTTTTATCGATAGCGATGAGGAAGTATCCAAGGAACTTGCTGAGAATATTGGCAAATTAGACCTAAATCAAACCAAAATTGGTGCATTTTCTATTCCTCGTCGAGATTTTTTTTGGGGAACTGAATTGAAATATGGAGAAACAAATTCAGCACGAAATGAAGGAATTATTCGATTAGTAAAAAAGGGGAGTGGGAAATGGGTGGGAAAGGTGCATGAGGTATTTAAAAGTCAGGTGACCACAGGAGTTTTGAGCGGCTTTATTAATCATTATCCTCATCAGACAATTGCAGCATTTTTAGAGTCGATCAATAATTACTCCACACTTCGTTCGCAGGAGCTAAAGGGTAAAGGAGTTCGCACGAACGTTTTCCAAATAATAATGTACCCTTTTGGTAAATTTTGGTACACATATTTACTAAAATTGGGTTTTCTTGATGGTCCTGCCGGATTCGTATATAGCTTTATGATGAGCTTTCATTCATTTTTAGTTAGGTCTAAATTGTACTTAAAACAGTAATGAAATTTTTGCTTCCGGCATTTTTTATTCTTCTATCGTTTGGGCAACTTGCACGCATTGAATTATTCTCTTCTGTCGCATTTCTCTCTTATGAGATTGTGATGATGCTGGTGGTTGGACTCTTTCTACTCGGGAAGAGGAAGGATATTCGGTCGCATTTAACAAATAATATTGTAAAGGCTTTTGGAATATTCCTTGGAACTTTAGGTATCTCGTTCTTGGTGAGCCTACCGATTCACTCGGTGAGCGAGAATTTTGTTGCCTTTGCATACTTGGTACGGATAATTTTATATGGTTTATTTTTCATTGCCGTTTTATCTGTCAAAAAGTTTGTTTTGGAGCGGGGACTGCAGCTATTTACTTTTGCGACTATTACTTTTTCACTAATACAATATGTTTTCGTACCGAATATTCAATTTCTAGCATCCCGAGGGTGGGATCCACATGTTGCACGAGTCGTTGGCACATTTCTGGACGCCACTTCAGCGGGAATTATTCTTAGTCTTTTGTTCTTATACATTGTCCTCCGTCATCCTGAGTCCCTCGATTGGGGGCGAAGGATCTCCGCCTGGACACTTGCACTAATTTCTCTTTTTATTCTCATTCTCCTCACCTACTCCCGCATTACATATATCGGATTCATCATTGGACTCATGTATCTCTTTCTCAGAAAGTATAGAGTGAAATTCGTTTCGACTTTAATTGTACTTTTCCTTTTATGTATCCCTTTCCTGCCTCAAGTGCCCGGGGAGAGTACTAATCTGCAACGAACGTTCTCAATAAACTCGAGATTGGCTGATATACAGCAAGGAATTAAAGTGTGGCAGCAAAATCCGCTTTTAGGAGTTGGGTTCAACCATATTCCGTCAGTAAAAGGAGCAAACACTGCGCGTGATCATAGTGATTCAGCATACAGCTCATCATTTGTCACCATTCTTGCAACTGCGGGATTGGAAGGGTTGGGCGCGTTCTTATATCTATTGTGGAGTTTGTATCGCTATAGTTCGCTACTCGGAAAAACGCTAACAGTTCTCATGGTAGCAACATCTTTTGTGGAGAATGTGTTCTTGTTAAATGTAGTCTTAGCAGTATATCTCGTTTTAATTGCTCTCGAAGATAACCGTTAGTTCTTGAGTTTTAACTGTTCCAGCACGGTTTGTAGCAGTTATTGTAATTTTATTCTCACCTTCGCGAATTCGTACGGAAGCAGAAAACTTTCCTTCTGCATTTGTAATCGTAGGCGATCCATTCACACGTACCGAAACATCCGCATCTGTTGTCCCCGACACGGTGATTTCCGTTTGATTGGTTCGAGAGCCACTCGTGGGAGAATCAATCACGAGGTTGGGCTTTTCGTTCTGATACAGCACAGAGTACATGTCGGATTTTTTAAAAATATTCTGCTTTTTAATACGCATTTCGACCAGTATCTCATTCAAGCCTTTCTGTAATAAAATATTAGTATCAAACGTATCACCATCGACGGTTAACTCTTTTTGGTTCTCTCCATTTACAATAATTGCAAGTTCCGAACCATCTGAAGCTGTTCCATGAATCGCCAGTGTTGCGGAGTTTGTTGCATCGGGCAAAGACAATAATTCAGGAGCCAACACAAAATCTTGCTGGTTCGCTTGTGAATTTCCCCGAGATCCGCTCGTCATATTAGCAATAAAGAGGGAAGTATTAATGAGTAACTTAAAACCAACAGTTGCAAAGAAAATTACCAACAACACTGCAAAAACTATCACCGTCAGCAGTTGATTTTTCTTTTTTGTGCGCATGGGTCTAATTTCTGTCATAGGTAACAGAGCCAACGGTGGGAGTTGAACCCACGACCTCTGCTTTACGAAAGCATTGCTCTACCAACTGAGCTACGTTGGCAACTCCGAGTAAATTATAACATGGTTCGAATCTACTTGCATTTAATCTCAAATGTACCGTACTATGATTGTATGAATCCGGATAATTTGGAAAAAATGGTGAGCGCTCCGGCTCAAGTATTAGATAGCACGGTGCAAGCTTCCAAACAGTTTGCGCAAAAAGTAGGTGGCCAGCGTCCATTTAAAAGTGCCAATAAATTTTGGAAGAACTTAGGACCGGGGTTAACTACCGGAGCCGCTGATGATGATCCTTCGGGAATTGCCACATACTCCCAGACAGGAGCGCAGTACGGTCTTGGATTGCTGTGGCTTGCCGGATTTACGTTTCCGTTAATGGCAATTATTCAAGAAATGTGTGCTCGCTTAGGTATGGTTTCTGGCCGCGGACTCGCAGGAAATATTCGTAAGTACTACCCACGAAAAGTCTTATACCTTATTACGCTTCTTTTATTCATCGCAAATACAGTAAATATCGGAGCTAATTTAGGAGCCATGGCAAAAGCCAGTCAATTACTGTTCCCGAACATGTCATTCGTAGTGCTCATTATATTCTTCACGGTAATTAGTTTAGCCTTACAAATTTATAGCACATATGAAAAGTATGCAAAGTATTTGAAATATTTGGCGCTTATTTTAGTTTCTTACGTAATTTCAGGTTTTTTAGTAGGGCTTCCTTTAGTCGATCTTTTCAAGAATACCGTATTTCCTTCTATCGTGTTTAATCGCGAGCAAATTATCCTGATTTGTGCTATTTTAGGCACAACTATTTCGCCTTATCTTTTTTTCTGGCAAACAAGTCAGGAAGTTGAGGAGAGCATACTAGAAGGCAAAGTGAATTTACGTGATCGACAAGTTGTTACACGGCGCGATATTCGCAATATGCGTGTCGATGTATGGTCGGGAATGTTTATTTCAAACTTGGTAATGTATTTTATTATTGCAACGTGCGCCGCAACGCTCTTCGCCAATGGAATCACAACAATTGACTCAGCTGCCGATGCTGCTGCAGCTCTTCGTCCTCTGGCCGGGGAATCAGCCTATCTGTTGTTTACCTTAGGAATTGTGGGAACCGGACTTTTGGCTGTACCAATCCTCGCAGGATCCTCTTCGTACGCAATTTCTGAAAGTTTTGGCTGGAAATTTGGTCTGCACAAAAAGCTCAAGCGAGCATCTGCCTTTTATGGAGCAATTATGATTTCTATGCTTATTGGACTTGCAATGAATTTTGGAGGAATTGACCCTATAAAAGCGCTTATTTATTCCGCTGTGTTAAACGGCCTTATTGCACCGTTTATTATTGTTTTTATTGTTCTTCTTAGTAGCAACGAAAAAATTATGGGAGATTACAAGAACAACAGACTTACTACGTTCATAGGGTGGTTTGTTGCAGGAATCATGCTTTTGGCCGGAGCAGCAACAATCTGGGCACTGTTTTGGTAACAAATAAAGGCTATTTGTTATAATCTTTTATTTGAGAATAGAGTGGGCTGTTAAAAAAATCTCGTAATCGATCACGGTGATCAAATGCGAAAGGTATGCCTTCATTGTCAATATCTTCAGGACCAACAAAAATTAATCCACCAATTTCATCTGTCTTGACAGGCATATCTAAAGTTGGTTTGTTATTAACTGTACCGAAATAATATGTAACATTACATTTATCGTCTGGATCTATAGAATATTCCATAACAGCAGCTTCCTTTATAGGAGTAAATTTAACTCCAGGTAATTCTTCGCCGATTTCTCGTTCAATTGCATCGGGCAGTAGCTCTCCTATATCGGCTTTTCCACCGAGAAGTGAGTATCCTCCAATATCTAGACCTCTGACTCGTTCTCCCATTAATACCTGTCCGTTTTCATTAACAATTATAGCTCG
Source organism: uncultured Gammaproteobacteria bacterium (assembly GCA_964422025.1). GTDB lineage: Bacteria > Patescibacteriota > Microgenomatia > UBA1406 > HO2-37-13b > 2-01-FULL-39-24. The sequence goes on from CAYQYZ010000001.1 coordinate 99,687, forward strand.
TACGACTTCTTTCATGAAAGAATTATCTCATATAAAAATAAAAATTTGCTTCAGTTCATGCCAACCACTACAATCATAGCTTGCACAGGATCAGATTGATCTTTTCTATGTGAGAAGTAGATATCCGATTGGCAATAAGTACAAACATCACTAGTTTCGATGTTTAATGCTTGAACTCCTAAATTTGTCAATTGATTTTGAGCGACTTTTTTCAGATCAAGAAATATTTTGGAATCTCTTTCGATGACTACATCAGAGTATTGAGAGAATTTTTCAGCGACATCTTTGCTTACTTCATAATGACACGGGCCAATTGCCGGACCGATACCAACAAGGAGTTCGGCAGCGTTTACTCCGTATGTTTCTGTGAGGGTAGTAAGGGCTTTGTCAATAATTCTATTTTCCAATCCTCTCCACCCGGCGTGTAATAAGCACAGAATGCTCTTCTTCGAGTCATATAGAGTTATGGGCAAGCAATCAGCAACTGTAATAGAGAGATATACGCCTTTTTCGGATGTAATTAGCCCATCAACGTGAGGCACGATTTGTCCTTTATCAGCCGCAGAAACAATTTTAATATTATTTCCATGTTCCAATTCAGCACCCACAACGCTCTGTGGATTTACGGAGTGTTTTTCAAGGAAGGCATTTCTATTCTGAGTAATCTCATCGCTTTCCAACTGATTGCCTGGTAGCTTCATGCTCCCATCGATTCGCAAAGAGATTGCTGAGAAAATTTGTGACATCATGAGCGGGATACGAGAATCGAACTCGCATCTCATCCTTGGGAAGGATGCATACTACCACTGTACTAATCCCGCGTTAGCACAATTATACCAGTTTACGACTATTTCCCTGGTAATATTAGTAGGTCTCCTGCGTAAATTAAATTAGGATTTGACAGTCTGTTTGTTTTTGCAATTTCAGGCCACCGGTAGCCGTCGCCATACGCTCGAACTGAAATATCCCACAACGTATCGCCATCTTTTATCGTGTAATTTGCCTCATTGAGCGTAACTTGTGTCGTTCGTATACTCGATACACTTCCATGTTGCTCCATAATAGGCGAGACTTCTGGAATAGTCAATTTTGTTCCAACTTCGATTTGGTTGGGATCGGCTATATTGTTCGCTTTTGCAATATCAGGCGCGTTGTATCCGGACCCAATTTCTTTTTCCGCAATACTCCATAGTGTTTCACCAGCAACTACAGTGTGAGTTACTTTTTGTTCCTGCTGTTCGGTCATAGCGGCTTCTTGCTGCTTTACCTTATTTAGTTGATTTGTTACCAGTTTATAGGAAACACCCAACCCAATTAGGAAAACAAGAAGGCCAACTACAATCGATTGATAATTATTCATCGCAATTTCTCGTGGTGTAATTTTTTTTGCCATAGTTACAACTCTTTAATTTTTGTCATTATAGATCTGTTATAAGACAAAATACAATATGATGAAGTGGAACGAAGTGATACAGAGATTGCGCGACTGACCGGACTCGAACCGGCGACCTTCCGCGTGACAGGCGGACGCTCTAACCAACTGAGCTACAATCGCTTTCTGCTACTGTCCGATGATATCGGACGCTCTAACCATCCGCCGGCTGGCGGAGAGCTACAATCGCAGTAGCTAAATTATACCATTTTTTATTCCAGTATAATAGAATAATGCGTCCTTCCAACAAACAAATTGCCCACATCCTACGGTCCGTTGCTGCAGTATATGAATTAAAAGGTGCGAATCGATTTCGGATTATTGCATACGAGAATGCAGCTGATGCTATTGAAAACTTGAATAGGGAATTGGCTGATATTTGGGAAAATAAGGAACTTACTAAAATTTCGGGAATTGGATCATCTATGAGCGAGCGGTTAAATGAATTTTTCGAGAAAGGTGACGCTTCATATTTAGTTAAAACTATGCATGAGCTTCCGGCTCCAATATTTGAACTTATGCAGGTTCCCGGACTTGGAGTGAAAAAAGCATTTAAATTAGTCACAAATTTGAAGCTTGAAGATTCGAAAGATATCTTTAAAGATCTTGTTGCTAAGGCCAAAGAGGGTGCAATTGCTCCTTTAGAGTCGTTTGGAGAAAAATCACAATCAGAAATTATTGCAGCTGTGGAGCTATATGAAAAATCAAAAGGTAACGCAGATCGCATGCCGCTTCCAGTAGCTCATGATTTGGCTATGCAAGTAATTGAATATATAAAAAAACATCCTCATGTGGGCGAAGTTGAGGCATTGGGTTCATTGCGTCGTTGGGTAAGTACGATTGGTGATATTGATTTAGTTGCTATTGCTACAGAGGAGCATTTTAGTTCGGTTATTGAGCATTTTGTGAAATTTCCCGGGGCGGCAAAAATTGAGGCGCAAGGCGATAATAAGGCATCGATAATTTTAGCAAATGGGCGACGAATTGATTTACGAGTAGTTGAAAAGGGTGTTTACGGCTCGATGATTCAGTATTTCACGGGCAGCAAAGCACATAATATTAAATTGCGGGAACTTGCTTTAAAAAAAGGGTATTCAATTTCTGAATATGGAATTGGCGACAAAAGCGAAAAAGGAACGACGGGGCGCTCAAGAACATTTGCTTCTGAAAAAGACTTTTATGAATTCCTAGGTGTTGATTGGATTCCCCCCGAAATACGCGAAGGAACGAGTGAAGTTGATGTTGCGATCAAGCATGAGATCCCGGATCTTGTGCAAGTTGGCGATATAAAAGGGGACTTTCATATGCATTCGAATTACGATCTGAACACGTCTCACGATTTGGGCAGTGGGAGCGTAATCGAAATGGCCCAAAAAGCCTATTCCCTGGGCTACGAGTACATTGCTATTTCCGATCATAATCCGGCACAAAATGTTGCTAAAGACAAAGTGATCGAAATTATGAAGAAACGATATGAGTTCATAAAATCACAAAAGACTGCAGTGCCGTGTTTTGTCTCGCTTGAGATCGATATTACACCGAGTGGGGAGCTCGCACTTCCTGATGAAGCGTTTGAGTATTTGGATATGTGTGTAGTCTCCTTACACAGCTCTTTTAGACAATCCAGAGCCGATATGACCAAGCGTGTTCTAAAAGCTCTTTCACACGAAAAAGTAAAAATATTCGGACATCCAACAGGCCGGCAGTTAGGCAAACGTCCAGAAGTAGATGTTGATTGGACGACTGTATTTGAGTTTTGCAAAGAAAAAAATATTGCATTAGAAATTAATAGCTGGCCAGAACGGTTGGATCTTCCGGACATACTGGTGCGCGAAGCAAAGGAGATTGGTTGTAAATTTACCATCGACACCGATGCTCACGCGGTCATGCAAATGGACAATATGTTTTATGGCGTTTCGGTTGCCCGTCGCGGATGGCTTGACAAGGATGATATAATTAATACGCAGAGTTTGAAAAAGGTTTCCGAATGGATTGAAGGCAAATAATTTTATAAATTTCAAATAAAAATATGAATATAACCATGATTTTGATTGTCGTATTGGTTTTGTTTGTTGGGTATGTTTTTGCAACATACAACGGTCTTGTTACGCTTAGAAACCGCATTAAAGAAGCATTTTCACAAATCGATGTGCAGCTGAAACGCCGCATTGATTTGATTCCAAATCTTGTCGAAACGGTCAAAGGCTACGCAAAACACGAGAAGACAGTCTTTGAAAATGTAACGAAAGCTCGAAGTGCTTTAATGGGAGCAACAACAAATCAGGCAAAATCTAGTGCGGATAATATGCTTACCGACGCATTAAAGAGTCTTTTTGCTGTTGCAGAAGCGTATCCAGATCTTAAGGCTTCTGAGAATTTTTCTCAATTACAACGTCAGCTTGAAGATACAGAAGATAAAATTGCTTATTCACGACAGTTTTATAACAGCAATGTTCTTGACTACAACAACAAGGTTCAAACACTTCCAAGCAGCGTAATAGCTAATATGTTTGGATTTAAAGAAGAAGCATTCTTTGAAGCAACCGAAGCTGAAAGAAAGAATGTAAATGTTATGTTCGATTAACTCACTACGCTCATATGACGACACATAGCCAAGTTGCTGGTAATAAAGCGAAAACATATTTAATTATGTTTTTCTTCGTGGCGTTTGTGTCATTTTTCTTTTACTTAATCGGGAAGTATATGGGTGATTCGTCGTTTTATTTGGGATTCGGCCTCATATTTTCACTCGTTTCATCAGTGGGGAGTTATTTCTACTCAGATAAAATTGTATTAGCCATGAGTGGCGCTAAACTTGCTGATAAGAAAACATATTTTGATTTTTATACTGTTACCCAAAACATGGCAATTGCTGCGGGTGTGCCCATGCCTCGAGTATTTGTTATTGAAGACGATGCAATGAATGCCTTTGCAACAGGCCGCGACCCACAACATGCTGTTGTAGTGGCTACAACTGGAATTTTAAGCAAATTAAATCGAACAGAACTTGAAGGAGTCATTGCCCATGAACTTTCACACGTAAAGAATTACGATATTCGACTTATGGCAATCGTAGCAGTACTTGTCGGAACAGTTGTTTTTGTAGCTGATTGGATAACCAGGAGTTTTATGTGGGGTGGTATACGTGATTCAGACGATGATTCAGCGACTGGGAAAGCAAGTTTCATTTTATTTATAATTTTTCTTTTTATTACACCTGTTATTGCCACGCTTATTCAACTTGCCGTGTCACGACGTAGAGAGTACTTGGCCGATGCTTCAGGAGCGTTGCTAAATCGTAATCCCGACGCTCTAGCCGACGCGCTATTGAAAATCTCGGGCGACAGCAAAATCCTCTCTAAAGCTTCTAATGCAACTGCTCATTTATTTATAGAAAATCCATTTAAGAAGGATGTGAAAAAGACCAGTTTTGTGGCCGGTCTGTTTAGCACGCACCCACCGGTTGATGAACGAATTCGACTATTAAGAGAGATGTAATATGATCAGAAAAGAAACTCCAGACGATTTTAAGAAACGAGTTGAACGAGCCGCCATAGTAAATAAGCAGCTAACCATTCTTTTTCCTGAACCAAAAGTAGAACTAAATTATTCAAATGTGTGGGAGCTTTTGGTAGCAGTTATTTTGTCTGCCCAGTGCACCGACAAACGAGTCAATATTGTTACAGAAAAATTATTCAAAAAGTATCCAGCAATAACTGACTATTGTAACGTGTCATCTGAAGAGTTTGAAAAAGATATCGCTTCTATTAATTTCTTTCGTAACAAAACTAAAAATATTCTTGCAGCTGCAAAATTAATTCATAATAGTTTTGGAGAAGTAGTACCCAAAACCATGGCAGAACTCATTTCTGTTCCAGGAGTAGCTCGTAAAACTGCAAATGTAATATTGAACGACGGCTACGATATACAGGAAGGCATAATTGTAGACACTCACGTAATACGATTGTCTAATAAATTTAAACTTACCGATGAAAAGGACCCAGTAAAAATAGAACGTGACTTAATGGAAATTGTTCCAAAAACCGAATGGAAATATTTTTCGCATCGCTTAGTTCATTATGGGCGACGAGTGTCAAAAGCACATCAAGTTGGTTCTACCGATGATCCTGTCAGTCAAGCGCTATTATGGGCGTTCCCCTCGTAGACAACTGGCTGGCGGTAAAGTACAATAGCTTCATGAAAATTGATGTAAAAAAGATTGCAAAACTTGCCCATTTAACGATTTCTGATGAGCAAATTCCCACATTAGAAAAAGAGCTTTCTGCAATTATTTCATACGTAGATACACTTCAAAAGCTCGACACATCTTCGGTCACCCCTACTAATCAAGTAACCGGCTTAACTCATGTTGTGCGACATGACAGAGTAGAGTACGATACGATTTTGACTCCAGAAGCAGCCCTTTCAAATGCGCCACTTGCAAAAGACGATTATTTTGTTGTTAAAGCAGTCTTTGAAAACAATGATTAATATTGCCGACCTTACTATTGAAAAAGCCCAAGGCCTGCTTAAAAGCAAGGAGCTCTCTGTGTCGGATTTAGTGGGAGCTTGTATGGAAAATATTGTAAAGCATAATCCTACGCTTAATGCTGTAATAACGATGAATGGAAATGCTCTTGCCGATGCAAAAGAAGCAGACGCTCTTATTGCTCAAGACCCAAACATCTTCCAAGAAAAGCCACTTTTAGGAATTCCTTTACTTCACAAGGATATTTATTCAACGAAAGATTTGCGAACAACTGCGGCCTCAAAAGTTTTGGAAGAATATATTCCTCCGTATGACGCGACTGCCGTAAAGAAATTACAAGAAGCTGGTGCTATAACTTTGGGAAAGACAAACTTAGACGCCTGGGCACATGGTTCATCTGGTGAAAATTCAGATTTTGGGGTAACTAAGAATCCGTATGATTTAGAAAGAACTCCAGGGGGATCAAGTAGTGGATCAGCCGCTGCAATTCCAGCAGGAATGAGTTTGGTTACAACAGGAACCGATACTGGCGGATCAATTAGGCTTCCGGCAGCATTCTGTAATATTGTTGGGCTCAAACCGACGTATGGCAGAGTGTCGCGTTACGGAATTATTGCCATGGGGTCATCATTCGATTCTATTGGACATTTTACGAAAACGGTTACAGATAGCGCAAAAATTCTTTCCGTTACCGCTGGTTTAGATCGTCTTGACGGGACAACGGTGCCACATACTCCCCTCCAGTATGCTAAGGATTTGACTTCTTCAAGATCACTAAAAGGAGTCAAAATCGGTATAGTTAAGGAATTTGATTATGCAGGAACTGATAAAGATGTTTCTGAAGTAACTAAAAAAGCAATTCAAACAGTTCAGTCGCTTGGAGCCGAGATTGTAGAGGTATCTCTGCCTCATTCAGAGTACGCAATTGCTACCTATTACATTCTCATCCCAGCAGAAGTAAGTTCAAATTTGGGTCGCATGACGGGGACTCGATATGGAAAAGGATTTGAAGCATTTGGCGATGAAGCTAAACGACGAATTATGATTGGAGCCTATACGCTCTCCGCGGGCTATTACGATGCGTATTATAATAAAGCCCTTAAAGTGCGAACACTTATTAAAAACGATTTTGATAAAGCTTTTGAAAAAGTCGATGCGCTTTTATGTCCAGTTTCTCCGACAGTTCCATTTAAACTAGGAGAAAAAATGCAGGATCCACTCGCTATGTATTTGTCTGATATTTTTGTTGCCCCAATGAATTTAGCCGGTGTTCCTGCTCTTTCAGTTCCTGCAGGACAAGTTAATGGTTTACCTGTCGGAGTTCAATTTGTAACCAAGCATTTTGATGAAGAGAATCTTTATAAAATTGCATATGCCTATGAGCAAGCGAGAGGAGATATTGAACTCAAAACAGTATTATGAACGACTACAAACCAACAATCGGCCTTGAAATTCATGTAGAACTTGCTACTAAAAGCAAAATGTTCTGCAGTTGTCCGGCGGATTGGTTTGGAAAAAAGCCAAATACTCACACATGCCCAGTGTGTTTAGGGTTGCCGGGGGCACTACCGGTAGCTAATGAGCAAGCCATTGAATGGACTATAAAAATTGCCCAAGCACTAAATTGTGCAATTCCCTCAATTTCTAAATTCGATCGAAAACATTATATTTATCCCGATCTTCCAAAGAGTTTCCAACTGAGCCAATATGATGAACCAATTGGACAAAAGGGGAGTTTGAGCGTGCATTTTGACTCAATCGACAACGTAAAAAGTTTTGGAATTACCCGAGTTCATCTTGAGGAAGATGCCGGAAAGCTTATTCACAAAGGAAATGAGTCGCTTGTTGATTACAATCGATCAGGAGTACCGCTGGTTGAGATTGTCACAGAACCAGATTTTCATGATTCTTCAGAAGTAAAGAAATTTCTTGAAGAACTACATACTCTTATTAGATCGTTGGGAGTATCGGACGCAAATATGGAAGAAGGATCCATGCGTTTGGAGCCGAATATTTCCGTTGGACTTGTAACCTCAACAGAGCTTCCTCCTTACAAAGTAGAAGTAAAAAACATCAATTCATTCAAATTTGCTAAGAATGCTATTGATTACGAAGTAAAACGACATATTGAGATTTTAGAAAAGGGGGAAATTCCCGTGCAAGAAACCCGGGGGTATGTTGAAAAAAATGCATCAACGATCTCTCAACGTATTAAAGAAGAAGCACAAGATTATCGTTATTTCCCAGAACCCGACATTCCACCACTTACTTTTTCACCTGAATACATTCAGACTATTAAGAATACCATTCCCGAACTTCCCTCTGCACGACTGACTAGATATGTGAGCGACGATAAGATCTCTTTTAACGATGCGTATATTATTACACGAAGTAAAGAGATGACTGAATATTTTGAAAAACTCAATGTCATTCTGAGCGAAGCGAAGAATCTAGGTGTTACACCAGCAAAAATCGCAAGCATGTTAGTTAATAAGCGTTTGTCTGTTGCCGACACTATAGAGAGTTCACTGGAGAAAATAAGGACAGCATCTGCGCCAGTGCAAACCGATCAAACCGCACTCCAAGCAGCCGTAGATAAGGTTATCTCCGAGCAAGCTAAAGCGGTTGAGGAGTATAAATCAGGTAAAGAGACAGTCCTTATGTTCCTAGTTGGAATGGTCATGAAGGAAATGAAAGGCCAGGCGGATGCAAATACAGTAAAGGAAAACCTTCTTAAATCTCTCTAGGTCCACCGAAATCTACCATGGACTGTTACTAGCATCTTTTGTATACTTTGCTCATGTCATTCACTCACTTACACGTTCATTCAGAATACTCACTCCTTGATGGGCTCACAAAAATCGATAAATTAGTTGAAGCGGCCAAAGAACAAGGAAGCAGTGCCATTGCTCTTACCGATCATGGAGCAATGTATGGAGCGTTCCGATTCTATAAATCTGCAAAAGCGGCGGGAATTAAGCCAATTATTGGTGTCGAAGCCTATAAGGCAAAAAAAAGTAGATTTGATCAGGCTGGAACAGAGCGCGATCAGCATCACCTCTTACTCCTCGCCAAGGATAATACCGGCTACAAGAATTTGATGAAACTGGTTACTAAAGCTCATCTTGAGGGGTATTATTATAAACCTCGAATGGATTTTGAGATTCTTAAAGAGCATTCAGAAGGGATTATTGCGACATCTGGCTGTTTAAATGCCGATATTCCTTCCCTAATACGAAATGATCAGATTGAGGAAGCGGAGGACGTTTTGAAACAATATTTAGATGTATATAAAGAGAATTTCTATATTGAATTACAACGGTATCGAAATATTGATGATTTAGACCGGGTAAATAAAAAACTGCTCGAATTTTCTCGGAAGTACGGTGTTCCGTTAATAGCTACAAATGATGTTCATTACTTAAAACCTGAAGATGCCTATGCCCAGGAGGTCCTTCTATGTATCCAAACCCAGCATAATATGCACGAGAAAAATAGACCATTGTCTATGCTCGATACTCCAGAATTTTACCTGCGCACGCCAGATAAGATGAAAACAATCTTCTCCGATCTTCCCGAAGCGATTGAAAATACGAATAAAATTGCCGATCTATGTAATGTAGAAATCCCTTCGGGTACCTGGATTGTGCCTAATTATCCACTTCCTGAAGGTAAAACTTCATCAGATCATTTAATGGACCTTATTTTGGAAAGAGCGCCTGCTCGAAATCTTGATGCAAATGATGAAGTAATTAAGAAACGTATTAACTATGAGTTTGACGTTATTTCAACAAAAGGATACGCAACATACTTTCTTATTGTTGCCGATTTTGTAAACTGGGCAAAAGACCAAGATATCGCTGTGGGTCCTGGCCGAGGATCTGTTGCTGGCTCAATCATCAGTTATATTCTGCGAATAACCGACATCAACCCGCTTGACTACAATCTTCCATTTGAGCGATTTTTAACTATGGATCGACCAACCCCGCCTGATATTGATATTGATTTTGCCGATACCCGGCGCGACGAGGTTTTGGCCTACGTCACTAATAAATATGGTAAAGAAAAGGTTGCCCAAATCATTACATTCGGTCGTATGGAAGCACGCATGGCTGTGCGTGATACCGCACGCGCACTCGGGTACACATACTCACAGGGTGACCGGTTAGCAAAAATGATTCCCCTTGGAAAACAAGGATTTGCCATGACCATCGATCGCGCACTCGATGAAAATCCAGTATTGAAAATTGCCTATTCATCTGAAGAGGAAACAAAAAAAGTTCTCGATATTGCGCGGAAAGTAGAAAGTATGGCTCGACACTCATCCGTACACGCCGCCGGAGTTGTTATTGCGGATAAGGATCTAACAGAGTATGTGCCGCTCCAACGCGAGTCTAAAGGGGACCGAATCATTACCCAATACGACATGTATTGTTTAGATTTAAATGCTGTGTCAGACGGGCAGGCGGTAGGACTTATGAAAATGGACTTTTTAGGCCTACGTAACCTTACTATTTTGGAAAATGCGATTAAATTTGTGCAGGAAACGACAGGAAACAAAATTGATATTCACACAATATCTCTAGAAGATAAAAAAACCTATGAGCTTATGGCCAAAGGTCAAACCATTGGTGTTTTTCAACTTGAATCGAGTGGTATGCGAAAATTGGCTAAGGAACTTGCCCCAAACAAAATGACCGATATTTCTGCTATGGTGGCTCTATATCGCCCTGGTCCTATGGATCTTATTCCAAGTTTTCTTGCTGGTAAAAAAAATCCCAGTAAAATTAAATATCTGGATCCTGCATTGAAGCCTATATTAGAAGAAACATATGGGATTTTGGTATATCAAGAACAAGTTATGGAAATTGCGCATCGACTTGCTAGTTTTACACTCTCAGAAGCTGATACATTCCGTATGGCAATCGGAAAGAAAAAGAAAGCGCTCATGCAAATTAGTGAGGCAAAATTTCGAGAAGGAGCCAAAAAAAATGGCTATACCAAAGATGTTATCGATAAGATTTATGGATTTATAGAAAAGTTTGCGTCCTACGGTTTTAATAAAGCTCATTCTGCCTCATACGCACTTATTGCTTACTGGACGGGGTACATGAAGGCTAATTATCCAGTGGAATATATGACGGCTCTGCTTTCAGCGGAGTTGCATGGGTCTGCGGGGTCCATACGTGAACTTAAAATGTTTCAAGCTATCGAAGAGTGCAAAGTACTTGATATAAAAGTATTACCTCCCGATATTAATAAGTCCCTTAATGACTTTTCGATTGAGGATGGCGTAATTAGATTTGGACTTTCTGCTATTAAAAACGTAGGTTCTTCCGCTATTGAATCTATTATCTCATCCCGAGCACAGGGGCCTTTCACGAGTCTTAAAGATCTTTTGACCCGCATCGATACTCGCCGCGTAAACAAAAAAACCGTAGAAAGCCTTATTAAAGCCGGAGCATTGGACGCATTTGGAGATAGGTTGGCCGTTTTAACATATTACCCGGTTGTTCTTGAAGAGGTTGGCCGTTCCAAAAAAGACCTTCAATTAGGCCAATTTACACTTTTTGCCTCTTCAAATGATAGTAGTTTACTTGACGACCTTGATGTGTCGATTATTGCAGTAACTCGAGATTTGCTCAGTATGGAGCGGGAAGTCCTAGGATTTTCAATCGATAAAAACCCACTTGCTCAGTTTGAAGAAATTATTACCCGCAAAGTTACCAAAAAAATCGGTGAGATTACGCTTGAAGATGTTGGACAAACATTTGTAATGGCAGGAAATGTAGGAAGAGTAAAAAACGTTATTACCAAAAAAAATAGCAGTAAAATGGCATTTGCCTCAGTATTCGATGAAACAGGCGCAATTGAAACCATCGTATTTCCGAAAACGTTCGATATAACCAAAGATATTTGGTCAGCTAACACCGCAATTCTATTTAAAGGCAAAGTCGATTCAAAAGACGATGAACTTACCGTTATTATCGAAAATGCGGTTGATTTAGATAAATATACAAAACAATGAATAACCTAACGCTTGCCAAATCGCTTAATATCGGGTATTATATGCTAACTCCGCTTTTAGGTGGAGTTTTTTTGGGACTGCTTTTGGACAAGTACTTTAAAACGAAAGGAATATTTGTCATACTCTTTATAGTTCTTGGAACAATAAGCAGTTTTTATAATTTGTATAAACTCGTTAAAGAAAGCTAATGTTACACATCAGTATTAAGCCAGAAGTAATTACTCACATACTTGGTATAAGTGTAACCAATTCACTACTTGCGTCGCTGCTTCTAACTGTATTGTTTGCATTTCTGGCGTTAATTTTCAAATTGAAGTCGCACGACAAGAATTCTACGTTTGTTTTTTTTATTCGCTTTGTCCTAACAAAGCTTTATAATTTGTTTGAATCCATTTTGAAAGAGAAAGCGATTGTTTTTTTTCCGATCCTTGGAGCCTTTTTTCTATACATTTTGCTTTCAAACTGGATAGGATTGATTCCAGGTGTTGGGAGCGTTTTGCTTGAAGTCGTCCACGATGGGCATGCGGTACATGTTCCACTTTTACGTGCTGCCACGGCTGATTTAAACACCACAATTGCGCTTGGTCTTATTTCCGTTGTACTTATTCAGGTATATGGTATAAAATATCTTGGGATCAAGAAGTATGTGGGCAAGTTCATTACGTTTACAAGTCCTATTGCTTTTTTTGTCGGAATACTCGAAATCATATCTGAATTTTCCAAAGTTTTGTCGTTTGCATTTAGACTTTTTGGAAATATATTTGCTGGAGAAGTATTGATTGCGGTTATTTCATTTTTGATTCCAGTGTTAGCATCGTTCCCATTCCTGATGCTTGAAATATTTGTTGGACTTGTTCAAGCGCTGGTATTTTCGATGTTAAGTGCAGTATTCTTTAGTATGTCAACGGCGGAACATCATTGATAATTATAAATTTAAACATAAACATATGGATGCAGATAGTGCAAAATTAATTGGAACGGCGTTAGCAATTGGTCTTGGTGCTCTTGGACCAGGAATCGGTATAGGGCTTATTGGAGCCGGTGCAATGAATGCATTGGGACGAAATCCAGAAGCAGAAAGTCAAGTTCGAACTGCCATGATTTTGGCAATCGCATTTGCTGAAGCAGTGGCTATTTACGCTTTGGTTATCGCGCTTATTATTAAATTTACATAAATTACATGGAAGCTTTAGGCATCGATCCAAAACTACTTTTAGCACAAATGGTTAATTTCGGTATTTTTTTTGTGCTTTTTAAGAAATTCATGGCTAAGCCGCTCATGAATTTTATTAAGAAGAATCATGAAATTGAGAAAGAACGCGAGCGATTGGCACAAAAAGCGCTTGCTGATGAAGAAAAGAATGCGCAAAAAGTAGATGAAGTTCTTACCAAAGCTCGATCTGAAGCAGCAGAAATTGTTGCTGATGCAAAAGCTACTGCTAAGAAGGTTGAAGAACAACTTCTTAAAAAAGCACAAGAAGACGTGGTGGCTATGAAAGCAAAAGCTTCTACCCAACTTGAGCAAGATAAGAAAGAATTATTAGCACAAGAGCACGATGCAGTGGTGAAAGCAAGTAGTTCACTAGTAAAAGCAGTACTCGCCGATGTTCTTGACAAAAAATCTCAAGATGAAATTATGAGTGCATTTCTTAAAAAAGCAAAATCAGTTAATTAATAACGAACATGGAACTTACACCTGCTTTAAAGCTTAAACTAAAATCACTTATTTCGGAAAAAGTGAGAGAACTTGCGCAGCAACAGGTTGTTATAACATCTGCTGTTGCGTTGTCGGATTCGCAAAAAAAAGATTTTGCAGCAACGTTTCCAAAGCTTAAAGGAGCACCGGTAACGTACAAGCACGACAGTTCGCTTATTGCCGGATTCGTTATTGAATTTGGATCATCGATAATCGATGCTTCCTTGGCATCACAAATTGATGCAACACTAAAAAACTAATATATGAACATTGCCGATCAAATAATTGCTGAAATTGAAGCATCTGCCAAAAAGAAACCCGCTTTAACCGCCGCAAACGTTGGAATCGTTGCGCAAGTAAAAGACGAAGTTGTATTTATTGAAGGCATGAGTGGTGTTGGGTATGGTGAAACGTTGGTTTTCAAAAACGGTTCAACAGGAATCGTTATTGATTTACTTGAAGACGGTGTCGGAGCAATTGTATTCGGCGACTACATTTCAATCTCTCAAGGAGAGACTGTGAAAGCCACCGGAGAAGTGTTAAGCATTCCTGTTTCAGAAAATTATATTGGCCGAGTCGTTGATGGTGTTGGAAATCCTATCGATGGCAAAGGAGCCATTGCTTCAAAGAAAATGTATCCGGTTGAAAAAGTAGCTCCTGGAATTATTTATCGAAAATCAGTTTCAGAACCGGTTCAAACAGGCATCAAAGCCATTGACGCGCTTGTTCCAATCGGTCGAGGTCAGCGTGAACTTATTATCGGTGATCGAGGTACCGGAAAGAGCACGATCGCAATTGATGCGATTTTGAATCAAAAAGGCGAGAACATGATATGTATCTATAACATAATAGGTCAAAAGCGATCAAATACAGCAACTATTATTGAATTGCTTCGTTCTAAAGGCGCACTTGATTATACTATTGTAGTTGCTGCTACGGCTTCTGATCCTGCGGCTATGCAATATATCGCTCCCTACTCAGCCACGGCAATTGCTGAATACTTTTTAGATCAAGGAAAAGATGTTTTAATTGTGTACGATGATTTAACAAAGCATGCCTGGGCATATCGACAAATTTCACTTATTTTACGTCGTCCTGCAGGTCGTGAAGCGTATCCAGGTGACGTTTTCTACTTACATTCAAGACTTTTAGAGAGATCATGTAAAATTGATGCAAAATATGGTGGTGGTTCAATTACTGCGCTTCCTATCATTCAAACACTTGAAGGCGACGTATCGGCGTACATTCCAACAAATGTCATTTCTATTACCGATGGTCAAATCTTCTTGGAATCAGACCTTTTCAATGCGGGAATTCGACCAGCCATTAACGTTGGAGTCTCTGTTTCACGTGTTGGAAGCTCAGCTCAAACCAAAGCTATGAAACAAGTTGCGGGAAAGCTTAAAAATGACTTGGCGCAATACCGTGAACTAGCCGCATTTGCACAATTTGAGTCTGAACTTGATGAAAAAACAAAACAATTTATTGATCGAGGTGCTCGTATGACGCAACTACTGCGCCAAAAGAAAAATGTTCCATTGTCACTTGCTTCGCAAGTTATGTTGTTATGGGCTGGTGCAAATGGGTATTTAGATGCAATCCCAACCAAAGAAATTCAAAAGTTTGAAGCCGAGTACATAGAATTTATGCAAACAACGCATGCTGACTTACTAAAAAAGATTAATACTGACAAGAAGATTGATGAAAAGAATGAAGCAGAACTTAAAAAGATCGTTGAAAAGTACGTAAAATCACACATCAAATAATATGAATTTTCGAGAAGTACGAAAAAAAATTAAAACAATTGGAAACGTAAAGAAAATTACGAATGCCATGCAAATGGTTTCTGCCGTTAAAATGAGAAAAGCCCAACAAGTTGCCCTTACCGGCCGACCATATCGTGCTGTTTTGAGCAACATGATTGCACGAATTGTGCAAGCTCCCGGCAGCAATGAGTCGAGTAATATCCTTATATCTGGTCTTCCTACTAAGAATGGAAAGAATTTATATATTGTTGTTTCTTCTAATAAGGGTCTTGCAGGAAGTTTCCACTATGGACTTCTTAAACATCTCTATACTAATGTAGATTTAGATAAAAGCAGCTTCATAGTTATCGGAAAAAAAGCAACTGATTTCTTGGGAAGCATTGGCGGTAACATTCTGGCTGATTTTTCTTCAAGCATTTCATTTGCAGATGACGCCTCATCGATGTTCACACTTGCTAAAAAAGAATTTGAAGCAGGAAACGTTGAAAAAGTATACGTTGTATACAACTCATTTGTTTCATCATTCACATCTGCGCCAGTAATCAAGCTCCTTCTTCCTGTTTCGCAAATCGACATTAACTCACTTGAAAAAACAGACAATACTAACTACAGTATCGAGCCTTCTTCCGAGGAAGTGCTTGGACCGCTGCTAAATGATTTCTTAACTGAAGAGGTCAGAAGTGCTGTACTAGATTCTCAAGCAAGTGAGCATAGCGCCCGCATGCTTGCTATGAAAAACGCCACCGATAGTGCAACTGACATTATTACTAATTTAACATTGCTGCGAAACAGAATTCGCCAATCGAGTATTACGGGTGAACTACTCGACATGATTGGCGCTTCACAAAGCAGCTCATAACGCCATAAATATTATGAATATTGGAAAAATTATTGAAATTCGAGGAGTTGTTGTTGACGTCCAATTTAAACAAGGTGAAACTCCAAACGTATACGAAGCGCTTACCGTGCAAATTGCGAAAGACACGACTCTCGTGCTCGAAGTTCAATCGATTATGGACGACGGTCGAGTTCGAACCGTTGCTATGGGAAGTACCCAAGGTTTAAAGCGAAATCTGGAAGTTACCGCAACCGGAGAAGGTATTACTATTCCAGTTGGAAAAGAAACATTGGGTCGACTTTTTAATGTTCTCGGAGAACCAGTCGATAGTTTAGGTCCAATTAAGACCAAAACGCGCCTTCCTATTCATCGTGAAGCACCAACATTGGTAAATCAAGATGTTAAACAAGAAGTTTTTGAAACGGGTGTTAAAGTACTCGATTTGTTGGCTCCATTTATTAAAGGTGGAAAAATTGGAATTTTCGGAGGAGCTGGAGTCGGAAAAACAGTTCTCATTCAGGAACTTATTCGAAATGTCGCATCTGAGCATGGAGGAGTATCGGTATTTACCGGTGTCGGGGAGAGAACTCGTGAAGGAAATGATTTATGGAATGAAATGAAAGAATCGGGCGTTCTTGAAAAGACTGCCCTTGTATTCGGACAAATGAATGAACCACCAGGAAATCGTTTGCGTGTTGCGCTAACCGGAGTCACCATGGCCGAACATTTCCGTGATGAAGAAGGTCAAGATGTTCTACTCTTTATTGACAACATGTTCCGGTTTGCCCAAGCAGGTTCGGAAGTATCTGCACTTTTAGGACGTATTCCTTCTGCAGTAGGATATCAGCCAACACTTGCTTCTGAAATGGCAGGTTTGCAAGAACGAATCACATCGACCAACAAAGGATCAATTACTTCAATGCAAGCAGTTTATGTTCCTGCCGATGATTATACTGATCCAGCCCCGGTCGCAACATTCGCCCATTTGGACGCTCTTATCTCGCTTGAACGTTCATTGGCAGAACAAGCATTATATCCAGCTGTTGATCCGCTCAATTCCTCCTCGAGAGCATTAGATCCCGACATCGTAGGTCAAGAGCATTATGATATTGCTATGGAAGTGCTGCGAATCTTACAGAAGTATAAGGATTTACAAGATATTATCGCAATTCTTGGAATTGAAGAGCTATCGGAAGAAGATAGAAAACTCGTAAATCGTGCTCGAAAGATTCAAAAATTCCTTACTCAGCCAATGTTCGTTGCTGAAGCGTTTACCGGACTTTCAGGTAAATATGTAAAACGTGCCGACACAGTAGCCGGTTTCTCGCAAATTATTCAAGGAAAGCTTGACGACAAGCCAGAACAAGCTTTTTACATGATCGGCGATATTAGCGAAGTCAAGTAAAGCGCTGTCATTCTGAGCGATACCTTTGTCATCCTGAGGGAGCAGAGCGACCGAAGGATCTCAGTGTTAAAATACCATATGAATCTACAAATAATCACTCCACAAAAGATCACGTTTGAAGGTGAAGTTACTGCTATTACCGTTCCTTCCACTTCGGGAGAGATAACTATTTTAAAAAATCATGAAGCCCTCTTTACCATGCTCAATGCCGGAGTAATAAAGATTAATAAGTCTGGACCTGATGAATTTTTAGCTATCGGAGGCGGATATTTGGAAACAAACAAAGAAAAAACAATACTAGTTGTATCTCGTGCCTATGGGCAAGATGAAATCGATGCCGGGGAAATTAAACGTGCGCAAGAAGACGCCGATCGTAATTTAAAATCAGCCGTTACCGAAACCGAACGCCAACAGGCTTTGGAAGTCTTTAGACGATCAGCAATTGATGCAAAGTTACTCTCAAAGGTGAAACACAAAAGAAATTAGTAGTACTTTTGGTATACTACTGATATGAACTCCGACAATCCGAATGATATTTCTCCAGAAGATACTGTTATTTCTCCTCAATCCAAGCCGAGTATTATCTCATGGATCCTTATAATCGTGCTTGTTTCATTGGGCTTTGTTTCAGGCTTGTATGGGTTTAGTAAACCCTCACTAAAGAAAGTCACAGCAAACATTACACCTACACCCACATCTAAAGTAGAAAAGACTCCAGTTCCAACAAAAGCATTCTCACAAATAAATAGAATTGAGAAAGATGGAAAGAAGACTCCGGTATTTGTTAATGCCCTAAGAGATGACGGACAAATCGGTTCTTACATATATCAGTGGAAGGACTATTTACTTATCTTTGATTTTTCAGCTAAGAAAATTGCTGCACACAATACGGTTACTGGAGTTTCAAGTGAAATTGGCACAATAACTTATAAAGAAGGAGATTTTCCTTCGCTCATGTGGCCCCATGTAATCGACGATTCAGTGTATTTTTCGTATGGCGGCTATTTACAGTTATATCCGGTTTTTTATATAAACCATCCTCCAACTACAGTAAAAATACTCAAAAATGAATTCGAAAACGCATCGGTTACTACAATTGAAGATAGTTATTATTTGATTGGTGGTACTGGAGATTCGTGTTTTGGTCGGGGTGCATTTAGTAGATTTGACCCGTCAACAAAGCAGTCATGGCCAACATTTTATTCATATAGCGGATGTGGAGAAGGAGAGCAAATCGTTGCTCATATAGCAAAGGACAGAGTTCTTATGAGCAATCGCATAATGGATACTAGCGAACCTGATGGTTGGTTTATTGGTCTGTATAAAGATTTGTATGAAATTAATTCCACTAATCCCGCGAGTAAAGCTTACTTGTTAACTGCTGAAAATATGCCTAAAAATGTAAAAAGCATGGAATATTTTAAGAATTCCAATAAAGTTGCGCTCTTTGGTAGCGAAATTTTCTTATATGATTTATCTTCAAAGCAACTTGAATCGGTCAGCAAGAGACCAGAGGAAGGATTTGTAGATTTGTATTTTAAATCCTTGAATGGAGATATTTTATGCGCAGAATATAGAACTGAGCAAGAATCTGAAAAGACCAAACATATTGATATCAATATTAAGACCAAAACAATCACAACTCGAACAAAATCATGCGATGTGCCTATTCCAACACCAAGCCCAGTCCAAAAGGAACCACAGACATTACAAGAACAGATTGATCTCTTAAAACTGCCCTCAAATTATGAGATTATCTACAATTAATTCACACCATTAATCCTGTTGACACCCATCCCACTCTCTGGTATCATACTACTAATGAATATGCTCAATAAGCATTTGGTATAAGGCACTATTGGCGATCACAATTCGATCTCCCAAACAGCCTTCGCAATAAGCGCATATCTTTGGACGTTTTGCTGTTTAACGGATAATCCAAGGATAAAAAAGTTAGAATTCTGGGCCCATGGCGCAATTGGTAGCGCACCTCGTTTGCAACGAGGGGGTTAGGAGTTCGAGTCTCCTTGGGTCCACCAATTTAGCGGTCAGGAAGTAGTAATGAGATTGCTCGTTACCAGTTCCTAACTTCTAAGTTTGTACCAGTCGCACATTAACAATTAGCAGTATAGGTAGAAAAGTCGCATCTAATTTTTTTTAATGTTTATATTTCCCGTGTTTGGGGAAATATATTCTGATTTGTGAGACATTGTCTCAAATTTTTCGAGATCGTAACTAACGTTAATGGTGGATGCCTTGGCAATTTGAGCCGAAGAAGGACGTGTATGTAAGCACGATATCGTCGATGAGCCCTTAAATAGGCGCTATCAATCGGCGGTTTCCGAATGGGACAACCCCGTTCATAGTAATATGAATGATTCCGACTTTAGTCGGAAAGGCAACCCGGTGAACTGACACATCTTAGTAACCGGAGGAATATAAAACAATAGTGATTCCGTCAGTAGCGGCGAGCGAACGCGGAACAGTCTAAACCGAGTCTTCGGACGAGGGGTTGCGGGACTTGCAATATGGAATTATTTTTTGATAACAGAGTTCGCTGGGAAGCGAAGCCATAGAGGGTGATAGCCCCGTATGTCAAATTAAAAAGTATCCTAGCGAGATTCCCAAGTACCACGGGACACGGAAAACCCTGTGGGAAGCTGGGGCGGTCATGCTCCAAGACTAAATACTCAAATTGACCGATAGTGAACAAGTACCGTGAGGGAAAGGTGAAAAGTCCCCCTGTGAGGGGCGTGAAATAGTACCTGAAACCATTAACTAACAAACAGACAAAGTCCTAATTTATTAGGATACTGTCGTGCCTATTGAAGAATGAGCCAGCGAGTTTTCAGTATCTGCGTTAGGTTAACCAATTACATTGGGAAGCCAGAGCGAAAGCGAGTCTTAAGTGGGCTATTTAGTAGATACTGGAAGACCCGAAACTGGGTGAGCTAACCATGGACAGGGTGAGTCTCGGCGAAAGCTGGGAGGAGGCCCGAACTCGTTGTCGGCGAAATGACATGAGATGATCTGTGGTTAGGGGCAATATGCCAATCGAACCCAGAGATAGCTGGTTCTCCCCGAAATATATTTAGGTATAGCCTCTTGTGAACGTACGTGGGGGTAGAGCTACTGGATGTCCTTCCTAGCCGTAAGGCTGGTCGGGACAACCAAACTCCAAATACCACGTGCTAATGCAAGGGAGTCAGACCCACCCGGATAAGCGGGCGTGGTCAAAAGGGAAACAACCCAAGATTCCCATTTAAGGTCTTTAAATAATTATTAAGTGGCAAAGGTAGTTGAGTTTCAAAGACAGACGGGAGGTTGGCTCAGAAGCAGCCACCCTTTAAAGAGTGCGTAACAGCTCACCGTAATATTCCTCCTTTTGGAGGAATGAGGCTCTGCGCCGAAAATGATTCGAGTCTAAAATAATTTACCGAAGATGGAACCCTGTGATTTATCACAGAGGGGTAGGGGAGCGTCCTGAATTCAATGAAGCTGTGCTGTAAGGCGCGGTGGAGATATCAGGAGTGAGGATGCTGGCATGAGTAGCGATTCTGTGGGTGAAAATCCCGCATTCCGAAAGTTCAAGGTTTCCTTCAGCAACGTAAATCGACTGAGGGTTAGTCGGATCTAAGACCAAGCCCAATAGGGCTGGTTCGATGTACATGGCGTCAACATTCGCCAACTTTTTTATGCGCGTTATTACTTCTATAGTGACGAGGTTCGAATTTTTCTCTATTGCGCAAGCGGTAGTTAATTTGCAAGGTCTCCGGGAAAAGCTATAGTTAGGAGTTCATAAAAAATCCGTACCGTAAACCGACACAGGTGAACTGGTCGAGAAGACCAAGGAATTCGAGTAAGGATAGTTCAAGGAATTCGGCAAACAATCTGAGCGTAACTTCGGGAAATGCTCTGTCCTGCGTAAGCAGGATTACAACAAAAGACTTTCAACTAACTGTTTATCTAAAACATAGGTCCCTGCAAACTCGTAAGAGGACGTATAGGGGCTGAGGCCTGTCCAGTGCTGGTAAGTTAAAAATCGGGGTTGAATTCGCCTTCGGGCGAGCAGGCTCTGATTTAAGCTCCAGTGAACGACAGCGGTAACTCTGACCGTTCTAAGGTAGCGTAATCCCTTGCCGGGTAAGTTCCGGCCTGCATGAATGGCATAATAAGTTGAAAACTGTCTTGAACTATTGCTCGGCGAAATTGAAATGGCTGTGAAGATGCGGCCTACCTGCACCTGGACAAAAAGACCCCGGGAGCTTTACTGAAACTTGGCATAGAAGCGAGGATTTTAACTGTTTAGCGTAGGAGGGAGACTTCGGTCGACAATGAAACACCTCTCTTTGAAATTTTCAAATCTTACTTCGATTAATCGGAGGACGGTGTCAGGCGGTCAGTTTAACTGGGGCGGTTTCCTCCAAAAGTGTAACGGAGGAGTGCAAAGGTCAACTTATCTCGCATAGAAATCGAGATGTACGTGTAAACGCATAAGTTGGCTTAACTGTGAGGCCTACAAGCCGATCAGATTCGAAAGAAGGCGTTAGTGATCCCCCGATCCGCCATGATTGCGGACGGGGCTTAACGGATAAAAGCTACCCCGGGGATAACAGGCTAGTCTCCCCTAAGCGTCCATAGCGACGGGGAGGTTCGGCACCTCGATGTCGGCTCATCGCATCCTGGAGCGGTAGTACGTTCCAAGGGTTGGTCTGTTCGCCCATTAAAGCGGTACGCGAGCTGGGTTCAGAACGTCGTGAGACAGTTCGGACTCTATCCGGTGCAGGCGCATTGATTCTTGAGGGGACCCCTTTCTAGTACGAGAGGACCGAAAGTGGGGGAATCCCTGGTGTACCAGTTGTCGTAAAACGGCAGCGCTGGGTAGCTATATTCCTACGTGATAAGTACTGAAAGCATCTCAAGTACGAAGCATACCCCAAGATAAGGAATCTTTAACATCCCCCAGGAGATTACTGGGTGATAGGCGATAGATGTAAGTGCTGTAAGGCATTTAGTCAAGTCGTACTAATGGATATACACAATCTCGAATATTTGAGTGCCAATGGCTCACAAATCAGAAACTTTTCTATAAACCTATACTGCTAATTATTACTGTAAGACAAAACTCACACATGTCATCCTGAACTTGTTTCAGGATGATGTTCTTACTGCTATAATTACACAATGCAACTAATTATCGTCGAGTCCCCTACCAAAGCAAAAACATTTGGAAAATTTTTGGATAGCAAAAAATTCCGTGTGGAAGCTACCATGGGACATATTCGCGATTTACCCGAAAGCAAACTAGGTGTTGATCAAGCTAACAATTTTAAGCCTGACTACGTGATTTCTCCGAAAAAAAAGAAGGTAGTGGCCGACATTAAGGCACTTGCCAAAAAAGCAGACACTATAATTCTCGCAACGGACGCGGATCGTGAAGGAGAAGCTATTTCTTACCACATTGCATACGTTTTGGGGCTCATTGATGAAAAATGGCCAACGATAAAGCTCAAAAAAGATGCAAAAGTAAAACGCATTGTCTTTCATGAAATCACCCGAGAAGCTCTTGAAGAAGCCCTTAAGACACCTGGCGAGCTTAATCTGTCACTTATTGACTCACAACAAGCTCGACGCATTCTTGATCGTTTGGTAGGGTATAAAGTATCACCAATTCTGTGGAAAAAAATTGGAAAGCGCTGGCTTTCTGCAGGAAGAGTACAAACCGTTGCATTGCGTTTCATTGTTGAGCGTGAGAAAGAGATAGAAAAATTTACTTCTGAACCATTCTTTAAAGTCACCGGTCTATTTTCCGATAAAAAGGTTAAAAAAGAAGTCGAAGCCCGGCTTGTTTCCAAAGACGGTATTGCCTACGAGAAAAAATACACGATTCATTTATTTGATGGTGACTACACGTACACTAAAACCGATATTTACGAGAAAGACGTATCCATAATTAAGACGGATCTTGAAGGTGGTACCTTTACCATTAATGATGTCGTTGAAAAAGTCTCAAAACGCTCACCATTACCACCATTCATTACCTCCACACTTCAGCAAGAGGCTGCCCAAAAACTCGGCTATTCATCTAAAAACACGATGCGAGTGGCCCAACAGCTCTACGAACACGGGTTAATTACGTATCACCGAACCGATTCCGTTACTCTCTCGTCTAAATTCCTTACCGAAGTCACCACATATATCAATAAGACGTATGGAGCAGAGTACACACTCCCAGCGCCTCGATCCTTTACTGCTAAATCAAAGCTTGCTCAAGAAGCGCATGAAGCAATTCGCCCGACAAAACTAAACCCAAACCTTATCGAGGAAGGTTTTATAACGTCTGGCCACAAAAAACTGTATGACCTTATCTTTAAACGCGCCGTAGCAAGCCAAATGAAAGAAGCCCAAATTCGAAATACTAAAATTGAGATTATGAGTACTAAAAAGTACCTCTTTCAGTCGAATTTTGACACAATTGTGTTTGATGGATTTCTTGCTCTCTACGAGCGCAAGGATACAAAAGACAACTTCTTGCCTAAAAAAGGAGATTCGATTGATCTTGATAAGCTTGATTTCCTTGAAACGCAAACAACTCCTCCACCACGATATAATGAAGCATCGCTCATTAAAACGCTTGAAGCTCGAGGAATTGGCCGGCCATCGACGTACGCTCCAACTATCTCGACTATCCAGGACAGGCTGTATGTTGAAAAGAGAGAGGGACGATTCTATCCAACAATCCTAGGAACCGCCGTGTGCGACTACCTTTCCAAAGCCTTCGCCAGCATATTTGAGATTGATTTTACTGCTAATTTAGAAGACAAACTTGACGAAATTGCCCATAAAAAGGCCGATATGATTCAGGTTTTGTCAGAATTTAATAAGCCATTTGAAGCGTCTCTTGAGGAGGCAGCGGCAGACAAGTCATTTATAGATGTGCAAGAGAAAACGGATGAAAAATGCCCAACTTGTAGCAAACCACTCGTAGTTCGCTTCTCCAAATTCGGCAAATTCTACGCCTGTTCTGGCTTTCCAGACTGTAAATACACCAAAGCGTTCTACGAAACAGTTAAAGAGATATGTCCAAAATGCGCCGGAGCAATCGTAATTCGCTACACTAAACGAAAAAAGAAATTTTATGGATGTTCAAATTACCCTAAATGCGATTTTGCAGCATGGAAGCTGAATGAGTTTAAGAAAGCAGAAGCTCCAGCAGTCACCGAACCTGTTCAAGCAGTCTGAGAATCAGTCATTCTGAGTGTAAACGAAGAATCTCAGTGTTTACGAAATCTTCAGTTGTATTTTTCTACATAAACCTTTAGAATACTATTCCGTAGTGAAAAAGAAATATATTTTCGTTTCAGGTGGCGTAATTTCTGGCCTTGGAAAAGGAATTTCAACCGCCTCTATTGCACTGTTACTCAAGAATTCTGGCTACAAAGTAACTCCTATTAAGTTCGAGAACTACTTGAACATCGACGCAGGCACCATTAATCCGATTGAGCATGGCGATCCGTTCTTGTGCGACGATGGTACAGAAGCCGACATGGACATGGGCACGTATGAAAAATACTTAGACATGAATATGAGTCGGGTAAATTTTGTAACCATGGGTCAAATTTATCGGGAAGTAATTGAAAAGGAACGTCGTTTTGAATACATGGGAGAAGATGTTCAAGAAGTTGTGCATATTACCGGTGAAATTATGAAACGGATCGAAACAGCAATGAACGCAACAAAATCCGATATTGCCGTAATTGAGCTCGGGGGAACGGCGGGGGAATATCAGAACATTCTGTACTACGAGGCTTCTCGTATGCTTACCTTCCGCAATCCGGGTGATGTAATTCACATACACGTAAGCTATTTACCCACTCCACACCATTTGGGAGAGCCAAAAACCAAACCTGCCCAACTGTCAGTTCGCACAGTAAACTCTATGGGAATCCAACCCGACATGCTTATAGCCCGCTCCGATAAACCAATTGATGATCGTCGTAAAGAGCGTTTGGCTCTTTTCTGCAACATCCACGAGGAGGATGTGATTTCCAGTTACGATGTACCAAATGTATATCAAATTCCCATGATTATGGAAAAACAGCACATTACTGAGCGCATCTGTAAAAAGCTCGGCATTCCATATAAAAAGCCAAATATGACGAAGTGGAACGCAATGGTAGACCACATTTTGGCAAAGAAGAAAAAAAGTATTACGATCGCTATTATTGGAAAGTATTTCTCGACGGGTGACTATCAGTTAAAAGACTCGTATGCAGCTCTTTTTGACGCAATTGATCACGCAGCAGTTCCCAATGATGTTGAAATCGATATTAAATGGATTAATGCCCAAAAAGTCGAAAAAGATGGCGCTGCAAAGTATTTAAAGGGGGTTGATGGAATAATTGTTCCCATCGGCTGGGGCAAGCGGGGAGCGGAAGGTATGATTCAGGCGGCTTCATACGCCCGTGAGCACAAAATCCCGTATTTGGGTCTTTGTTATGGCATGCAGCTAGCTGCAGTTGCGTTTGCGCGAGACGTGCTCAAGTTTCTCGATGCAAATACCGTTGAGAATGACACCAAAAGCAAACATCCTGTAATTCACTTAATTCCATCTCAGGCAGATATTATTAAGCGCAGAGCGTACGGCGGCACCATGCGACTGGGTTCATGGGAAGCAAAAATCGACAAAAACTCATACGCCTACAAAATATATAACACGTATGACGGACTAGCTGATAAAGCCAAAGGACTCGTGTGGGAGCGACACAGACATCGCTATGAATTTAATGATGAATATGCTGATCAATTTGAAAAGGCAGGCATGCATATTAGCGCACGTTCAATCGTAGAGAATTTGGCAGAAATTATTGAGCTTGACCCTAAAACACATCCTTTTTACATTGGAATCCAGGGGCACCCGGAATATAAAAGCCGTCCGCTGGCTCCACACCCACTTTTCTTAGGTTTCATAAAAGCTTGTATTGATAACCAAAAAATGGTAAAATAACTCCATGGCAAACGCAATTACCGTAAAAGACACCACCTTAGGCATCGGCGACACGATAAAAGTTCATTATTCGTTTAATGAGGGCGGAAAGAAAAAACTTCAAATTTTTGAAGGTATTTTGATGGCTATTAAAGGCATGCAAGAAAACAAGATGTTTATGGTTCGAAAAATGACCAAAAGCAAAGTTGGTGTTGAAAGAATTTTCCCCGTAAACTCACCATTTATCGATAAAATCGATGTAGCTAAAAAAGGAATCGTACGACGAGCAAAAATCTACTTTATCCGTGGAATGTCAG
This sequence comes from uncultured Gammaproteobacteria bacterium, assembly GCA_964422025.1. Taxonomy (GTDB): domain Bacteria; phylum Patescibacteriota; class Microgenomatia; order UBA1406; family HO2-37-13b; genus 2-01-FULL-39-24. The sequence goes on from CAYQYZ010000001.1 coordinate 126,644, forward strand.
ACCGACTTATCCGCGAACGCTTAAGTTAAGTATATGCAGTCACTTGGCGCTATTGGCGAACAAGAGGCTGCCCGATATCTTCAAGAACGTGACTTCCGAATTCTACATACAAATTTCCGAACTAAAATTGGCGAGCTTGATATTGTTGCGCAAAAGAAAGAAACGTTGGTCCTTGTCGAGGTTAAGTCGCGAATCGGGGATTTTCGAGGAAAACCGTACGAAGCTGTTAATCACCGAAAGATCGATCATATTAAGCGAACTGGTTATGCATACCTACTTGCAAATAACATCAAACATGCTACACTTCGAATTGATGTTGTGTCGATCGTGTACAACGCTGATTTAAGTGTAAAAAAGCTACAGCATTTTGAGAATATAACTGCTTAAGAGTTGTTAGAACAAAAAGTAAAGCAAAACTGGATTTGTGTTTCAGGCACAAGGTGTAGTGATTTTGTGGTAAAATATAGTGGTGACATAGAAGCCAAGCACATTGGCCCCGTCGTCTAGCGGTTAGGACACCAGGTTTTCATCCTGGGAATCAGGGGTTCGATCCCCCTCGGGGTCACCAATAAGAAACGACAGAGCAAAATGCGCTCTACATATTATGTCTGAATTAAGTGAGATTGGAACTTTTCAAGTTACCGACAGGTCGCTTGCAGATGTAGAACAAATATTAGATGTAGATTTTAGAGATAGGTCGACTATTCCACTAAGTGCTGTAATCCTAAATGTGGGTAGTGGGTTACATCGGTTATTTGAAAAACAGCTTACAGAAGCAAGGTCAGATTTAAATATATTATCGATTGATCCTTCGTTAGGACTTGCATCAATAGATCATTCAGCTCATCCACTTTCAGGATTTAAAATAACTGAATTAGACCCTGAGATTGCTATTTACGACGCTGATGACAAGCCAACTATACATCGAGGAGATTGGATACTTCGAGGAGAAAAGGCTGCAAAATATGATAGTGAAAGACGACTTAAAGCAACAATGGTCCCTGGAGCAATCGCTGCTCTAGCATCTGATTTGCCAATAAAGGACGAGTGTATTGATGTTATTATAGACACTCTGGGTCCAATACAATATATCAAAAATATTGATACTCTTAAAAAATATTTACTTGAAATTAAACGAGTACTAAAAAAATCGGGTAAAGCATATGTCAGTTCATTAAGCGATGACGCTAAAAAAATGTTGCCTGAAATAGGTTTACGATCTACACAAACCGATACTAGTAATGACGATTCTTTTATTCTCGCTCGTGTATAAAATGGAATATATATCTCGAAGAAATTCCAGGCTATAAGCCTTCCAATTCTCCTATATTGTATTACCTCCTACCTACCTGTATAATGATTTCACTATGGGTCATATAAATGTACGGAAAGAAAATAAAATACAACAGCAAAAATACGCGGCTCGGACAGGTTTTACGGTAGATATTCAGAAAATTGGAAAAAACACAGAACTTATTGCTTCAAAGCAAAAAAAATCTCACAAGCAAATCCGACAAGGCGTGTGGCTATCACGAAAATCTCGCACTTTTCGGGATGGAAATTTTACCAATATATACGATCTATTCTGGAATTCAAAAAACACTTCTGTTTTCCCTCAGATTTATTCATCTAACTCAACTTACTCGCTGTTTGATCAGGTTACCAACGATCAATCAATTCTTGGAGTAATTAACGGAACTTACTTTTTCCTAGCCGATATTGCCGACAGACGACCGCATGATCCAACACTTAACTTCTGTATTCGTGATTACAGCCTCATTGGGCTTCCCTCCAGTGACGAACCAATCTTATATAATCGAAAAGGCAAATTGTATGCTCGAAATATACATGCTCGAGGTGTGCTTAAAATTGGAAATATTCTTACTTCGTGGATCGGCGAGAAAAGCAGGGTACGCAAAAACAGCTCATCAACAGCTGTTTTGTACAATTCAAACTCTGCGACCATGCTCCTTGAGCGTCATCCAGTAACGGGTGTAGCAATTGATATTTTAGATAACGTCAATATCACCACTCCTATCAGTGAACATGCAACTGACTTACTTATCGCACATGATTCGGAAAACAAACTTATTGTTAAAGGTATTATCAAAGGTGGTGGCTCACATTTTTTTGAGGGAGTCTTTACGCTTCAAATCACCGGAAATGCTGATTGTTATAATGTGGGCGACATTGTTGAACCGGTAACACTTGACGGCTTGAAATTAAGCGGTATAACAGCTGGAATTTCCATAGGTCGACAAATTGTGCAGCCATCAAAAAAAACACATTCTGAGTCGTTTATCCGACACGCACGATCGGTTATTGCAAAAGACAATAATCACCAAATTCACTTTATTGTATTCGATGGATCTAAGTATATTCCTGGGTTTAAAGGAGTATCAATTCGCGATATTTACTCATATTTTTCTTCTAAAAAATTCAAATGGGCATACTTTCTGGATGGTGGCGGGTCATCAAGAATCATTCTTAAAAAAGATGACAAGTTCAAATTCTATGCGAATGAATTTGCGTTTCGAAAAATGGAGGACGGAAAGCACTTATGGGATTGGCGAAATGCACGTATGATTGCTTCTTCGATTGCGCTGAAGATGCATGTGTAAATTAAATAACTCCCATTTTCCTAAATGCCTTAAAAAATGCGGCTATTGATCCGGTTACCCAAAGTTCTCCACTTTCAATCATTTCCAATACCTCTTGGGGAGTTTTTAGGAGGACTTCAATGCTTTCATTTTCATCCAAGTGCTGATTTGTCGTTTTTTGCACATTTGTAGCTAAATATGCATGGATTGTTTCGATAACCTTAGTAGGGTTGTGGGTAAGTTTACCTAAATACTCAAAAGATTCGCTTGTATAACCGGTTTCTTCTTCAAGCTCTCGCTTGGCAGCGTCTAAATGAGCTTCCCCATCATTCACAAACCCCGCCGGAGCTTCGGTGAATATGTCGTCTCCTGCGTGTTTGTATTGTTTAACTAACACGACTTTGTTGTCGGGCGTGAGAGCGATAACTACGATTACATCACTGGACTTGTACATGTAATAATCATCCAAAATAATTCCATTGGGTAGCTGCACGGTATCACGTTGCACTTTCATCCATTTATTATCGAATGCGAGTTCCGAAGAGAGTGTTTTCCAGAATTTAGATGAAGACATGTGAAAAGTATACCATGGACATTTTCGTTTAAATCTTCGATATAATTACTTCATGCGCGAAATAGAGATTAAGTTCTTAAATATTGATGTTCAAGAAACGAAGAAAAGATTAAAAGAAATTGGAGCAAATTTGGAATATGACGAGCTCTTTGAAGAATGGTTGTTTGCTAGACCTGAATGGAAAGCAAAACGCGGAAGAGTCCGATTGCGAAAGCAGTCAAACAAATTACTACTAGCATATAAAGAAACGCTACAAGAAACATCACAAGGAAACCTTGAAATAGAATTTGAAGTAAGCAATAAAGAGGCAGCACTTGCATTTTTACATAAGCTTGATTTTAGCGAACCTCGTTATCAGCAAAAACGAAGAATTCATTACGCCCTCAATGACGTATCGATAGATATCGACTTCTGGCCACTCTTGCCTCCGATGATTGAAATAGAGGCGCCGTCACTGGCAAAAGCAGAGCATGTGGCATCGAAACTGGGGTTTACAATTGCAGACGCTTGCAACTTAGATGCGTTTCAAATTTATACGACGGTGTATAATATAGATCTCAATAGTATTACCAATCTTGTTTTTGAAACTTAATATGACCACTTGGGCCCATGGATTACTTGCATACTCACTCTACCGACCGTTTAAAAAACTGAACTGGAAAAAGGCGGTATGGTGGGCTATGTTTCCTGATTTAGTGTGGTTGATTCCCTTAGGAGTATATCTACTCATAAATAAAGGGGTATCTATTACCGACCTTTCACATGCTCCCGGTTTTTTTTACCATTTATATGGTGTAAGTCATAGTTTCATTATCAGCTTTGCGATTATTGGAGTCGTTAGAGCGTGGACTAAAAAATTCCCTGTTGAAATGCTTGCGTGGCCATTTTTGCACATTTTAATGGATATTCCTGGGCATATTCGATTTTTAACACCGTTTTTATATCCCGTCTCACCATTTGCTTTTCATGGACTATTTGATTGGCGACAGCACCCATGGGATCGACTTTCATGGATAATTCCTGTGGTAATTATCACACTTACCTGGATATACGAAAAAATGACAGCTACTAAACCTTCAAAATCAGTATAATGTGCACATGATTACTGTATTGTATGGAGAGAATTCTGCTGATTCTCGCAATAAATTTGTATCTATAAGACAAGAATACGTAACGAAAGATTATGAGATTATTGAGCTTACCCCCGATGTGCTACCCGAACTTGATAAATGGCTATTTGATACTCAACTGCTATTTGCCCCTAAACGAGCGTTTTTTGGACAGAATTTACTGAGTAAAAAAGAACATAGAGAAATTTTAAAAAAATATGATAATTCCAATGTAGAAGTACACTTCGTCCTTTGGGAAGAGAGCATTGACGATAAAACTGCAAAATATGCCTTTGCAACTGCACAACTTATTCCTTTTAAATATCCGCAAAATATTTTTCAGTTACTCGACGGTTTGTATCCGGGGAATAAGGAGACCTCACTCTCGCTCCTGTCAAGTGTGGCAAGCTCAGTCGATGAAAATATAATCTACTTTATGCTTGTTAAGCGCGTTCGTTTGCTGTTACTGCTCAAAGAGAATCAAGAAATTCCTAAACTAGCAGGCTGGCAAAAATCACGACTTTTAAGTCAAGCTAATAGGTGGTCACTTGAAAAGCTATGTAACTTTTACGATGCGCTGTACAGGCTAGATGTTCTGAATAAAACGAGTGGCACGCCGTATTCCTTAAAAAAAGCCCTTGATATTTTGTTTATATATTCGCTATGATAGTGCTTATCGCCTATGGATACGCTGGAAAAAATTAAAGCTGGATTTGCTTCACTAAAAGTCGACGATTCGTATAAACAAAAAGCGCTTACTTTTATTTCTGATTGGCTTTCAAAACCCGAGTTTGCCGAGTATGTACCTCAGATTGAGTATTTAGCTGAATCACAAAAATTCGATGAACTGCTTGATTCCTTTTATCAAATAATTCCTTTTGGTACTGGCGGACGCAGAGGATTGGTTGGCATTGGACCAAATAGAATTAATACATGGACAATTCAAGCGTCTGCGCAAGGTCATAGTCAATATTTGATCAAAAAGTTCGGTGACGACGCAAAAAGTCGGGGAATCGTAATTACATATGATGTGCGTAAATATTTAAAAGAGGGAATTTATGATAATTCGCGCCCAAATCCAGTATGGCAATTAAGTTGTAAAGATCTAGCTGAGTCTGCAGCAAAAGTGTATGCTGCGAATGGAGTCAAAGTGTATTTGTTTACTACATTTTCTTCTACACCAGAATTATCATTTGCAGTCCGAAACGTACATGCTGTTGGAGGAGACATGATTAGCGCAAGTCATAACCCACCAGAATTTAATGGAAAGAAAGTGGTTGACGAGACAGGTGGTCAATTATTACCACCAGGCGATCAAGAGTTGGTCGATGTTGTGGTAAATGAGGTTTCTGAAATTAAAGTTGCTGATTTTGATGAGTCCGTTAAGAATGGCCTTATTCATTATTTTTCAGGATCTGATCATGAGGCGTATTTACAAGCTGCTTCATCAGTATCGCTCAATAAAAGTTATCGATCTGCAAAAATACTATTTAGTCCGTTTCATGGTACGTCATCAGAATCTGTTTTTCCGGTATTAAAACAACTGGGATTTGACATAACAATGGATGATGAGTCGGGTAAAGAAGATGCGGCTTTTTCGTCGATCACCTTTAATATTCCAAATCCGGAAGTTGAAGAGGCATACCAGAATTTAATCAACCCCGCAGATTCAATTGGAGCGGATATTATTCTTACCACTGATCCCGATGGCGATCGTATTGGGCTCATGACTAAAGAAAGTGATGGCTGGCACTTTTTTAACGGTAATGAAATAATGGCAATTGTAGTCGGGTACATGCTTTCAGAGCTAAAAAATGAAAATAAATTACAATCGTCAAATGTCATTATTAAAACATTGGTTACTTCAAATTTAATTACTGCGATAGCTAATAAATACGATGTGCAAGTCATTGGAGATCTTCTTGTTGGCATCAAATACATAGCATATGAAATGAACAAGCTTGAGAAAGATGGTCGTATTCAGGACTTCTTAATCGGAGGAGAAGAAAGTCATGGCATGGTAAGTGGAAACTATATTCGCGATAAAGATTCCTGCGTAGCTGCAATATTGCTTTCTGAAGCCGCATCGATGTGTAAAGATCGTGGAGTTACATTGTCAGACTATCTAAAAGAAATTTACAGCAACTTTGGATATTACAGAAACTACTTAACAGAAATCAGACTACCTGGAGCTGAAGGAATGACGAATATGGCAAAAATCCAATCAACACTCCGCTCAACTAAGCCTACTTCATTTGGCACTTTTGAAATAGCCAGTATGCGCGATATGTGGGATGGAGAACCGTTCTTATCAGAGACTGACAAGGTTTCGCGAAATATGCTGGTATTTAAGCTCAAACCCAAAGATGATGCAACGGTTCATATTCAAGTAACTATTCGCCCTTCAGGAACAGAACCAAAAACAAAGATGTATGTAGAGATTGGTAGAAAACCAGTATCAAAGGATTCAATTAATGACGATATGACACAGGCAGACAAAGTGCGAGAAGAAGTAGAGAAGGCGGTTATTATCGATTTATATAAAATACTCGGAATTGATTTTCCAGAGCGAGGCTTTTTGCTTTTTTGGCAACTATCAGCAACCGATAAACTTAAATATTTTGAAATCGAACCTAGTATCGAAGCTCTAGTGGATGTTGCCGATGCTGGCGAGCGTAAAAATAAACTCGATGTCATTCTAAAATTTCTTGGATCCGATCCAGTTCAAAAAGTCGATAAGGCATTTACAGAAAAAAACAAAAAGGGAATTATGGCTTACTTGAATTTAGAATAAGTATGGATATTTCCGTTTCACAGCTTAAGACTATTGAAGCTCAATGCGAGCCAATTATCCGAGAAGCAGGCAAAAAAATACGCGATAGCTGGTATTCTATTCAAGACATCCAATATAAAACTGTTCGTGATCCTGTTACAGAAGTCGACCGGGCTGTCGAAGATTTTATTCGTGGAAAAATTGACAGTATTCTCCCTGAAGCCGGGTTTATTGTTGAAGAAGGGACTTCTGATAAACATGAAGAGTATAACTGGTCTATTGATCCCATTGATGGGACTAAATATTTCGTACATCAGGCACCTCTTTTCGTAACGCAGCTCGCACTACTTAAGGAAGATGTACCTGTTCTGGGAATTGTATACAATCCTATTTCAGATCAATTATTTAGCGCAAGTGAAGGAAATGGAGCGACTATGAATGGCGATTATCTAAAAGCGACTGAACGAACTTCTTTGTCAGACGCAATAGCTGATATGGATTTTGGAGGAAAGACCGATGAGATTGATGTAAAGAATCGTATTTTTGCACAATTTTCTAAAAATTGCGCCCGCGTGCGAGTAATTGGAGGAGCATTTAGTATTTATGCCGCTTCAGGAGCCTTTGATATTTGTGTCGGATTTAATCATATGAAATTATTTGATCGAGCACCTCGTGATATAATTTTACGAGAAGCGGGTATGACTGTTGACTATTTGCAAAAGGATGGATATACTGGAATTCGGCTCGCTGCTACGCCGAAGTTATTTGAACTGGCAGCAAATCTTATTAAAACCGCATGACACTCGACGACAAAGCATATATTCAAAAAATTGATTCTTCCAACATGATTGGCTCTATTGAAATGTTGGGAAAGCAAATTCAACAAACATGGAATGAAGTAAGCACACTACCATTGCATGATTCGTTTAAAGAAATAAAAAACATTGTTTTTGTGGGAATGGGAGGCTCGGCGCTTGGAGCACATATATTCAAGAATTTATATGCATCGAGCATTTCCGTTCCATTTGAAATTGTTAGCGACTACAATCTGCCCTCATATGTAAATGCGAGTACACTGGTTGTAGCTGGAAGTTACTCGGGAACTACTGAAGAAGTCTTGAGCTGTTTTGATCAGGCTATTACAAAAACTAAGAAAATCATTGTAATATCTTCCGGAGGAGGCTTGGAAGAGCGAGCTCATGAAAATAGCATTCCGTTTTATAAAATCGATCCAAAGTTTAATCCTTGCAATCAACCTCGAATGGGGATTGGATATTCTATATTTGCACTACTTACTTTTTTGCATACCTTGGGAGTTATTACTATTACTGAAAGCGAACTCTTGGAGATTGATTTGTGCATTCAAAAGAATAATGAACAATTTGGCCTGTCCGCTCATTCCGAAACAAATATTGCCAAACAAATTGCGTTTGTATCTCACGAACAAGTGCCCATTCTCATCGCAGGTGAACATTTAGTTGGAGCAATTCATGCTTCAAGAAACCAAATTAATGAAAATGCAAAGTCGCTCGCATTCTATTTTGCAATTCCTGAACTAAACCATCATTTGCTCGAAGGACTAAAATTCCCAACGAGCAATAATGACCACTACGTTCTTATTCATTCAAATGAGTACTCTCCCAAGATCGTGAAGCGAATTGAAATTACTAAAGATGTATTGATAAAAAGTGGACATGAAATCACGGAAGTTACCGCACAGGGAACTTCTAAACTTGCCCAAGTTATTCAAACGGTTCACTTTGGCTCATATATTGGCTTCTACTTAAGCATGCTCTACGGCATCGATCCTTCGCCTATTCCAAATGTGGAAAACTTCAAAAAAGACCTCGTAAACTAATATCGCTCCTTGATTTTACTTCGACATTTTCCCTATACTGAATATAAGTCATCCTGAACGAAGTGAAGGATCTCAGTTATTATGCCTAATCAATACATTAAATGGTTTTCACAAATCGACAAGCACGATGTTGCTATTGTAGGTGGTAAGGGAGCGAACCTGGGAGAGATGTTTCAGGCTGGTTTCCCGGTGCCGTATGGGTTTGTGGTGACTGCCCAAAGCTTCTTTTACTTTATCGAAGAGAATAATCTGGAAGCGAAAATTCTTCATATGCTTTCAACACTGAATTATGAAAATCCTAAGGAACTTTCTAATGTTGCGGGCGATATTCGAAGGCTTATTCTAAAAAGTCCAATTCCAAATAAACTGGTTAGTGAAATTTTGGACCATTATGAAAAGCTTGAGATTGAGGAATCTAAACAATATAAAAACAAAAGCGGAATATCGCACGTTTTAACACGACTCAAGCATGTGTACGACGCTCCGTTAGTAGCGGTTCGATCAAGCGCTACCGCAGAAGATCTTCCCGATGCGTCCTTCGCGGGCCAACAAGAGACATACTTAAACGTAAAAGGAGAAAATCATTTAATTCAAAAAATTCGAGAAGCATGGGCCTCACTGTATACAGAGAGAGCGTGTTACTACCGTCATGCTCAAAAATATGATCATATCCGAGTAGGACTTGCTGCTGTGGTACAACGTATGGTGCAATCTGAAAAATCGGGAATTGCATTCTCAATTGATCCAGTCACGAATAATAAGTCAGTTATAACCATTGAGGCTATTTATGGGTTGGGAGAATACATTGTGCAGGGTCAGGTTACGCCTGATCATTATGAAGTTGATAAAAAAACATTTTCTATTATTAAGAATCAAATAAAGACGCAAAAAGTGCAATTTGTTAAAAAAGGAGTGGAAAATGTCGAACTAGCAATACCAAAAAGTGAAGGAGAAAAGCAGAAGATTACGGATGACCAAATTATTGCCTTGGCAAAAGTCGTAGCAAAAATTGAGAATCATTATTTTTTTCCGCAAGACATCGAATGGGCGATTGAAGGCAACTCAATTTACATTGTTCAATCACGCCCGATTACAACAATGAATGAGCATATTGCTCAAAATACTTCTACATCTTCTAAACAGCGATTGCTCGTAAAAGGCGATCCAGCCTCGCCTGGAATTCGGTCAGGCAGACCGGTGGTGATTAACTCTCCTAAGGAGATCGACAAGATCAAAAAAGGCGATGTATTAGTAGCAATGCATACAAATCCCGATTATGTGCCGGCTATGAAAAAAGCAGCAGGAATTATTACTGAAACAGGAGGCCGAACGAGTCATGCCGCCATAGTCTCACGCGAGCTTGGAGTGCCTGCTGTAGTGGGTGCAGAGAATGCTACGTCTCTTTTACGCCACGAAAAATTTGTTACGGTTAATGGGGGAACCGGAGAAGTTTTTCGAGGAAATGCACTCATTTTTGATGAGCACGATGATAGTGAGAACGCGCCAAAAGTAAAACACCACACGCTCACACATGTTTATGTAAACATGGCAGAAGCTGATCAAGCGCATAAAGTGGCTCAAATGCATGTCGATGGCATTGGCTTACTACGCGCGGAATTTATGATTGCTGATATGGGCACACATCCACGAGTATATATACATGAAGGCAGAGAGCAAGAGTTTATTAACAAACTGGCTGCTAAACTAACGATTTTTGCAAAAGAATTTTCACCTCGACCTGTTGTGTACAGAGCAACCGATTTTAAGACTAATGAATATAAAAATCTAAAAGGTGGAGCCCAATACGAACAACATGAAGAAAATCCCATGATTGGCTTTCGGGGCGCCAGCCGATATTTGGCTGATAAAAAAGTATTTGCTATGGAGCTTGATGCTATTAAAAAAGTACGTGATGCAGGTTATAAAAATATTAATCTTATGATTCCGTTTGTACGTAATCCCCAGGAGATTAGGGAGATTAAACAATTTTTGAGTGACCAGGGTTTTGATAATTTGCCATCTTTTAAATTATGGGCTATGATCGAAGTTCCAAGTGCTGTTATTATGCTTGATGAGATTTTGGATGCAGGAATTGACGGAATTTCAGTAGGTACCAATGACTTAACAATGTTACTAATGGGAGTTGATCGCGACAATCAGGAAATCGCGTATTTATACGATGAACGCAGCCCAGCAGTGTTATGGGCACTCGAAAAAATTGTCAAAACAGCCCGTAAACACGGAGTCACCGTTTCTGTGTGCGGCCAGGCTCCTTCTGATTATCCTGAACTCGTCGAGAAATTAGTCGGATGGGGAGTAACTAGTTTATCGTTGAACCCTGATGCGGTTGATAGAACAAGAGAATTGATTTTTAATATAGAAAAAAAGATGAGAAAATAATTGGGAGCGAGATATCTGATTCGAGACCATTTGAGACTGCTACTTTGGTTGTTCTAAAATTGAGGCAGGCTCACCATGGTTGAGAAGCAGGATATCGAGCGCACAAATATTTAAAATATATGTCAACAATAAAACAAATCACCGCCCGAGAAATTCTCGATTCTCGCGGCTATCCAACGCTTGAAGCCAAATTATTTCTCGATACCGGGGAGTCCGTTTACGCTCAAGCCCCATCTGGAGAATCATTGGGTAAATTCGAAGGCACTGAACTTCGCGATCGCGCTGATTCGCGGTATTCTGGCATGGGGGTTTTACGAGCAGCCTCATATATAAACGACCTCATTGGACCAAAATTGATTGGGGTAGATGTTACACGCCAAACAGATATTGATGCATGGCTTGTAAAAGCAGATGGAAGCAAGGACTCTTCCAAACTCGGCGTTAACACTATTATGACCGTTTCTCAGCTCGTCCTCAAAGGAGCCGCAGCTGCAAATAAACAACCAATTTATCGTTATTTCAATTCACTCTACAATAGCCAATTTGAGGAAAAAATTACTCTCGAAAAAATGCCCTCACCCGTTATTAATATGATCAATGGCGGTAAACACGGCACTAAAAACCTAGAATTCCAAGAGTTCCATATTATCCCTTCCACATCTCTTTCGTTTGCAAAGGCTCTTGAAGTCGGAGCAAGTTTATACTTGGCAGTTAAAAATGTTTTGGAGTACCGAAACGCCGGTATATCAGTTTCCGAAGAAGGCGGATTTACGCCAAACCTTCTTACTAATAGCGATGCCTTAGAAGTTATGCGAGAAACCGTAATTTCCCAAAAGATGAACCTTGGTGTTGATGTTTTTTTTGGACTTGATTGCGCACCATCATATTATTATAAAAAAGGTAAATATGAAATAAAAGACATGCCCCAACCTCTTGATCTTGATGAATATGTGAATTTCATGGTAGAACTCGTGAATAAATACACCATTCTTTTCCTGGAAGATCCAATTGACGAGGAAGATTATGATGGATGGAAAAAAATAATGGAGAAAACAGGTGAAAAGACGTATGTTGTTGGCGATGATTTCGTAGCAGGGAATAAAGAACGACTAGGAAAAGCTATTAAAGAAAATGCTTGCAACAGTATTTTGGTTAAATTTAATCAGGTTCCCACTATTAGCGATATTCTTACATATGTAAATATGATCAAAAAGGCAAATTACAAAGTAGTCTTCTCTCATCGCCTTGGCGAAACGACTGATACCATCATTGCAGACCTTGCAGTCGCTATTCAGGCTGATTTTGTAAAGTTTGGCGCTCCGGTGCGTGGCGAACGTGTAGCCAAATACAACAGGCTTCTTGAGATTGAAAAAGAGCTTACAAACGGGTAGAATGAAGTGTTCATATGACACCTGTAATTTTGATTGTTCTTGATGGATTTGGGGTAGCACCTGCTGGACCAGGCAATCCAATTTCCGCTGCGACAATTACTCACATCGACTCTTTTCTGCGCATGTACCCCACAACGCAACTAAAGGCATCTGGCGAGGCCGTAGGGCTTCCGGCAACAGAACCAGGCAATACAGAAGTCGGACATTTAAATATGGGAGCCGGGCGCGTCATTTATCAAAGTTTGCCCCGTATTAATTTGGCAATTGCCGACGGTTCGTTTAACAAAAATGAAGTTTTTCTAAAAGCACTTGAAGGAGTTAAAAAGTCTGGGAAAAATCTCCACCTACTGGGTCTTGTTGGTGCTGGAACAGTTCATGCGAGCATTGACCATCTGTTTTCGCTTTTGGCACTGTGTCAAAAGCAAGACATTCAGAATGTTTTTATTCACCCCATAACCGATGGCCGCGACTCTCCTCCTCAGTCAGCTCAAACATTTCTTGAAGAAATCGATCACAAGTGTAAAGAATATGGACGGGGAAAAATTGCCACCGTGACGGGTCGTTATTATGCTATGGATCGCGATAAACGCTGGGAACGTATTGAAAAAGCTTACGCGTGTTACACCCAAGGTGTCGCAGAAAAGGCTGCAAACTGGCAGGAAGCGATTAAGAAATCGTACGATACTAAGGCAACAGATGAATTTATTCTTCCTACTAATATTGTAGAAAATGGACAGCCAGTAGCGCTTGTAAAAGAAGGCGACACCGTCATCTTTTTCAACTATCGTATTGATCGACCTCGTGAGCTAACCCGCGCGTTTACGCTTGAGAATTTCGAAGCGGAAGCTAATAAAATAACGTCGTACGATCCATATGCTACAAAGTATTTTAAGAAGCATATTGATGTAAATGAACAAATTATTCAACCACCATTTAAGCGAGGCCCTCGAATCCCAAATTTAACGTTTATAACTATGACAGAATACGAAAAAGATCTGCCGGTTCAAGTTGCGTTTCCTCCGCATGGTGTTGCAATGCCTTTAGGAAGAATTTTATCGGATCATCAGCTTCCACAATTACGTGTTTCTGAAAGTGAAAAAGAGCGCTTTGTAACGTTCTACTTTAATGGTCTTCGAGAAGGAGCATTTCCACTGGAAGATCACTTAATTGTTCCATCGCCAAAAGTGCCTATGTACAATCAAAAGCCCGAAATGTCGGCGTACGAGATTACGGATGTGCTTATTAAAAAAATCCAAGAAAAGAAGTACCAGTTCATATTAGTAAATTATGCAAATCCCGACATGGTGGGTCATACGGGAGATATTAATGCCTGCATTAAAGCCGTAAGCACTATAGATGATTGTTTAGGAAAAGTAACCGATGCTGCTTTGCAAAACGATTATGCCGTTTTAATTACTGCTGATCATGGAAATGTAGAAGAAAAATTGAATAAAGTTACCGGCGAAATGTCGACTGAGCATACTAGTAATCCAGTTCCCTTTATTGCGATAAGTAATAAATTGAAAGGGAAACCCGTGCGACTTCAATCGGGAATTTTAGCCGATATTGCACCTACTGTTTTGGAGCTTTTGGGTGTATCGGTGCCCCGTGATATGATGGGGAGAAACTTGTTGGAGGAGGTTTAATATACACTTGTACAACCTTCCAGGTTGAACAGGCACTACCAACCTTCCAGGTTGGTAAACATATTCAATTCGCTCCAACTTTCTCAACTATCTTGCACGCATACAAACTTGCAGCTTTCATCGAATCCTCAATTGACCTTTCTTTCAAATACGCAGCAATAAACCCGGCACAAAATGCATCGCCTGCACCCGTAGTATCTACAATATCCGCCTTCGCAGCAGCTTCGTGGTGTACTTTCCCGCTATCATACACATAACTCCCGTTCGGTCCATCGGTAATAATAAGAATTCTCTTCTCAAATCCAATTGCTTTTGCACAATCGCCCCCAAAATCAATCTTCTCCTTATCCTTCTGCACCAAGTCCGCATATTCATGTCCGTTCATAATCAATATATGCGCACAATCTAATAATGATGTTAGTTTCTCAAGGCCCATTTCAATCTCAAGAGCCCCCACCGCAAGCATGATTTTCTTTTGTGCATCAGTAAAGTACGTAAGCAGCTTAACTCTTTCGCTCAGAGATATGCCCGGCAAACTTCCCATATAAATCGCCTTGGTATTGAGCATATTCTTTTTCATAGCCTCAGAAACCTCCAGCGTCTCATGTGGAGTAGCATAATGAACAATCGTTTTTTCACCACTTTCTGATAGTAAGATAGAAGATACATTCATATAACCCGCATCATCAAGCAAAAACTCTGTAGACACCATTTTCTTTAATAATTTTTGCAAAATTATTTGCTTAAAACTATTTTCCCCAACTTTAGCTACTACCGCCGTACTTAACCCTTGATTACTGGCTCCAATTGCGACATTTGCAGCACTTCCCCCCACGCTCTCATGAAAATAATCAACGGGGTACTTACCTCCAATAGCCAAATTAATATGACCATCTTTTGTACTCAACGACTTTCCTTTGAAGTATAAATCCATCACCACATTTCCAATCGTAATAAGGTCGTACATGTGTTAAGTATAGACAACATGAGGTCGCGATTTCAATTGACAAAACGCGCGTGGTTGACTACCATGAAAGTATGCATATTCCAAAAGTCATTCATAAAGAGAAATTTAAAAAAGCACCTAACCTAGAAAATTATGACGCAGCTAATAAATACTTTGACTATGGTCGATATACGGAAGAATTGGTCTGGTTTGAGCATAATAAGATAAATGCTGCGTATAATGCTATTACCAAAAATGCACTTGGTGACCGGAAAAATAAAATTGCCCTGTATTGGGAAGGTGATAATGGGGAAAGTAAAAAATATACGTTTCTTGAAGTTGAAGAGGCTTCTAATCAGATCGCAAATTACCTAAAGAGTATAGGCGTTGTCAAAGGAGACCGAGTTTTCTTGTTTCTACCTCGGGTGCCTGAGCTATATTTCGCATTCATTGCCACGCTTAAAATAGGAGCAGTTGCCGGAACTATGTTTAGCGCATTTGGCCCACAGGCATTATTTGATCGGCTCGATCAATCACAAGCAAAAATACTCATTACTACCAGTGAACTCTCTAAGCGACTTGAGAGTGTTCGAAAGGATCTTACACATCTCAAAAGAGTCCTTCTAATCGACAAGGGTTTTGATCATGAAATAAGCATGCAATCCAAAAATCTTCATGTTATGCATACCGATCAAGATGACGATGCGTTTATGTTATATACATCAGGAACCACTGGAAAGCCCAAAGGAGTTGTTCACAAGCATAAAGCAATTTTGCATGAATATATTACATCTAAATGGGTCTTGGATATTCGCGAAGACGATGTATATTGGTGCACCGCTGATCCGGGCTGGGTTACAGGAATCGTATATGAAATTCTGGGAACCTGGGCATGCGGAGCTTCAACCGTAGTTCATGCCGGTCGGTTTGACCCTGCTATTTGGTATGAAATCATGCAAAAATATCATGTAAATGTATGGTATACAGCACCCACCGCTATTCGCATGCTTGCAGCGGCAGGTGACAATTTGGTTGAAAAGTACGACCTATCCGCGTTGCGCCACTTGGCAAGTGTTGGTGAGCCATTAAACCCAGAGTTAGTAGTATGGGGAGAGAAAGTTTTTGGCTTACCGTTTCATGACACCTATTGGCAAACAGAAACAGGGGGAATTATCATGTCGAATTTTCCAACACTACCTATAAAGCCTGGTAGTATGGGAAAGCCATTTCCTGGAATTATTCCGCATATCGTATCGGACGACGGGGAAGTTCTTAAAACAGGACAAGCAGGAAGATTAGCGTTCGAACCTAATTGGCCATCAATAATGAAAAAATTATGGCGCCGCCCAGTGAAATTTGAGTCGTACTTTGAACGCGTTAAGGGACTCGCTAATAAGAGACTTTACTTTACCGGAGATCAGGCTATGAAAGACGAAGACGGCTATTACTGGTTCGTAGGGCGGGCAGATGATGTCATTAAAACGTCCGGAGAACGTGTAGGGCCATTTGAAGTCGAATCCGCACTTATTGAACATGGGGGAGTGGTTGAAGCAGGCGTTATCGGAAAACCAGATCCTATTCGAGGGTCGATTATTAAAGCATTTGTGGTTCTTCAGAAAGACGTGAAGCCCTCTGAACAGCTCAAAGAAGAGCTATCACAGTACGTAAAAAAGAACCTCGCCGGCCACGCATATCCGAAAGAAATTGAATTTATCGATAAACTTCCAAAAACTCGCTCAGGAAAAATCATGCGCCGAGTTTTGCGGGCAAAAGAGCTTGGATTACCTATCGGGGATACGTCTACGTTGGAGGAATATTAGCTATTCTTTTTTCCCTGAGGAATTTGGCAAGGAAGCTTGTAATTTTTGCATAGCCTGCCAAATAGCCGCGCGTTGATCTTCTAATGCTCTTCTTTCATAATGTACTCGTGTATGATCAGTTATGGATATTCCAAAATCAGGATCTAAATGCAGATACTGGCTTTCGGCATCAAGTTCATCATGTTGATCCCAAAGAATATTAACGAGCGACGATCGAAGCTCACTTTCGAATCTGCCAAAATCTCTCCACTGAACAAGACGTTGGTCAACTGGCTCTTCATCTTTTGCCAAATGTAGCAATGAAGCAAAATAGGTGTAACCGTAAATTTTCGCAATATGCACCGCTGCTTTCTCCGCTATAAATGCATTTAATGCAAGCAGGTCAGCTGGAGTCTCAAACGTATTTGGAATAACAACATTACTATAGCCAATATTTAGGATATTAGCGACTCTTCCATTACTGATTTCGTCAGGATTAACTAATCCTTCAAAGCAATCTACTAATGCATATGTGTATTGTGGTTGTTGCTCTCGGCTGCTCATGGAGCACTATTATATCACAATGAGCCTATTACAACAGTCATTTCTCCCTTATATGTTTCTTTGGAGAGTTCCTCCGGAGTGCCTCGTAATACTTCCTCAAACTTCTTCGTCATTTCTCGGCAAATGGCAATTTGGGCTTTTGGAGCTTTTTGAGCAATTAAAGAGAGCGTTTCATTAATGCGAAAAGGGGACTCATAGAATGTAAATAGAGGTTGCTCAAAATTTTCGACGGTTTTAAGCATGTTTTCAAGAGCTTTGAGTACGTCTGACTTCTTCTTTGACAAAAATCCAAGATGAACTATTGATTTGAACTTAAATCCGGAAAGTGCGGCAGCATTTACAAATGCGGTTGGACCGGGAATGACGGTGAAATCAATATTATTATTTGTAAGATGTTGAATCAGTGGAGATCCGGGGTCAGAAATAAGTGGCATACCGGATTCTGAAATAAGCGCAACATCCAACCCGTCCTCAAGAGATTCTAATACCGATGGGAGCCGTTCGAACTCATTATCCTTATAAAATGAAATGATCTTTTGCTCTTTGGACGGCGACAGTTTGTATAAATCCTGAATAATGGGGTAAAAGGTTGCAAATGAACGCGTATCTTCGGCTAAAATGATATCCGCATTTATAAGCGTTTGCACCGCTCGCAACGAAATGTCGCTCGCGTTTCCAAGAGGTGTTCCAACGATGTATAACATGGCTCTATTGTACTCTACACCGAGATTCTTCGCTAGGCTCAGAATGACCTGAATTATGGTACAATAGTAGGTCACATGAAATTCACCGTTCATTCCCAATTTTCCCCGATTGACGAGCAAATTAAGGCAGCAAACCAGCTTGTGGAAGGTATTCATGCGGATAAAAAAAACCAGGTTCTTTTGGGCGTAACCGGATCGGGAAAAACGTTTACCATGGCTCAGGTCATTCAACAGTCCCAAATGCCTGCTCTGATCATCTCTCATAACAAGACTCTTGCTGGCCAGCTGTACCAAGAGATGCGTGATTTTTTTCCGGAAAATGCGGTTTCTTACTTTGTATCGTACTACGATTATTACCAGCCTGAAGCATATATTCCTTCCACCGATACATATATTGAAAAAGAGGCGCAAATTAATGAAACAATCGATAAACTCCGACTTGCAACCACCAGCAACATCCTCACACGTCCTGATCCAATCGTAGTCGCTTCCGTTTCATGTATTTACAACATC
This sequence comes from uncultured Gammaproteobacteria bacterium, assembly GCA_964422025.1. GTDB lineage: Bacteria > Patescibacteriota > Microgenomatia > UBA1406 > HO2-37-13b > 2-01-FULL-39-24. The sequence goes on from CAYQYZ010000001.1 coordinate 145,521, forward strand.
GGCTCGCCAATAGAGTTTGGAAAGTTTATTTTGGAAATTAAAGTGGGACAGATGTATGACCAGCGCGACATTATGAAACGTCTTATTGAGCTGCAATACGAGCGTTCTGAATACGACTTTAAGCGAGGTTCATTTAGAGTTCGTGGAGAGTATGTTGACATGTATCCGGCATCTGATGATTTTGGCTATCGGGTGGAATTGCAGAACAATAGAGTTGTCCAAATTACCAAAATGGATCCGCTAACCGGAGAAACAATTGAAAAAAAGACGAATGCTGATGAATCAATTATTCTGTATCCGGCAAAACAGTACATGACGAGCATGGATGCGCTTGAGGATGCGGAGAGCCAAATACGAGCAGATTTAGAAAAAGAATATAAACAGCTAATTAAGAACGATAAGGAGTTTGAAGCGCGTCGATTACTAAAAAAAGTGAATTATGATCTGGAAATGCTTAAGGAAATGGGATATGTAAATGGAATTGAAAATTATTCTCGATATTTTGATGGCCGAAATCCCGGCGATCCTCCAAATTCCTTGCTGGGATATTTCAATCATCGTTTTGGAAAAGATTGGCTTGTATTCGTCGATGAATCTCATATGACATTACCTCAAATTCGAGGCATGTATAACGGCGACCAGGCTCGAAAGAGGACGCTCATAGATTACGGATTTCGATTGGAGTCGAGTCTTGATAATCGTCCGATGAAATTTAATGAGTTCTATAACAATATGCATAAAGCAATTTATGTTTCCGCAACGCCGAATGAGTATGAAGTAGAACTTGCTGAGAATAAAGTCGTAGAGCAATTGGTACGTCCCACAGGAATTGTAGATCCTCCAGTAAGTATTCGAAAAAGCAGCAGTGAAATTCCTGATTTAGTTGAAGAAATTAAAAAGCGCGTTGCTAAAAAAGAGCGAGTACTCGTTGCATCATTAACCAAGCGAATTGCGGAGGATCTGACGACATACTTGAAAGAATCAGGGGTAAAAGCTGAGTATTTGCATTCCGACATTCACACGCTTGATCGATCTGAAATTCTTAATAAGCTCCGATTAGCCGAGTTTGATGTATTAGTCGGCATTAACCTGCTACGAGAGGGAATTGACATTCCAGAAGTTACATTAGTTGCAATTTTAGACGCCGATAATGAAGGTTTTTTACGTAGCAAAACGGCGCTTATTCAAACCATGGGTCGGGCTGCTCGAAATGTTGGTGGTGAGGTAATTATTTACGCCGATAAAATGACTAAATCGATTCAAGCAGCTGTTGATGAGGTTGGCCGACGGCGAGAGTACCAATTGGAGTATAATAAGACCCACAATATTACTCCGACGACGATTATTAAGGAAATTAAGAAGGATATTATTAGACAGGAACAAAAACGCCAAGACGACATGTCGCTATTAGCAGCATATGAAGCGATAGAGTCTATTAATATAACAGCACTAACCCCCCAAGACAAAAAGAATTTGATAGATAGTTTACGAAAAGAAATGAGAAAACAAGCCCGTGAACTTCATTTTGAAGCAGCAATCGCCATTAGAAATAAAATGACTGAAATTGAAAAATCCTAAATATATGAACGACTCAATTGTAATTAAAGGAGCCCGGGAACATAATTTGAAAGACGTTGACCTGACTATTCCAAAAAATAAAATGGTTGTTTTTACGGGTGTTTCAGGTTCAGGTAAATCGTCACTAGCATTTGATACTATTTATGCCGAAGGTCAACGGCGGTATGTAGAATCTCTGTCATCGTACGCACGGCAGTTCTTAGGAGTCATGGATAAACCGGATGTAGATTTTATTGAAGGTTTATCACCATCCATTTCGATCGATCAAAAGTCAGTTGGAAAAAACCCTCGATCTACAGTAGGAACTATTACAGAAATTTATGATTATTTACGACTGCTATTTGCCCGTATTGGAGTTCCATATTGTCCAAATGACGGAACGCTCATAAGTAGACTCTCGATAGATGAGATTACTGAAAAGATTGTCGAGTATTCAATTGAATACACTAAAAAATATAAACTTGCTCCACAACAATTTTTACTTCTCTCTCCAATCGTTACCGAACGAAAAGGTGAGTTTACGCCCCTTTTTGGAAACTTGCGAGCTAAAGGATACACCGATTTAATTGTAGATGGCACTCGCGTAACTGACGATGATTTGCCAACTCTTGAGAAAAATAATAAGCACACAATTTCTGCTGTTATCATGAGTTTCTCACTTTCTCATTCGGACACGAAAAAGACTGATTTAATTGACGGCCTTAAAAAAAGAATTGCAGAAACGGTGGAACAAGGAGTTAAATTATCTGATGGAAAAATTCTTTTGCAAGCTCCTGAAAGTAGCCATTTATTTTCAGAAAAATTTGCGTGTCCAAAATGTGATTTTGCTTTGGCTGAAATTGAGCCACGAATGTTCTCGTTTAACTCTCCAGTGGGCGCGTGTGAAACGTGTAAGGGGTTAGGTTATATTGTTCGAATCGCTCCCGAGCTTGTTCTTAATAGACGTCTTTCGATTGAACAGGGTGGAATAATTCCATTTGGAAAAGTACTTGCATTCAATACATGGTATGCACGAACGCTTAAAACAGTACTTACCGATCTTAACATTGATACATCGGTGAACCTTCAATACGTCGATGAGGAAAAACTTCAGACACTTCTACACGGAAATAATAAGACATACAAAGTTCACGGTCAAAATCGGTTTGGAAACGATACAACCATTAAGGAAACATTTATTGGAATCATTCCAGAGCTGTATCGGCGATATGGTGAAAGTTCATCGGAATTTATGTCGCACGAGATTGAAAAATACATGACTGATGAACAGTGTACTGCATGCCACGGTTTGCGTTTGAAACCTGAAGTGTTAAGTATAAAAATTGATGAACGAAATATTATTGATCTTGCGAATTATTCAATTGAAGTATTATTAAAGTTTGCTAAAAATATTCACCAAAGTTTGTCAGGGTATGATAAGGAAGTTTCTGTAAATATTATTTCTGAAATTGTAGCTCGCTTAACATTTCTTGAAAATGTAGGCCTTACGTATTTAACGCTTGGTCGAACTGCGGCAAGTTTATCCGGAGGAGAATCGCAACGTATTCGACTTGCTTCGCAAATTGGAAGTGGACTAACCGGAGTCATTTATGTGCTTGATGAACCATCAATTGGATTGCATCCTAAAGACGTTTCAGCACTTGTAGACTCTTTGCGCAACCTTTGTAATCTCGGAAACACACTCATTGTAGTAGAACATGATACGGAAACTATTTTAGCTGCCGACCACATAGTAGATTTCGGACCAAAAGCCGGAAAACATGGTGGAAAAGTTATTTTCCAAGGATCACTTGCAGAGCTCAAAAAAAGCAAAAACTCGCTTACTGCTAAATATATGTTTAAAAAGAATGTGGCACAAGAACACACCCTTTCTTCTAAAAATTATGGGTACATCGAAATATCAGGCTGTAACCAATTTAACTTAAAAAATGTTTCAGCAAAGTTTCCGCTGGGAAATTTAATTAGTGTTACCGGCGTTTCTGGATCGGGGAAATCCACTCTCATTGTTGAAACTTTGTATAAAGCATTACGATATTATTTGGAGGGCTCATTCAAGCTCTCTCAAGGAACGTTCGATCAACTCCTGGGATACCAATATTTGGATAAAGTATATTTAGTCGATCAATCAACAATCGGAAAGACTCCTCGTTCAAATCCGGCAACATACATGGGAATATTTGATCATATTCGCGACCTTTTTGCACAAACCCCCGATGCAAAAATTCGAGGATTTGCAAAAGGACGATTCTCATTTAATGTAAAAGGCGGGCGGTGTGAAAAATGCCAAGGGGCAGGAACGATTAAAATCGAAATGCAATTTTTACCGGATGTATACGTAAAGTGCGATGTATGTAAAGGTGCTCGTTACAACAGTCAAACGCTTGAAGTTCTGTACAAAGGCAAGAGCATTAAAGACGTTCTCGATATGCCAATCGATGAAGCTGCAGAGTTTTTCAAAAGCATTCCACAACTTTCACTAAAACTTAAAACACTCCAAGACGTAGGAGTTGGCTACATGGAACTTGGCCAAAGCGCTCCAACATTGTCCGGAGGAGAGGCTCAGCGCATTAAATTAGCAAATGAACTTGCTAAGAAAGAATCGGGAAGAACGCTCTATATCCTCGACGAGCCAACAACGGGGCTGCATTTATATGATGTAGAGAAATTACTTACAACACTCTATAAACTCGTCGAAAAAGGAAATACAGTCATTGTTATTGAACACAATTTAGAAGTCATTAAAAACAGCCAATACGTAATCGACATGGGTCCATTGGGTGGGGAAGGTGGGGGACAGGTACTCTACGAGGGTCCGCTGGGCGGACTATTGGAGAATAAGGAGTCATTCACGGGTAAATACTTATCGGAATATTTAGGGTAAAATAAGAGCATGAATTTCTTTCGACGATTGTCTTCTCTCTGTGCGGTATGCTTTTTTGCAGTTATCACTCTTTTTACCGCTAACGGAGTTAAAGCTGCAGCTACTCCATATAAAGTTGTCTACAATGCCGAATATACTCCCATTAACGAAACTGATTTAGCAGTCAAACTTCTTATTTCTCTCCAAAACCTGAGGTCCGATGTGTACATTCAGGAATTCAGCATCAATTTACCTCCTCACTTTGCAATCAGCAATCCGCAAACAAAAATTGAGAATGAAGCAGTACAAACACAAATAAAGTCTGAAAAAAATAGTACGCAAATCATGTTTACTCTCCCCGAGAGTTCTGCACGCAAAGATAATCAAACAAATCTGGAATTGACTTACACCCAAAAAAACGGCATTAAACATGTGGGCTCTATTTGGGAAGTAATTTTGCCGACTATTTCCAATAAGGATGATTCAACATTTTCTGCACTTTTTCACGTCCCCCCAGGAGTTGACCGGCATGTTGGAGTAATTAAACCGCCCCCAACTGAAGTCCTGGGTGAAAGTATCCGATGGGATAATGTAAAAACACCCGTAATTTACGTTGCATTTGGAACTTCACAGCGATATCAAACGAATCTGACGTATACAATTAAGAATCCTGACTTATTAACTAAAAAAACGTCTATTGCGCTTCCTCCACAAACATCGTACCAGAAAGTGTACGAAAATTTCATTGATCCCCAGCCTGCACGCACCTACATAGATTCCGATGGAAATTACTTAGCTGAATATGCACTTGCACCCCGGCAAGAAATGACGATTCATTATTCGGGAATTGTAGAGGTCTTTGCCCGTCCAAATAATACTATGAAGTCATTTAATGAAACGGCATTTGAAGATCAGAAGAAATATATATTCAATAATATATCCTATTGGAATGTGCCAAAAACATACGAGTTCCCAGAGAAAATAAATACCGTTAAAGACGTTTTTGATCGTGTGGTCAATCATCTCAGCTATGATCGTGAGCAGATTAAAGCATCGGGTTCACGCAAGGGAGCTCAGTTTGCGCTTAATAACCCCACACAAGCGGTGTGTACGGAGTACACTGATCTTTTTGTAGCACTGGCTCGAAATGCAAACATTCCGGCCCGAGAAATTGAAGGGTTTGCATATAGCGATGATGCCACACTTCGCCCACAATCTTTTTCAGGCGACATTCTTCATTCCTGGCCGGAATACTACGACGAGGCTCAAAACGTGTGGATTCCAACAGATCCCACCTGGGCAGATACTTCGAGTATTGACTACTTTAACTCATTTGATCTGAATCATATTGTGCTCGCAATTCATGGAAAAGATCCTGTATATCCGCTCCCTGCCGGAATGTATAAGGTACGCGATCAAAAAGATATTGATATTAAACCTATCGCAATACTTCCTAAGGAGGTAAAAAATGTTACCGCAACGTTTGACATGCAAGAGACTGTTGCTCCGCTATCAACTTCACATGGTTCGGTAATTATAGAGAATAACAGCAATGTTTTTTTAGTTGATCCGTCATTTCGAATTAAAAGTTCATCGTTAACATTTAAGCCAAACGTACTCTCTGCTAAGCTCATTGCACCTCATGAGAAACGTGAAATTCCATTTAGTTATACGGTTTCCAAAAATGCTTCGGAAAATAACAAAGCTCAAATATCACTTTTACTCGATGATAAAGAAATCGCCTCTAAGAATCTTTCAGTGCGTTCATCATTTGAATCTATTCTTAACTATCTTATCGGAATTGGATTCGCATTACTAATCCTTACAATCATTTTCTTTCGATATATTAAAAAACGAATTTCATGATTACTTCCAAAAACATTTCATCCATTCCATCAACAACGGGAGTCTATTTTTTTTACAAAAATGACATTCCAATTTATATTGGAAAGGCGGTTAATTTAAAAGCCCGATTAACATCACATTTGCAGAATGCTCGTCTAGACAGAAAAGAACGGGCAATTATCGAGCAGGCTGATCGTCTTGATTACACGCAAACACTTTCCGACTTTGAAGCAATAATTTTAGAAGCAAATTTGGTGCGCAAATTCATGCCGCAATATAATATTCAGTTGAAGGATGATAAGAGCTATTTATATATTAAAATTTCGATCAAAGATGAGTACCCAAAAATATCGCTGGTGCGTCGAGAGAACGACGGTGTTTCGCTCTATTTTGGACCTTTCCAATCAAATCGATTAACTCGTTCGCTACTGTCGCACATCCGAAAAATTATTCCATTTTGCACACAAAAGAAATTAGGAAGAACGGCTTGTTTTTATTCAAAAATCGGGCTCTGCAACCCGTGCCCATCAGTAATAGACCGGCAGGATGATGAAGCGCAAAAAAAGACTCTTCGCCAGCAATACTTGCATAACATTAAATTAATTGTAAAAATTCTCGATGGGAACTCTTCATTCGTATTAAAACATTTGGAAAAAGATCTCGTTATCACTACACAAAAAGAGAATTACGAAGAGGCCTTGATCATTCGCGACAAACTTTTGTTATTGGAGAATTTACTGCATACCCGCTCCTTTTCATCATGGGATGACATTCGAATTACCAATAAAGCCAGTATCGAAACTGCAATTTCCGAATTCATGCAAGCAAATTTTGCCACATCAGACGTATCCACAAGCTTTCGAATAGAGTGTTACGACATAAGTAATTTATTCGGAAAAGATGCTACTGCATCCATGGTAGTTTTCCAAGATAGTGGGATAGAAAAGAAGGAATACAGGCGTTTTAAGATTAAAACAGTAAAAGGAATATCAGATTTTGCCATGCTACAAGAAGTTTTAACGCGTCGTTTTAAACGATCCGGCTGGCAGCACCCAGATTTACTGGTGATTGATGGTGGCCCACCACAGTTACGAGCCACACGTAAGGTCTTGCAGGGTTTGGAGCTAACTATTCCCATGATTGGTATCGCAAAACACCCTGACAGACTTTTTAAAGTAGGAGAACGCATTTCACCAGCTCTATATAAACGCAATTCAACTTTCTTTAAAATTATTCAAGAAATCCGAGATGAATCACATCGATTTGCAAAAAAGTACCATTTGCTTCTACGGAATCGAAAAATGGTGTATAATTAAGCCTATGTTACTTATCGCAACAATCATATTAAGTCTCCTCATCACAGTCCTTATCCTTATGCAAGGTCGCGGGGCTGGTTTAGGGAGTGCGTGGGGTGGCGGAGGAGAATTTTTCCAAACCCGTCGCGGAATTGAAAAAGTTACGCTCCAATTAACGGTTGTTCTAATTGTACTCTTCTTTATTGTGTCAGTGATTAACTTGGTTTCGTAAGCTTGTGAATAAAAAGATTCGATATTATTATTGGCTCATCAGGGCGTTCCTCAGCAAAAATGCTCGCTTCATGATTATAAGCGGCATCGGCAGTTTTTTTTTGATCTTTTCAATTATTAATTTCTATCCAGTCATTAGCGCCACATTGTTCACTCAGAGAGAGGTTATTGGGCTCGTTGGCGAATATCAAATTCAAACTCCACCCACAGAAATAGCTGCGCATATTTCAAATCCGTTAATCGATATAAATGAAAAAGGTCAAATTGTACCGCTTCTGATTGACTCATGGACCGTGAGTAAAGACGAAAAAACGTATCGGTTTAACTTAAAGAAAAATTTATATTGGAGCGACAAAAAGCCATTTACAGCTCACGATATTTCATATAAATTCACCGGCATTACAATGAAGGTTATCGATGATACTACTATTGAATTCCAACTTTCCCAGAAGCTTGCAACGTTTCCTATTTACCTAACTCGTCCGCTTATAAAATATCCTTTAATAGGAATTGCAGGAGTATATGATCGTCAAAACTACAAAGCATCAAAAGGAAATATTTCTGAAATAAGTCTTATTCCAAATAAAAAAGATTTACCAACTATTACGTATAAAATGTATACAAATGACGACGCACTTGTGAATGCATATAAACGGGGTGAAATCCGAAGTTTTAAAACATCGCGTAAATCAGTAGCCGAAACATTTGAAACCTGGAAGAACTCGACAGTCACAAAATCTGTCGACTATAGCCAAATAATGACCCTTTTTTATAATACACAAGCTGGAATCCTTGAAGACAACGATTTTCGACGAGCATTAAATTATGCCGCTTCCCCTGAAAAAGTAAATGGTCAACCCGCAAGTGGTCCAATTCCACCTACTTCGTGGGCATATTATTCAAACTTAAAACGCTATGCGTATGACCCTGAAAAAGCGCAGGGTATTATAGAAAAAAAAACCGCATCTGAATCTGCAACACTCTCACTCACAACCTTTTATGAGTACATTGACGTTGCCGAAGAACTTAAGAGAAATTTCGAAGCAGTTGGTGTAAAAGTAAATTTGAAAGTCCTATCGTATATTCCTGCTGATTTTGAACTATTATTAACTGCGTGGAGCCCTCCACAGGATCCTGATCAATATTTCTTCTGGCACTCAACGCAAAAGGAAGGGAATATTACGAAATTAAAAGATGTAAAGATTGATAAGGAATTGGAAGACGGACGAAATCTGATACAAGTAGCTCGACGAAAAGCGGTGTATCAGCAATTCCAAAAAACATTAATTGATGAAGCTCCTGCAAACTTTTTATACTACCCGTATCAATACGAAGTGAAGCGAAAGTAAACTAATCCATACTATCTATAACTATAGAGGCATCTAAAGTATTCACTCTCATATCATTATTAATGTCCTCAGCTAAATTCCCTGATTGACCATATTTATTAACGAGAATCTTATAGTCTGACCAATCAATAGTTCCATCAAAGTTCAGATCTTGGGTTTTAATCTTTCTTAGCCCATTTAGTGTGTCGCGATTAAATGGTTTTATATTACAATCTGCTTGACAGCTATTTACATCCTCTCCAATTGCTCTGTCACAAATATTGTTTCCGCACATGTTTTGAGGAGTAACGGCAATCTGATCGGGGATATTGAAATCACTTAGCTTCATCGCTAGTTTTTCTTTTCCATTCTGATCAACTACTTGAACCGATTTAGCAGAAGGAAACACCGGAAGATATACTATTATTTTTGGCTTCTTTTCAATTACTGGCTTACCGTCCCTGGATGCATGTGAGATACTCTCCTGAATAGCCACTTGCTGAGAATATAGCACCTTATTTTCACTGTTAAGTATATTAACTGACACAAATTGAGAGCCGGGTACCTTTTTAGTTTGGACAGGATATGAATCAATAACTTGAAGTGTGGGGTGGGTAAATATGCTTGAAATGGTCTGTGTCAGATTTACTTCAAGTGATTTATGATATATCGGTAGTTCTGAATGATTTACTGCATCCAGCCCTTGAACTGGAGCGGGGTTACCACCTACTCCAAGTGCTTCTTTCCATGCATCTATCGAAGGCGCGTTAAACTTTTTAGCAAAAAAGAAGCCGTGTCGAGAATTTCTCATGATACTGCCATAATCAGGACGATACCAATTTGCGTATCCACAGCTTTTCATACAGCACTGTGCTGGATTTGTACAACCCCACTGTTTACAACTTGGATTTCTGGTGCAATTTGGCGCAAAATTTTCGTCAATATTTGGTGGATTTTTGGAATCCACTTGTTCATCATCATACCGATCGTATTCATCATAAAGTCCAGCAATAGCATGTCCTAATTCGTGAGGTACAGCTTCTGGGTCACTAAACGACATACTCACTCTGCCTTCTCCTAAAGAAGCTGATGATCGAGAGGTACCACTATTGCTCACAACCACAATTGTATCCGCACTACATACAGATTTCATTTGTGAGAACAAGGAATAATTGTTGCAGTGTACATGTTTACCACCTCCTTTATCATTTACATCACCCTCTTCACATTGAAAATCAAATGGCTTTCCATCAGGTCCAACTCTATTTTCATAGGTAGAAAAAGATAAGCGCTCTTGCAGACCATCATCTGCAAGATTGGTTCTAGCAACGTTTAATAAAGCAGTAAAAATAAATCCATTTAGGTCTTGTTGATATAAACCATCATTTATAAAAAGTACATTATAGTCGCCATCTCCAAGTACAACTTTGCAATTTGCTTTGTCAATTTTATAGATTTGAGTTGGTGTCGGAGGAATTGGGGAAGGAATTGTGCTAGGGGTTGGCTTAATGGCCTGATTGCCTATGACAACAGAAAATATTGCGGGAACATACGATAAGCAGCCATTAGACCACTCGTATGCTCCACCAATTTTTCTACCCCAACAGTGAACAATGTACATCTGTTGCTCTTCTTCTTTTGCGTTGTAGCCATAAATAGAAACAGAATATTTAGAGTTGTCATCTTCTGCCAAATTTCTGAAAACATGAGTATAATATTTTCCATTCTGAATATTTGGTATTTTTACCTTGTCAACTTCCGATTGCTTTGAATCACGCTCTAACCGAAGGTGCGCTTCCAACCTAATGATCGGATTGCTCTGGTCAAACTTAGTTAACATAGAAACAGTAAATGTTTTCGGTTCTAACCGTACAGGGCACTCTGGCGGTGGTGTTATTTGCTCGTCAGGATTAGTTCCAAATGTACCCGCAAAGTCCGGACAGATTTCATTTCCAGTTGGAACCGGTCGAGGAGTAGCTCGCAGAGGTACAGTGGTAGGTGTTGGGGCTACACATCGGTCCATGCCGCTAGGGGAATCTACGCAACCCTGATAGCTCCAGAAGTTATTCGCGTTGTTGGCTTGGCAAACATACTTTGCACGCTGACCCTGAGGACATACTTTGCCCGATGCAGGATCAGTGTGTCCGCAGTTTCCGTAGTAAATCGATCCAGCCGTACAACGACTGTCGTAGTTATTTGGACAACTAAAATCACCAGGTTTTTTATCACCCCTATTTGTAGGGCAACATAGTACTTTTCCATTAGGATTTGGCCACGCACCATTGATAATTTCATCAGCTTTACCGCCATTGCAAGATTCACACGATGTTTTGTTTCGAGTGCCTTTGCAGTAATAAGTATTCATGTTGTAGACTACGCGATAGGTATATACATTTCCCTCTGTAATCGTTATTTTTGTCCCATCAATGGGTGGGGAATTGAGCCGATATCCATCATTTCCTTCTCGAACCGGCAATACGCCTGAAGGAAAGTTATATGAAACCGTATAATTTCCAAGAGGGAGCGCTGTATCTACTGTAGGTTGAGTAATAGTAACTGTTTTTGTATATCCAGCATTCTCGCTCGAGTTTCCGGTAAAGGTCACCGTGCTCTGACCAGCATATAAATGCTTACCCAAAGTTACTTGTTCTGTCGTAAATGGAATATTCTTACTTAAGTTGTCACCTGCAGAAAGTTGCACGTTGACTCGGGCAGTTCCGGTGGGTTTTTTGCGAACCACATATTGGGCTTCTACATGCATGTTACATAGTAGGGCGACATTTGGAATTTCATTGGGGGCTCCAGCCGTTACAATTCCGGTGTAGCTTCCTCGAAGCTGGCCCTGATTATTTACATCTGAACACCCTCGGACAACACCATTTAATTGATCAAATTCTCGCTGACAGTGTCGGACTATCTTCTTTTGAACAACTTCGTATGTTGGGTCTGTGCGCAGCGTTAATGATGAAGTATTGGTGCTTGGGTTGGGGACATACACGGGGATAAAGGCAGATGTTTGTACAAGACCGTCACTTTTCTTGTTTGGAGAAATTGTGTCAAAGCCCCATTTCAATGGTGAGATACTTCCGTAATGTGAATCAAATTGTACAACGCCCCCGGTGCCGTTAATTACCGACCACTGATTTTGTCGTCCTTCAAGTGAGGTGACTGACAAGTTTCTTCCGGATGTATCAACGACCGAAAGCTTTGAATCGTAAAAACAGGGGAGTGCCAGTGGCGCCACTGTTGGTTGAGTAGTTGGCTTAATAGTCGGTTGAAATGGAGCTAGTGTTGGTATTAGAGGCTTTCCACATCCACATGATATATCGTTTACACATTCAACAGCGCGACAAACTCCTCGGTTTGACGGAGTACATCCAAGCTCTCCTTGCGCACAGGTATTCACACAAGTGAACCCAGTTGCGCAGGTGTTTACGCTTTCAAAACCTGGAGTGCACCGTACATTACAAAAAGCTTTTTGAATTACTCCAGTCGTGGGGGTTGGCGTTGAAAAAGGTGTGATCGTAGGAGTTAGTTTGTCTTGCGGCAAACGGGGATTGGCAAATCCTGTTGGGAATGTTTGTAATGAACGTGGTGTTGGAGTCGGGGTTGCCGGAATTCCGATTACGGGCTCCACCACCCACCCATATTCAATATCTACACCACAGTCCACATGAAAATATTGCATGGTAAGCTTTGTTGAGCCGACTCCTTTCGCGCCAAGTTCGCATCCAACCGAAGATCCCGGTTTTTGGATACAGAATGTTGATTTAACTCTCCAAATGTTAGGATCTAAATTCTCGAGCGTGACTGTTGCTGAAGTGCTTGGTTTTTTGTATGCGCCAAAGTTAAACGTTTGGGTTCCAAAGGGGAATGTTCCATTACTATCTAATGTGTTGCGAACATTGAGGTCATTTTTAATCGACATGGTTTTATTTCCATTGTCTGAAGTCCTTACAGCTGACCTATCGGTCTTTACTACTGATGCAGTTGAGTAATATGAACATGATCCAGCCGCTTTATTTCGAATGTCTTGCGTAGCGCGCAAACCGATAACTGAAGCAATCATGATTGCTAGTAAAGAAATAGTGGCAAAAACAGCAGTAATTTCTCCGCGGTTTTTTTGTTTTATGAAGACACCCATATATCTATCTTCATTATATGGGAACAGAAGTAAAAAACAAGATGCGTCGATGGGAGGATTCGAACCCCCGACCTATTCCTTAGAAGGGAATTGCTCTATCCAACTGAGCTACATCGACAATTAAGATATTATACCTTTTTAGCACCGCTATGCGGTTGCAATTGCAACCGGTCGAGCATGTATATTCCACCACCGTTTTTTTTAAATCCCAAAGCACGTGCAGTTCCATTGTAGCGGGCTTCAAACTTTTTCATTTCCTCACGTGTCAATGGATAATCTTCTCCGATTAATTCTCCGGACCAAACATAAATATTACCCAAATCTACGGAGTCAACCCAATCCACAACCAGAGTAACAAGCGCTTGTTCCCATCGCCATCCCTGTAAAAGTTGCCTATTATGAGGTTCATAAGTTGATTGAATTTGCGATATAATTACATCTCCCGGTACTATTCCACGTTGCTTTTTGTATCCAGGAGGCGCAAAACTGAACGGTGTTGATTGGAACGGTACGATATCAAAACCTATACATGCCGATGCTTGATCAGATCCAGCCAACACGAGGGAATTGGCGCAGTCAAAATAATGACCGTAGTTTCCTGCTGAATATCCCCATTCGTTATACGAAAGTATTGAAAGGGGATCGGTATTTGTTCGTCCAAATATAGTTGCAAATAAAGGAAGTTCACCACTGGCATTTATACGAGATGCCCACATGTCTATAGAAGCTTTTCGTGCATCATTGTCTGTAATAATACGAGCGGTTTCTGGACCTAGTATAGGCTTACGACTTTCTATTGGCATACCTATAGTATATCATGTCGTGCTCTACATTACTATAAGTTCTAAAAACTGGTCAATACATAAAGTCCACTTGTATTCTTTGAGAACCCGAGCGCTCGAGCTGTGCCATTATAACGTCGTTTAAATGCCATCATTGTATTTGGATCTGCCGAATTGCCAACAGCTAAAAGGTCACCAGGCCATATATATAAATTCTTGAGTTGTGCAAATTTCATCAAATCCGCAGTTAATGTAACCATCATTTGTTCCCATCTCCACCCATTAAAATAACGCTTATTAACAAGATTTGGTGTTGATTGTAATTGAGATATTATTACATCGCCGGGCTGTACTTCATGTGATAATCTTGCGTATTCAACTGGTTTAACAGGAAACTGATCTGTATCATTCGGTACAATATCAAAACCCACACAGCAAGAAGCAGCATGTAATGAATCACTCTCACCATCCGACATTACAATTGAGTTTCCACAATCAAAATAATGGCCGTAGTTTCTAAAAACATATCCACGTCCTTGGAAAGCTGTAAGACGTAGTCTTCCCGCATATATTTTTCTTCCGAATTCTTCTGCGACAGAGGGAAGTAACATGGCATCTTCATTGATATTCGTCATCCATTCACTAATTACTCGGTATTGAAGTTCTCTACTGTTAATTAGTGCTTTACTACTGAAATCATACTCATCGACGTTTGGATTCAATTGTAATTCTATCGGCATATACTGGAGTAACTCATGTAAATCCATTATAAACTTTTAACTAGATGAATTATATTATTGAATGAATATATGCTGTTGTGAATATTGTTTTCCGTCATATGTCACATGATCCGTTGCTCGTCCAAAATGAGTAAGTTGAGACGCACTAATCATGCGAGATAATATCACATCAATCTGACTACTATCATAATCAAGAAATGCCGGAATACTTCCATCATTCATTCCTTCTTCCCAATAATTAAGATAAATACCTTTTCTAGCTAATGTAAGCATTTTCTGGACATACAAGGTAAAAAAATCATATTTATTCGATGGAGTACCCACGCTTACTACACCTGAAGCAACAATGAAATCTACCTGATCCAGTGTAGCACTGGTAAATTCACCTACTATAAACTTTCCTCCAGCGGTTATTACATCGGTTTTCAACCTATCATTTGGTGAAGGTGACATATCTATGCCAGTATAAGTACCGAGATGCATTGTTCTCCACGTATCAAAGAATTTACCAGTGCCGCACCCAACATCTAAAACAGTCGCATCGGCAGAAGCGCCGGCATCCATAATAAATCGAGAAGCATATCTAAAATTTCTTACCTGAAAATCAGGCGACCAACCATCGGGATTATTTCTTTGTTTTAGAAGTGTATACGTTTCAACAATAGCTTTTTTTGAAGCCGTATCAATTGTCGTACGCGTACCATTTCTGTCAATTTTCTCATGCGCCATGATGATAGTATACCATATAAAAGGCCTATAAGAAATGGTGTATGCGGGAGCCGACTCGGGGATTTGAACCCCGGACCCATGCTTTACAAAAGCATTGCTCTACCACTGAGCTAAGTCGGCAAACAATTTCGTTGTAGATCCTTCAAGCTCATCGGCATCATACAACTTCTTTATCTCATCAAGACTCATCCACCCTCCTCGTTCGTGTTCATCGCTCACATTAAAAACTCCCTCCACATCAACGGGAAAATACATTCTAACAACATGGACATCTTTTAGAAAAAAGGCATCGTGTACATTTACGATAGTATGCACTTTTATCACTTTCAATCCTGTCTCTTCTAAAACTTCTCTCGCCAATGCATCTCTCACTTTTTCCCCTGCATTGACTCTGCCACCCGGTATATCCCAACGCCGTTTTTCGGGCATCCCGCGCTCAATATCCGACTTATACGCATCCGGTTTTCGCAACAAAAGATATTCTCCTTTACCATTCGTAATGATTGCTTTAACTGCAACTTGGAACACTATTTTTTTGTCCATAATGGTGCCGGGGGAGGGGATCGAACCCTCACGACTGTTGAGGTCACAGGATTTTAAGTCCTGCGTGTCTACCATTCCACCACCCCGGCAAGCTAATCGTTGCGTATATTATAACAAACTATGCGAGGAATACGAATAAAATAAGATGGTCAGATAGATAATTACTTTCTACGAAGTGTTGCAAGTATTTTTTTTCGTGTTTCAGGGTCTTTCAAAACGTGATAGATGCCAGGAGCTACAGATAGGATGATAATACCCAATACAATTGGAATAAGATATTTATCTACATTAGGGATTAGGTTACCCAAAAAATAACCGGCATATGAAAGTCCCATGGCCCACAAAATACCTCCGATAAGATTGAAAACAATAAATGTTCTATATTCCATATCGCCGATACCGGCAACAATTGGAGCAAATGTTCGAATTATAGGCATAAAACGTGCTAAAATAATAGTTTTTCTCCCGTGCTTTTTATAAAAACTATTTGCCTTTTCTAGATTATCTCTATGGAAAAACCAAGAATCTGTTTTATAAAAAAGTCGCTTTCCAACTCTTTGTCCGAATGCGTAACCGACACTGTCGCCAAGCACTGCAGCAAGAAAGCAAATAACCGCTAAAATATGAATATCAAAAATACCTTGAGACGCTAAAAAGCCAGCTGTAAAAAGTAAACTATCGCCAGGCAAAAAAAATCCGATCAATAGGCCAGATTCAGCAAACACAATTGCAAAAATACCAATGTAGCCAATCGTAGGTAAAATTTCCATTAAATCAAAATGCATATGCTAATTATATAGCAATACATCTCCAATGTGGGGGTTTAATTTTGATGTACTTCCCGCGTTCATTTCAATCATAGAATCAAAGTCAACTGTAGGTAGGATAATATCTGGATATGTTTCCGGTGATACATCTGTTCGAACCTCTACGACTTTGTTATTTCGTAGATAAAGGAAATCCAATGAATACTTCATGTCTTTCATCCAAAATCCATAGCGACCAGGGGCGGGAAAGTGAAACAACATACCTTCGTTCTCTCTGAGCGGCTTACTTCCCGATAGACCGGTAATCTTGCGTTGCTCCGAATCGGTTAGTATGAGAGTTAACTTGTGTGGGCCTAAAGTGGCTTGTTTTCGGGGGTAGTCAGTAAATTGTTGCGTAGTCCGAAAAAAGTAGAAATATCCAATAAGCACTAGGAGGATAATAGGTACGAGCAGTCGTTTCATGTGGTCGCTAAGGGACTCGAACCCCTGACACCTGCGATGTAAACGCAGTGCTCTAACCAACTGAGCTAAGCGACCTGGGTAAGTGCCCGGGAGAGGAGTTGAACCTCCACGCCTTGCGGCACAGCCTCCTCAAGACTGCGTGTATACCAATTTCACCACCCGGGCTTAATGTTCTATTATACTACGCCAGACGCGTCTGTTCCATAGGCTGCTTTTTAGAAGCTAGATTTAGATGCGAATACGCTTTTGGAGTTACAACCCGGCCTTTGCCTGTTTTTTTCAAGAACCCTATTCTCATTAAATACGGTTCAATATATTCTTCAATCGTCTGAATGTCTTCGGAGAGCGTGTGGGCAAGTGTACTTACCCCAACCGGGCCACCATCGAATTTTTCAATAATAGCCAACAAATATTTTCTATCACCATCAGTTAGGCCAATCTCGTCAATCTCGAGAATAGAGAAAAGATCATCGACTACCTGTGGAGTAATCTCTTTAAGCTTCTTAACTTCATACAAATCGCGGGCTCGTTTAAGAATTCGATTTGCCAATCGCGGAGTTCGCCGAGCTCGTTTTGCAATAAGTGCGGCAATCTCGGACGACAGGGGAATTGCGTACAATTTTGCAGAACGTAATACAATTTGGGCCATTTCTTCATCGGTATAATAATCTAAACGAAGTGTCATTCCAAACCGATCCCGCAACGGCGCTGATAGAAGTGCTAAACGCGTAGTTGCTCCAACAATCGTTATTTTTGGAATCGGCAATCGCATGGTTCGGGCAGATGGTCCTTTTCCAATAATAATATCGAGCGAAAAGTCTTCCATTACAGGGTACAATGCCTCTTCGACCGCTTTAGGGAGCCGATGGATTTCATCGATAAAAAGAACATCATTATCTTTTAGGTTTGTAAGAATTGCCGCCAAATCTCCCGTTTTAGCAATTGCAGGACCAGAAGTCGTTTTTAACTCTCCATTCAACTCCCGCGCAATAATGTGGGAAAGTGTAGTTTTCCCCATGCCTGGCGGACCATAAAAAAGTAAATGTTCTGCAACCACTCCGCGTTTTGAAACTGCATCAACAAAAAGTTGTAATGAACGCTTTACCTTTCCTTGCCCAATATACTCCTGCAGCGTTGATGGTCGTAAGTTAATATCTAAAACTATTGCGTCGCCTTTTTTCATGAATGATTAGTTAATAATTGTATAGCTTGTTTAATTTTGTCTTCCAAAGAAAGCGCAGCGTCAAGTTTTGCGAGAATGTTTTTACTCTCTGCTTTATCGAATCCCAAGGCGACAAGAGCGTCCACGGTTGTTTTTTCATCAGCGCTCATAACTTGATTCTTAATCGTGAACTCTTGGTTCATCTTCGAAGAAAGCTCAAGGAGAATTTTTTGCGCAGTCTTTTTTCCTACTCCGGGAATGCTATTAAAGAACCCTAAATTTTGCTGTATGACGGCATCGGTAATATTTTTTGGCTGCGCGTAGGAAATTATTGCAAATCCTAATTTTGGTCCAACTCCATCAACTGAAAGGAGCATTTGAAATAGGCCATGCGCATCTTTAGAAGAAAATCCAAATAGTGTTAACGCATCCTCACGAACTTGCAGATACGTATACATTTCCACGGTATCACCAATGTGATGTGCGGAGATAAGGTCAGGCATGCAATACAGCGAATAAAAAACACCACTTGTCGTTTCAAGCAAAACTACTGTCCCTTGTACTTCTGAAATGGTTCCCTTAAGTTTTCCTATCATAGTTTTTCCAATTGTATCATCTATTTAAAATACAGTATGCCATTCCGCAAGCAACTGCGTCATACACATCATCAGTTGCAGGTTTTTCAGCAAATTTTATTGAAAATTCGAGCATTTTCTTAATTTGTTTTTTGTCCGCTCTTCCATCTCCTGTGACTACCTGTTTAATCGTAAGAGGAGAGAGAAATTCAACCGGAATAGTATGCTCAGAAGCAACTAAAAGTGTTGCCCCCTGCGCTTGCGCAACAGTAATCGCCGTTTTAGCATTCGTGTTAAAAAACAATTGCTCTACAATCATAATATCCGGCTTGTGCTCCTTAATAAGAGCGTGGAGCGCGGTAGCAAGCGCATGTAAACGCTCTACCAGTGGCAGTTTTTTGTCGGTTACTATAATCCCACAATTAATATATGTATACCCCTGCGAGTTTTTTTCAAAAATAGCATATCCTGTGCGCTCAATTCCTGAATCCAGACTAAGAATTTTCATGAAACCTCACCAGTATAGCAAAATCAGCGTATAATAGAAAGTCTATGGCCATTGTTCTATCGAAATATACTCAAGCCTTACTTGAAACACTTGAAGAAGCTAAAAAAAAGTCACCGTCGACCGACATGACCCATTTGCAAGTATCTCAAACTGTATCATTTTTTGCTCTCCTTTACGAACGCGTCCGCAATTCTATTGAATTCCGCGAAGAACATTTGGTTCGTCGTGCTGCTATTGAGCGGATTTTGCGCCGAAGACTTGCTATAAACCCCAGCGGTAAAGGAGAAGGTGAAAACGTAGTGCGTGAATTGCTGTGGGCACGCTATATGTCCACAGAAACACTTAAAACGTCGGAAGTTAGTAATATTCAAGGTGGCATTAATAAGTTTGCGTGGTTTATCCAAACGCATAATAAACTCCATGGTAAGAATTCTCCAAAGCAAACGCAGTATTTGTATGACATTTTAAGTTGTGAAATCGAAGAACACATTGAACCAGAAAAAACGAAGCGTCTGAATGCTAATTTATACTTTTATTACCAGGTACTACACAAGAAATTCCATTTAGCGAATGTAACCGAAGAACAGCGCGACGCTTATTTTTACGCCGCCGCAGAAATGGCGTTTGCTAAAAATGATAATGCGTATACCCGATATCATCTATTTACCCTGCATTACGGAATGTTTACGACGCTTGGGGAAGAGAAACTAACTGAACTGGTACAAAATTGGCCCACTATAGTAAAGGATTTCGAGAAAATCATCGAAAATCCTTATAAAGATAAATTAATCAAGCAAGCTAAAAAACAAGTTCCACCTTTTCTTATATTAAACGACGTGCTCAAAATTGCTGATGGGGAAAGTGTCGACATTTTGCAAGACGAAGTGAAGCTTCTTGAAAAAGTGCAAGCATCGTGTGAAAAGAAATACAAGGAAACTAGTACTAAACTTCGCACGGCTATGATTCGAAGTATTAGCTACATTTTCTTAACGAAAATGGTTTTTGTTCTTCTTCTTGAAATTCCACTTACTCGATTTTTGTATGGGCATCTTGACCTGCTTCCACTGGTTATGAACGTAGTCATGCCTCCTATTTTTATGGGACTTTTGGTATCGTTTTTTCGAGTTCCCAATGCAAAAAATACCCAACGTATTTACAATCGTCTCGTGAATATTATTAACGACGATGAAACGTTTGAGGCTGCTCCAATAAAACTGAATCATGAAAAACAAACCAACCGTCCTTTGCTTGTCCTTGGATTTACCCTAATGTACTTTGTATTCTTTGGCATTCTATTTGGCACTATCTTTATACTTCTTGAAAAAATGGGTTTCAATATTATCGGAACCACTATATTCGTATTTTTCTTAACCGTTGTTGGATTTTTTGGCTATCGTATTCGCCAAACCGCCAAGGAGTATTCGCTAGAAGAAGCAGAAGGCGCATTTTCACCAATTTTGTATTTCATGTTTTTGCCAATCGTTTCTGTTGGAAAATTCCTAAGCAACGAAGTCGCCCGCCTGAACGTGCTTATGCTCGTGTTCGACTTCTTCATCGAAGCCCCTTTTAAAATGATTATTGATATTATCGAAGAATGGGTGAAGTTTGTTCGAGGGAAGCGGGAAGAGATCTGATTAACGAATTGGCAAGATCCTTGGCTGAAGATTATTCGCCCTACTCCTTATCTCATTTAAAAATTGTAAAGACAGTGGATTTCCATAAAGATCAACTCCAGCTTTTCCTGCTTTAAGAATATCCTCTAGACTTAGCACCTCAACTATTTCACCAACATCTTTTGCTCTACCATTTTGCTCATCGGCGACCCAATAATATCGCAACGTAGAATCGAGCTGATATTGAACGTATCCAAAATAATTACCATGAGTTCTCGGATCAAGAATAAGCCCTTTTTGACCTTCATCACGACGCAAGGTAAAGACTGTTCCGATAGCAATCTCAATAGTTTGAGGCTCATTTTCTTGACTTGTAACACTTTCTTGTCTTGTTCCCATATCCATTGCATTATATCATATAGGCCTTTGTGGTATGCCAATCTACCTATTCCATGCTATACTATCGGCATGCTAACAGAGCACCTACAAAGTATCGAAACTGGCGATACCACCATCGAATTTGCTGCCCGAGAATTGCACCGTCAGCTTCTTATAAATGATCAACTTATTCTTGATAAGCAAGGCATTGTGTCGGAAGAATCACGCCAAACAGTTTTTGAACATCTTGTAACAACTAGCTGGGAAGGTAAGCATCATACTGCCAAAGGGGAAACGGTTCGTTATGTACCAGTAAATCTAAGTATCGATGAGCTTGTTTCGCTTACTCGTCGATCTGGTTATGGAATGCTAAGTTCTCGCATAGCTCCATATATTGCTCAAGATGAATTCTGGGCTCAACGAGATGTTAATCAAGTAGCGTCTGAGCAGAAAATACATCCAGATATAACTTTGGATTTAACACCTCAATCTGCCGTTGAACACGTACTATATGAAAATTTACAAATAACAAATTACGTATCAGCTCTTAACGCAGTCAGGCTGCAACTACAACATTTTGGCAATCCTCCAAATATTCACTACCTTACCCGTGGTCCAATACTAGTACCTATATTTGATATCAATTTTCAATTTCCGACTAATGGCGTTGCTCAATTACATGCTTATACTGGTGTAGAATCGAGTGAAGAAGCGCGAAAATTTGCTTCTCAATGTCAGGCGTTGGTACAGTTTATAACTGAAATGTTTCAAATAACAAGTAATTTACCTGCAACTCGATATATTATAGCTGCGCCTTTCGATCCATTTGAAGCATTACGTACCCAGGATGAAAATGCTTCAGAGCCATGGCTAGCAGATTCGACAACAAATGGAGATTTGTTAAGAATGTATGAGTTAATGCATGTAGAGAAGGTCTAGTTTACTTAAGCAGCAAAATTCAACGGTTCCGTATAAACCGTAATGTGTCTAAAATTTCTTGCATCGATAAGATTTATTGGAATCGTTTCGCACGGCACATCTTTAACTTTCTCTATTTGACTCGGCGATAGAATATTCTCGATATATGAATCTCCCTTTTTCTCCAATACTCCTTTACCTACCCAGAATTTAGCAACTGATTTTTTGGTTGTTCCAACAGCTACAAACATACCCGATGATAATGGTTGTGTAAAAGACAATATTTTTTCGGGCTGATTAAAAAAGTACCCCTGTTCGCGTTTCATTGTAATATACGCATCATGTACCAATAAAACTTTCTCTTTCCACTGAGGATCTATTAATTGTTCATCGGTCGGTTGTGCACTGAGTGCAACCATTTCAAGCGCCCGTTCAGTAAATTTTGGATTGGTAGCTTCTAATTTTTCAACATACCCTTTTAGAATTAATTCGAATTCCTCCATGGAGGCATACATATCTTTATTTCGAGTAAGAGTAAATTTAAAATTTGCCGGCTGATATTGTTTTAAGAAATCGTGAATTTGAAGATAGCTCTTTATATACGTTTCTACGTTTTCCATAGAGATATTATTTATTTTTGGAAGAATAATATCGTCAAGGTAAATATCAAACCATACTCCGGGTTTATACACAGCACATATGGGCTTAAGCCATTTGATGAAATACATCAGGGCAAACAGCTCTGCCCAGTCAGCATGGGGTGAAGCATCTATTCGCCACAATTTGTATGCACCATGAAAGAACATTACAGTAATGGGTTGCTGTTTCTGAATATTTAGTGCTATTGATTTTTTTATGTGTTCAATAAGCGCATCGCTTGCTGCATATTTTCTAAATTTCTTTGAAAGAATCGTTTTCTGAATAAAATCTTCTACGGTCTGGCCCGGAGCAAGCGTAATCCCATCGAGGTCATTGAGCTCGTTAAGAGAGTTTAAAATATATTCTTTTGGATGCATCAGAAGTATTTTATCATAGAGGCCACGTTCATGACATGAGTTCCAATTGGAGCAAACTTTGATCTACCTCAATATTTTCATCAGTAATTCGATCTACTGGCACATCCATTTTCTCTTGAATCTGCTTTTCAAGTTCCTGAGAATAACCAATTAATTCTGGCTTATTCTTATATTTCGCCAAACGATCATGAATGTCATTAACTCTATCAGTCATTGATAAAATACCCATAGGTCCAACGCGTAAATCGGAATACAGGGCAACTTTTAGCATCCAATCATTACGTTCACTAATAACCTTCACATTCCAATATCCCATGTCGTAAATCCTCTGACTGATCTGTGACGAAATGCGCAATTCTTCAAGCATCGCCACTGTTGCATCATGATCATCAGCGCCATATTTTGTTATTGTTTCCTTCTGTTTATCTTTCCAATAATCAACTCGCTTTATTTCATCACCTAAAAACTCCGGGTATTTGTCAAAATCAAACTTAACAATATTACCTACATCATGAAGCATGAGCATCGTTTTGAGCAATTCAGGATCTAGCTGTTCTCCAATCCAATGTTTCTGGATAAAAAGCGCAACCGATGTAACTCGCAGCATATGTTCTTGCAGATTTGGAGTAATTCCGAGCTGGTCGTAGATTTCAGCGATTGTCATTATTCAAAAATATACCCTAATTCCAATAATAATTTTCTTGATGGGGGGACATGGTCATATTCAGCTAATTTTTCAATCGGAACCCATTCAAGTTTTTCGATTCCTTCAGCCGCGGCAAGATCTCCATCCACATACTCACACAATGTATTCAGATAAATAAACTGCTTTTCAATGCCATCAAGATCATGCTTCACTTCAGTATCCCAACCAATTTTCTCTAGTACTCGAATGGTTATTCCGGTTTGTTCTTTTAATTGTGCAATTATTGCTTCTTCAGGAGAATTTTGTTCCGTCAGCTCACCGCCAAACAAATACCACGTTTCTTTATACGGTGGTGAACCATCAGGTTTTTTGCGAAGAAGAATTGAATTATCCTTTTTTACAACGCCGATTATTAGAATTTTGATTATCATACTATGATTATACCGCTAAACCTCTAGCTTATGAGCAATAACTCCACATGCAATAGTAAGTAATCCACCGAGTATTTGAAATGAATTCATGGATTCATTCAGTACAAAAAACCCAAGGATCGAGACTACAACTGGAGTTAGCATCGACATCATCGTTAAATAACTGGCACTGGCTACAGAAAGTGTTTTATTCAAATATAAAGCAAGTATTACCGTTGAAAATCCTACGACTAAAATATTAAGAGGCTCTTGAACAACAAAAATATTGATATGAAAAACAGGGATCAAAAGTACTAATACCAATGAGCTAAAAATTAGTCTATACCCACTAATAATATCGGAATTAATGTGTTTGAATAGGGGTTTTGTAACTATGACTGCGCTTGAGAAACAGAATGCAGCTGCAAGTACGAGCAAATCGCCAAAATGGGGTAATAACACTTTCCCCCCGGTTGATATTAAATACGCTCCAACAATGAATACTATCAAGAGAATGATTTTGCTCTTCGTAAGTTGCTCATTAAGTACTATCCACGCGAGAATAGTGGTAAAGAGAATGGTGCTTTTAATGAGAAAGCCGTAGTTAATTGACGTAGTGAATTGCAAACTAAGAATGCCCAAAATATATGCAGCTCCCACAGTAATTCCTAAACCAATCAAACGTAAGATTATTCCTGATGGGATATGAAACACCTTTTTTCCCTGAGTTTTTAGCAGATATGCACATATCAATAATGAACTTAGAAAGGAGGTTTGAATTGTGTAAGTGAGAGCATGAGCTCCTGCATTCAAAGCAAGTTTATTTAGAAATATATTAAGCGCCCATGCACATGAAAATATTGAGACGTAAAGTAGTTTTTTACTCATTCTATGGTAGGCTGATTATACCAACTTTCGAACCTATGTTTGAGTACTTTGTGCGAGTGTATGATACTATTCAGTTTGCACAGGTTGTAGTACAGGATCTTTCATATATCCAAGAAATAAGAAATACTTAATTCCTCAGGATTTAATGACTCAGTCATACACTACAAATGCGCCCGTTGTATTAATGAAATTGGCACATTCCCAGTTGTAACAGACGGAATGCCAGGATAGTGGTAGCCGTAGAACTCGGTTACATGTTGAACGTATGCGGCAAAAGAGGTGGCATTATTTGCAGACCCAGCATGAATTGCTACTACCTCACCCTTACCATTCACTAGCGGGCTTCCACTTGATCCGCCTTCTGTTTGGGGATGATATTCTTGCGTATCAATACCAGCGATACATTCCATATTCCCATCTCGTGTCCCTAAATAAATTTCTCTATGACCTTGAATTTCATTAGTGCCTCGTATGTTACTGTACTCGCCATTATAACCTATACTATATACCGTATCCCCTGGTTTTGGTTTTTCAGTAGCAATAGGTATCCAATCAAAGCCTTGTGTAGGATATTTATTAGTATCATATCTTAAAACTGCAAAATCATATTTGGGATCAGCATATACTAACTCTACGGGGATAACGCCGTATGCAGGGTGTCCTATGCGATAACCTTTAAAATGACTAGCATATTCTTTCTTACTTAACATTTGTGCTTTCACAGCCTGGGTGGCATTTTTTGTTTTATCCTGACTTAATGCATTATCTACAACATGAAAATTAGTTAGAATCGTCCCATCTCCAGTTATATGAAATGCAGAAGCAGTAAGGTATATCGCTCTCTTACTATCATCTTCATCTTCAACGTATTCTCCACCAATCATCATGGTGGCATTTTTTACTCTTTTTTCAACTTCAGGCGGCAACTTTGGTTTTAATTCAGGCAACCGATGTAAACGTGCAACTTGGGCTTCAGTATTCCCTATGTCAGTAACTGCCCCTACACTAGCTAAAACTATACTCGTTAAAAATTGTCTGCGTGTTATAGACCTAGGTTTTTGTGATAAGTCTTCATTTGCCATTTTTTTGTGTCACACTTTGTGAGTCGCCCGAGACTCGAACTCGGAACCATCTCCTTAAGAGGGAGGTGCTCTACCATTGAGCTAGCGACCCAAACGTGATAGTATTTTACCAGAATGTAGCTATAAAGCCTACTGTAATCTCGCAGCAATGTATCAAAGCTACTTACTTCTCTTACCTACTAGGCGCAACACTTTTGCCACAATCGCGACAAACATCACCACATAGAGTGACAATGTAACAAGAAGATATCCAGACTGATCTAAAAAGAAAATATTGACCAGATGATTGTCAAATAAATATCTTCCTAATGGTATGTAACTACCTTCAACAGTGGCTAAATACACGGGGATAAAGAGTACCGCAAGTGCAAAAGCAGCGACAAGATACGTTTTTATGGGTAAATCGGAAGCAACATTATCACGAATAAGTAGTTTCCAAATATACGTTAATAAAAGGGTCTTTGTACCGATATATAGAAGTACTACTAAATAAAAAATAGGGTTATTCAAATGATGATCTTGTATAAAAAAGCGGGAATGAGCATAATATTCAGCAAATAGGGTAAGAAAAAATGTGACACCAGCAAAAAATGTAACCGACTTTATCTTGGTTGAGGCAAGATTTAACAAGTAAACAAGTACCGGAATTCCGACTATGTAAGAAATTCCTGCAATTATTGTTTTAAATACGGAGTTTTCATAGAAAGTAAGTGGTTGGCCAGTAACTACCGATGCAAATGCGCCAAGAAAAAATGATATCCCCATGAGCCAGGCAAATAGCAAATACCCTCCGACGGATGAAGTAAATAAATACAATGCTGAAAACCCGAGCGTGTTAATGAGATATCTATGCGAACTGCGCCACTTTTTCATAAGTTATTTATACCATAAAGGAATAAATTCGCTGTATACTGAAAATATGAAAGAGCAACCTGTCAGGGAGCGAATGTATTCAATAGACGTTTTGCGAGCTATTGCTACAGTGATAATTGTTGTTACTCATGTTTTGCAATATCATTTGCACGACTTTTTGACTACGTTTGTGTGGAATTACATACATTTTGCAGTAGTATTGTTTGTATTTTGCTCAGTATCGGTTTTGCTTCCAGCGGTTGAGCGGATGGAGATGAACGTTGCAAGCTTATTTGCGTGGTGTAAAAAAAGATTTTGGAGGCTTATCAAGCCGTTTTACGTATATATAGCAGCTCATGCGCTTTTGATACTCCTGTTACCCTCTATATTCAACGGAAATGGGCTGAAACTTACTCCTACGTTCTTACTTGACTCGATTACGCTCAGCGGCGGCATTAACTTTAATTGGCTAGTATTGCTGTTTATCGAGATTGCGCTGGTGTTTCCACTTATATATAAGGTGTCGCAGAAAAAAAACAGGTCAATTGGATGGGGAATTGCATCATTTTGTTTTATTGTTGCCACGCTTTTCATGCCAGAATTACGCTCTATATACCGCCCAATTATGATTATTGGGTGGAGTTTAATCGTATTACTCTCAATATTGGTCGTTCAGAGTAAGATAAAGGCGTTTCATGTGTTTTTAGGAGCGTTTGCAGTTTTCTCTCTTTTACTCCTCGTGCCAGACAGCTATCTTGTAGGAGCAAACCTCTCTTCACGTCTTATCGATCATAAATACCCACCCGACGTTTATTACCTCTCGTACGCCACGATGATGAGTATGGGAGTATGTTTCTTGGGAAAAGCAAAGTTTTGGGAAAAATTATGGCTAAAAGTGCCAATTTCTTATATCAGCCGACATTCCTATGAAATCTTTTTCATGCACTATATTGTTCTGGATGCAAGTTTACGACTCCAGTGGGGAGTGTGGAGCCATCTGTTTTTTGTTTTTGCCATCACTATGACCATCACGTATCTAATCGACGTAACACCGAGATTCTTCGCTGCGCTCAGAATGACAAAGAGCTCAGGCTGACGGATAAATTATCCCCTTGCATTGTAGATTAGTGTGATATACTATGTATAGTTTCATTGAATGCGGGAGAATTATCTTCGACTAGATGCAAACTATAAAGTAATGATAGGGGGTGAAAAGTAATGGATCAAAAGAAATTATACGTAGGAAATCTTCCTTGGAGCATGACTGGAGACACTCTTCGTGATATGTTCGCTTCATATGGTGAAATCACCGATGCAGTAGTTATTTCAGATAGAATGTCAGGTCGTTCTAAAGGATTCGGTTTCGTAACGTTCGCAAACGAAGCAGATGCTCAAAAAGCAGCTGCAGAAATGAATGATAAAGATGTAGAAGGACGAAAATTAGTTGTTAACACAGCTAAGCCTCGTGAAGACCGACCAGATCGTCGAGATTTTAATCGAGACAATCGAGGAGGATATTAAGAAGTAATCTTTAATACGAATTAAAAAATCAACACTACCCGGAGAGCAATCAATGGGTAGTGTTTTTTGTTACCATAATACCCAGAATGAGCGGGAATACCGAGAAAACAATCATCCACCACTGGGCAACTACATTTTTATCAAAGTAGGTAAAGAGTACCAAAAGTAAAAATAGACTTCCGATCCGAGTTACCCCAAGTGCTAAATCACGTTCAATAAACATTTCGTACTTATTTTTCCATGAAGAATCATTATCATCAATTGCATTCAGTATTTCCGATGAGTATCGAACATAGATAATAGGAAGTGAGACGCCGGTGAGAATGCCGAATAGAATAACCGCTAATGTACTCTGCGATATACCGATAATTACAAATCCTACCATTGCCAGAATTCCCATTAAAATTGTGATATTTTTATGTGACGCAATAATTTTTCCGGCAAACATTCCTGCAATTGCTGAAATTAGGTAAAATGCAGACCGAGTAAATCCAACCACTGTGGGATCTTGTAGCACTACAAAAAGCAAAACTCCAATAAACATACTTAAACCCGTATCGTACACTCCTAATACAGCATTTTGCTTAAGACTATTTACCCAACGTCTAGAGCGAACGTGCGATAAAAGATGAGACACAGAAAATTCCACTCCATGATGTTGAGGAAGTCGGTTGGCCATGAAATATAAAGCCAAATTGAGTGCGGCGACAATTGCAAAAAGAGGTGTGTATCCAAAATAACTTACAATCAATCCTCCCAAAAGCGGTGCAAGCGCTGATGCGAAATTTAACACCGACATAAATCGTCCAAAAAAATGTTCGCGGCTATGCGCATGGGTAAGTATGTATTGAGATAAATTGTAGCCGCTCCAGTATAGGCCTGCCGCAGATCCGCTAATAATCCCAAGTACAATAATGTAATCAAGTGCTCGCTCCTTAAAAACTAGGAGAAGTACGTAGGAGAGAGTAGTAAGGAGTAAAGAAGATTTGATAAGACCTTTTGTAGAATATTTATTTAATAAATATCCCGACGCTATATAAAGAACAAGCAAAGATACGAATTGTACAAAGTTGTACAAAACAAGTCCTCTGAAATCTAGAAATTTAAATACATAAAATTGAGTAAAAATACCCACTAAAGAGCTAGAAAAAAATCCAACCGCTTGAATTTTAAGCAAATTATTCTCTTCGACAGTGAGCATGATTTTAGTATACCACCGAGTAAGTGTGTATATACAAAGCGAGATATCTGTTTGGAGACGAGTTGAAGCGTGAAGCAACTCTTCACCCGAGTCGACAAACACGATATCGAGCGTAGTGCACATTGAATCTATGATTACTTATTGCAATGTACAAAATTTATTGCTATACCATGTGTATGTACATTCGAAAGTGGTTACGGCAAATAACAGAACATCCAAACTTTGCTATGGCAACTGCGATTTCAGCATGTTTAGCACTTTTCTTATTCCTTGTCATTCCACTGCTTCCCCATATTTCCGGACATCCTGATGAGCATCAATTTTTCAATAACGCGTGGTCAATTATGGCAGGCAAGCCCCTTCATAATTATATTCATGTAGCGTTTACCGAGTATTTATTAGCGGGGTATTTGACGTTTGTTAATATGTTTACTGATAGCGGTGTTAATTTCCCTCAGGGCACTCCAGGAATTGTTGCATATTATTATGGAAGGATTTTTGGCCTTCTTTTATGGTTGGGTACCTACATAGCGGGAGTTTGTTTACTCATGAAAGGAAAAAGTAAAATTTCTTCTAGTGCGCTTTTCTTTACGGTTCTGCTCTTTGGATCAATTGGAATGTTTGAACGATTTATGAGAGTAAATTCAGATTCACTTGTTATATTTGTTGTATTAAGTTATTTGTTATTTTCAATAAACGCCCACTATAAAAATCTTCGCCCTTTAGCATTCTTTTTTTTAAATCTAGGATTTGTGTTCTTAATTAGTTTTACAAATCTTAAGGCACTCTACATGATAATTCCGCTTCTGGCACTCAATACAATCTTACCTTTTTTGTATGAACGAAAAAGAATTAGTACTCCTGAAGTTCCGGCATTTTTTCGAGCACTGCTCTACAGCGCCGGAGTTGTATTAGGATCAGTAATGCTATGGGTAGCTTTTATACCAAAACCCCATAACGTCGCCAATTTTTGGTACAGCGTAAAGCAAACTACGGTTGCATCGGTTAACTTTGATTATCAATATCCGGGTTTAGCTCATAAAAGTTGGCTTGTATATTTGTACGATCTTTTCGCTCATCAAATTGGATTTTCACAGATCGCTGCTATTGTAATTTTTGCAGCTGTCGCATTTTACTTTGGCCGTTCACGATTGCGAAAAGCCCTGCTTGAACGATGGAAAAAACAAATGGCTTGGCAGAATTTTACCTCAGGAAATATATACGGAAGCCTCGAGCTGATTATTTTTGTCATGGCTCTGTGTTATTACTTAGGAATTAGCTCGGTTGTGATTCATTGGTCCCGATGGGCAGCACCTCTGGGATTTTTAGTTATCATGCTTACGGCCTCAAAACTAGGATTTATATTCGATTGGCTCATTACTAACGAGCGAAACAGACGTCAGACTATATATCTAATACTTCCTCTTCTACTTTTTTTGGCATGGTCGGTACAATTTGCACTTATTCTTTCAATTAAAAAGACGAATTATCCGGAAGGACATGGATATGCATTAACACTTGCCGACACAAGAGCCTTCATTAAAGAACAGGGCTATTCCGATGAAGAGATTCCACAAAAAATAGGGTGGTTTTATGGAGAAATGGATAAAATTCCCCGCATAGATTTAACACGACTGGGCAAAGAAGGAACTCCTGACATAGACTACTTAGTATGGCCTCAATGGGGAACAGCAATTGTGTATAGCAAAAAACATACTGATTTGGAAATTCACAATATGCAGGAATTTATTGATGAATACACTGACGGTGCAATTTGGCGATTTCCATCTCCGATCTCACGATACGTACATTACACCAAATGGTTTGCTCAAGGAGTGCTGGGAGTTACATGGCTTCCTGAAACAGAAGCCCTTACCGAAACCCAGTATGCTATTTTGAAAATGAAAAAACCAACTAGAGAATTGAAACTGCATTATGAAGTACCATTTGAAGGTATGGAACACTACTATTCACCTGCATCAAATATATTTACGATAAATAATCTGAAAGACAGCAGTATTTTCCCACCATGTCATGGAAGTCCAACAACGCTTGATTTGGAAACAGGATTACCAACAGACGCACAAAAAGACGAATTTATCGTATCGCGCATTGCCGATATGTACTGCCATAGCATAGGAATCCGGATTGCTTTGCAAGGAACGTGGAGAATAAAAATTGAAGGTTTACCTGAAAACAAAAGCAATGAACAAAAAGTATATTCAGCGTACCCATTCACATTTGATCCAAAGACCAAGACCATTTTTCACCGATTTGAAGATACAAAAATTACCGCAGCGTTTGGAGTGGCAACTAAAGAAAAATATCTTCCTAATTTGAAATTTATAGTTGATTACGAAGCTGACAAATAATACTCTTCACAAATGAAACTTATCCTCATTACCGATAAAACAACCAATCCGAAATTGGAATTTCTGAAGGGGTTGAAAGATCTTCGCTACTGAGTTTGTATGTTCTAACCTCGTAGCCCCCTGGCATGCGCTCACGGACAATAGGCTCAGATGCGATTTTCAATTTCACTTTCACCCACCAATCAGTATCTTGACCAACAAAATTTGCCGGAGGGGGTTCGCTCAATACATAGGTGGTTTGTTTCTTTTCAAATGCAAATCCCTTTCCTTGTAATTGTCGGCTTGCATATAAAAACGCATATTTATCTTGATACCCGTAGATATCAGGAGCGTATATAAAATACCCATACTCTGTAGGAGCCTTGGCAAGAGCGTTTTGAGCGTTTGCATAATGTAATTGCCATGAATGAGTTTTTTTACCCCGTTCCGCAGAAGTATTCTGTATAAAACCTATATTTTGCATCGTTACAATTCCTAAAAACAAAGCAATAAAAGCTCCATATATTCGCTTCGGAATATATTGATAAAGCGAAGAAATCATCAAAATTGGTAGAATGCTCATGGGCAACCACCAGAACTTAATTAAATATCCACCGTGCAACATGGTGAGAGCATAATATCCGAAATAAAAATATAAAAATAAACCGTAAATTACCGTATTTTTGTCTCTTTTTAGTTTAGATTGCACAATGCCTCCCAAAAGGAATGAGAAGAGTATAAAGTTCGCAGCTTGTAAAGGAGCTTGTGCAATATTTATTCCTTGCGTTCCAATGTTTCTAAATCGATCCAAAAGAGATAAAACAAATGGGGTATGTGCGCCACCATCTCGTGTACCTCTCGCATAATTCATGAGCGATCTAAATTGCAAAAAATCGTACCGAAGTTCAATTAGTAAAAAGGTGGCGGCAAATGGAATTAATGCTAAAAAGGAGTATAAATGCTTCCATAGTCTTTTCTTAACTATTAGTAGGAGAGTAAAAATCGCGGATAAGATCGCCAACGGCACACCAACCGCAATTTCAAATTGCACCAGCATTCCCACGATGATCAGATGAGAGAGGAGATATTTTGCTTTTAACGTCTGCACATAGCGAACGATAGAGTAAAAAAATAACGGCATTATAAGCGTTGCCCCATTTCCATGGAAAAAGCCTTGTGCAGTCATTACCACACTTGCAGAGACCAGTGCCGTTGCAACAAAGGCGCAAATTTCTCCAAACAACTTTTTTGCAACATAAAACACACTTCCCAAAAATCCAACAGTTAACAGCATCCAAAACCATCCAACAAAAACCGGATTTCCGCCACCAACAACATATGCGGGAACATTCACATAATGCCATAGAATTCCATGAAACAAACCCTGCATATCAGCTCGAGGACCAAACAGGACTAATTTTTTCGCAACTATTTCATCGAAAATCAAAAAGTCACGGGCAATATCTGTATAGTAATAAATATCATTGTGCAAAATACTCCACGCGCACAAAACAATATTAAAAAACACAAATCCTGCCAATGAATATTTAATCCAATTCTTCATAGTGTGTTATAAGCTTACCATATTCTTTACACTTTGGCCTTTTGTACACTACAATTAGCCTATGAAGCGCGTAAGCATTATTATTCCGGTGTATAACGAAGAAAATTATATTGTAAAAACACTTCAGGCCGTATCGATGGCTTCAACTCTGAAATTTGAGAAAGAGATCATTATTGTTGATGACGGAAGTTACGATAAAACGATTTCCAAAATTCAAGAGTATATTAAGAAAATAAAAACGAAAAAAGGAGTCTCGTTCCAACTTATTAAAAAGAAAGCAAACGAAGGGAAGGGCGCTGCGCTGAAGGATGGATTTATTAAAAGTACCGGTGACATTGTGATTGTGCAGGATGCTGATTTGGAATATATTCCTACTGATTATCCAACGCTTTTGCAACCATTTGTGGAATTTAATGCAGATGTCGTATATGGGAGCCGATTTGTTTCGGGAAAACCTCATCGGATTGTATATTACTGGCACCACGTTGCAAATAAATTTCTTACTATTCTTTCTAACATGCTTACGAATTTAAATTTTACTGATATGGAAACTGGGTATAAAGTTTTCAGAGGCCCTCTCATTCGGAAAATTGCGCCAAAACTCGAGTCAAAGCGCTTTGGATTTGAACCAGAAATTACCGCACGGATTGCCAAAAAACATTCCGCCACCGGCGGGCTTAAGATCTATGAAGTAGGAATTTCATACATGGGCCGAACGTACGAAGAAGGAAAAAAAATTAACTGGGTTGATGGCATTCGGGCGATAGCAGAAATTATTACGTTCAATCTTTTCCGATAATTCCCTCTTGACTGCAAAATTTTCTGCTATACTTATTGCATGGCGTCAAAAAAAAGTTCATCAACACTTGGCTTAATAGTAACCGTTATTGTTGGAGTATTTGTATATGCTCTATTAAAGAGCTATTTGGTTGCAGCAACGGTAAATGGAAAATCTGTTAGTAGATATGCCGTAGTTAAAGAACTTGAAACCCAAAGCGGAAAAAAAGCTCTTGATGCTCTTATTACTCGAACACTTATTGATCAAAAAGCAAATGAGAAAAACATTGAAGTTTCACAAAAAGAAATTGACGCTGAAATAAAGAAAATTGAAGCAAATATAAAAGCCCAAGGAGGAACGCTTGAACAGGCACTTGAACAACAGGGAATGACCAAAGTTGATCTTACTGAACAGCTTACATTACAACTAAAACTCGAAAAACTTGCAGGTGGAAAGACTATGATAACCGACAAAGAAGTCGATAAATATGTTGCCGATAATGCAGATCTTTTTCCAACCGGTGGGGCACAACCTCCAAAAGCACAAATTAAAGAGCAATTACAACAAGAAAAATCAAAGGAAAGTATTCAGAAGTATTTAGAAGATCTTAAAAAATCTGCTAAAATCCAATATTCCTCGGTCTATAAATAAGATTAGTAAAACTGTGCTCACTCGTTAAATCCGCATTCAGATGATATAATTAACTTGTTTGCCCTTGTAGCTCAATTGGATAGAGCGCCGGTCTTCGGAACCGTAGGTTGGGGGTTCAAGTCCCTCCAAGGGCACACATGGCATTGGTGGCCGTAGCTCTCCGCCAGCTGGCGGATGGTAGAGCCCTTGAGATATGTACTATGTATATGTTTTGTACAATAAGGATTGTGGCAAATTTTATATTGGTCAAACAATTGATCTAGAGCAAAGAACTAAGTTGCATAATGAGAAATTATTTAAGAATAGTTATACCTCGAGGTTTGAAGGTTTGTGGAGTGTGATCTACTCAGAAAGGTATACAACAAGATCTGAGAGTTTGAGAAGAGAGAAGGAACTAAAAAGCTTTCAAGGAAGGGTATTTGTTAAGAGTATTGTTTCAAAGAATGTAATATAGGTGGCCGTAGCTCAGCTGGTAGAGCCCCAGTTTGTGGAACTGGTTGTCGCGGGTTCGAGCCCCGTCGGTCACCCATAACGAGGGATGGGTACCCCCAAATTGTTCAATTAGCCCGAAAGAGCAGCCTAATTTAGTGGTTCGAAAACCAGGATATTCATAAATAAGTTTTTCAGGGTAAATCGAACCGGTAAGTAACTTTCTCTCTTCAAGCGTTCCTTCCTGCCAGGCTTTACTAACATTCCATAGAAAGCTATTCATAAAGTTGATGAGAATATCAATATCAACTTCCTGAAGTTTTGCTTCACTTTTAATAGTCTTTTTGACTAATATTTGATCTTCTATTATTTGTAACTGTTCTTGAAACATTTCATCAGAATAAACACCTTGTAAGTGTTTTTGACCAAGTTTACGTCGGACTTCATGTAGATTCTCTAGATCCTTTTCAATTGATTTTTGCTGTGTAGAAAGGTGTGAATATCTCGTTTGCCATTTTTCTCTGACCAATTCTGTAAAAAGATTCACAAGCTCTTTTTTGGGCTCAACTTTATTTACAAACTCAAGATATTCAGTTTCGAATTTCTCTTTGCTGATGGCTGGACTGTAGTGCTTACCGCTAATACAGTAATAATACGGAAATGTTAATCCATTCTTTTTGCGCGTAACTGCACCGGTAAGTAGCTCATTGCACTTTCCACATAGTACCTGACCACGCAGTGGAAAAAGAGGATTTTGCCGGTTGTATTTAATAATGGCAGTTCGTGATCGGCCATCTAATATGGCTTGTACTTTATAGAAAGTATCCTCATCGATCATTGGCTGATGGTTGCCTGGTTTATCAATATTAAATTTCTTGCTCACAACGTATCCTGCATAAAACTTATCTCTAAATATTCGCTGTGTTTGCTGATTCCTCGTAATGGGAATTTTTTTACCTTTGTAGTTAATTTTTATTCCAAATTTATTCATAATAGGTACAATGGAATCAAGCGTATAGATGCCAGATGCCATCTCTTTCCATGATTTCTTTACCAATTCAAATTGCTTAGGATCAGGTTCAATAATCTGTTTTTCATTCTTC
Source organism: uncultured Gammaproteobacteria bacterium (assembly GCA_964422025.1). Classification (GTDB taxonomy): domain Bacteria; phylum Patescibacteriota; class Microgenomatia; order UBA1406; family HO2-37-13b; genus 2-01-FULL-39-24. The sequence goes on from CAYQYZ010000001.1 coordinate 182,471, forward strand.
GTAATATTTATATAGCCCACTGGAGCTTTACCATTTGCCCATCCTGCTTCCAATCTTCTCCTCATGCCATCATATGTTCGTTGACTTTTAGTTGCGTTATCTAGCTTTGCACTAGCTGCCAATAGCGTTTCAAGAAATTCACCGGTTGGATTATCTTCTACGGGCTCAGTTACAGATACAATTCGAATACCGTATTCGGCAAGCTTTCTTCTGATTGCAAGAAAATCAAAGGTGTCTCTGGATATTCGATCTATTTTATAAATGAATACGGCTGAAATAATTTTTTTATTAATTCTGCAGTCTTCAAGTAGTTTAATCAGTTCGGGTCTATTCAAGGTCTTTGCACTTACTCCTTCCTCCCTATATATCTTTACCAACTCATATCCTTGTCTTTCAGCTTCACGGACACAATAATCTTTTTGATTATCAAGGCTAAAATTAGTTACTTGTTCCTCTGAACTTACACGTAAATAAGCGTAGGCTTTTTTGAGCATATTTTCATTATAAACTGTTTGTTTTACCATTGTCATATCCAAATGTATCAACGCGTACTTGTTGGCTTCTCTCAAACTGGCGAAAACCTACTTCAATTAAAGAGCTAAAAGAATCAATAATGGATTGAATTTCCTCATTTGACAGTTTCTTAGCATGCTCGTCTAAGATACTTCTTGCCATGTCTATAGTCATAGAGTGTTGGTTTCATCTTCTTTGTAGGACAGAAACTCCGCAGGAGACTGTAAAAGAAAATTCTTATATTTATCGATAATCTCGTAGTCATTAGCATTATTACCTCCATGCGCGGTCTTTTTAACTATTTTTAAGCCTACCAATTCGTCTAAAAGTCTTCGTGACGTCTTAACCGACTTTTCATTTTTATCCGTTAACTCTTTAGCAGTAATCACTCCATCAATAAGACCTTCATGCTTAATAAGTATTCTCAGAGCCTGTGCTCTATTTGCAGGCATAGAACTTAATACAATTTCCTTAACAATGGATAAATCATCAGTTGTAATCTCTCTTCTTTGTTGTGTTAATGAGAGGAATTTTACTAGAGTGATTAACTGTTGCAAGGCTCTCCAAGGTTCCTCGATTTGAATATCAACTATTGCATAGTAAAATATTTCTTTTCCCTCCTCATTCGTATAAGATTCCGACTGAGTTATGATTATCCCCCTACAATTTGCAAGTAATTCTGATGCAAATTTTAAATACTTTCTAGTATTAAGATCGAGTGTTATTATATTTAATGGCTCCAATGCCAACTGTTGTATATAAGAGGAAACATATAACCGAGATTCAACCTCAAGCTGCAGTCTATCTACATTTGAGAATATTGCTTCGAAGCTTTCCTTTTTTTTATCTTCTGATAAATCGGGAAGTATATAATTTAAGAAGCGGGGACCGACCATATTCATGTAACGAGTATGAGCACTTAATGCGGAAGGAGTAACACAACCAATCTGAGAAAATTCAGTTAAATAAGTTTTCTGACCTCTTTGTGAACTGAATTTAGAAAATTCTTTATCATATATTCCGACTAAATCTCCCAATATTTTTCTTGTTACTTTATCATCAGCTGAAAAAATAGCAGTCCAATCTTTAACTATTAAGCATTTTTTATCTAAAAAGGACAATAGATCAAAAACTTTTTCATTTCTCTTTTCTCTTTCCCCGGAAACAAATGCGTTAGCAGTAAGAGTATCTAAATAGAAAGTAATTGAAGCGTCCTTTGAAAGCCTAACCAAGTCGGTCTTACCTGAGGATGGAACCCCAACAAATAACACCCACAACATGACTGGGTTCTTGAAAAAACCCGACACTACTACTGCAAGTAATAATTTTAATGCGATAGCTGAATCAGGTAAAAAGGCAAGAACCTTTTCTTCTACTTCTAAATAGGTAACTTTTTTTTCTAATAAAATAGGTTGTGCAATAAGCGGAGTTTCTGTCCCGCTATTATCATCTGAAATATTACTTACTAAGTATCTTTCCGCCTTATTGCATAATTCCATAAACTCTTCTCTCGTGTGCCCAAGTCTGAAAAAGTCACCAATATCTTTTACACCCAAATCTATTGGTAAGTTCACAATATATATCTGCAAAAGGGGATTTTGCTTTCTGAGAATTTCAGCAACTTTCGGTGCACCATTGCGCCCAGCAACATCGGCATCGTAAACGATATAAAGTTTGTCCAAGTTTTTGAAGGATAAAGCAAATTCTTCTTTAAATCCATTTACTCCCCCCGTTGTCGTTATTGCTGGGATTTCAAATGATTCGCAAGTCAAGCAGTCAAGTTCGCCTTCACATAATACACACCACTCATTGCTTGGTAGTGTAGAAGTAGGATAAAGAGTAACTGGAGTGCGTGATGGGTTAATATACTTGTTGCCGACATTCCAAAGTGGGCTTCTTCTAATCTTATATTGCGTTTCATCAGTTTTGGGATTTTTAATAGGAATATAAAGTCGTCCAGCATCAAAACCAATCCCTCTGCTTTCCCAAACCAGTCGCTTAATCATATGTTCCTTTTCGAGAAATTTAACCCAATCATCGTGGCTCATGCTTTTCATAAATTGTTAAGCAACTCACATGCGTGAGTAAATGTATAACTAAATTTCCTCATTACAAAGTCAATTGCATTTCCACGTGCTTGGCAACCAAAACAATAAAAAGTGTTATCAGGATAGATATAGAATGATGGAGTCCTCTCATCGTGGAACATGCATAAGGTACATCTTTTACCGCCAATATTCCTTATTGGGGTTTCAATTAAGCTAGTAAAATCCTTTTTTCTTAATTCGTTTAAATTAATCATGTCCCTATTTAATCACATTGGGAAAAACCTGTCACTTTGGCTCGGTGACTTATTCGTGCCTGAAATTTTGCGAAATAATTTACTGGTGACTTTTTGGGAGGTTAAAATGACTTATTTATGCTTAACTTCTTTCGATGCTTGTATGGTTCGGGGAGAATATATAAGTTGATAAAAAGAATCTATTTTTAAACCATTATTTTTTTCTGTATCAATCGTAAAACCCCAAATTACAATTTTGCGCTGCAATCTTCCCTTTAATTTTGAGCAGGCCTCTGTTGGAACATCTATCCGTAAACTACGGAGGCTATGAGGTTCTAAATCAGAAAGAATATCAAGAAGAGACCTTTCTTTTTTTCCTAATTTTGCTATTTTCTTAATTCTAGCTAGTTCCTTTTGTGTTGTCCTTTTTGGAACTTTCTTTAAGATATCACTAGATTTATCTGGTATTAATGGAGTGTGTTTATTGGATAATCTTTTATTGATTTTTTTTAATTCCTTAAAGATGTCGTCGTTTTTCATTACACCTGTTACCATACCAGCAGGATTTTGTATTAAATCATAATCTTCCTCTGGGAAGTAATTGGTATCTACCATAAAAAAAGCCTCTGTGGTGGTGCACAGAGGACTTTCTCTACAATTATATTATAGTTGCACCACCAACTGTTTGTTCACTATTATATACCCATTTAAAGCGTTACGAGCATTAGTTTCCTGCACATGAAGAAGCAGCCATCATCACATCAGAAGGAAATTGATTAGTTCGTTTATACTCAGCTTCAATTTGCGCAAATTCATGCATCACATAGTTCGTCTCAAAGTAGTTAAGAAGACAATTACAATAGTGCTGTTGTTGACTGAGATCTATATCACCAATATTTTTATAGCAACTATTTAAAAATGCGGTGCGCACGGTTACTGGATACACATTACCGATTTTGCTAGTAGGAATAGCTGCTGCATGACTTTCCGGTTCTCCGAATTGATTTATAGCTGTTTCAGTTTCTGTATTTTGAGTATCAGTAGAATATTGTGTTGATGTTTTTGTATAGTCTTGTATAACCCAACCTATCACGATTAGTAAGGCTATCAATACAGTAATAATGCCTGCAGCTGTACTCCATGATGCATCTTCCTTATTATTCTCCTTTGTTTTTGGCTTTTCATGGTAAGCCGCCTTCTCTTCTTTATCGTCGAAACCTCCTTCGATACCAATTTGTGTAAATAACCATAATACCCACGTACCAATTCCACCAAGAACGAGCCATAACACAAAGGCTAGTGCGTCTAGATGAAATAGGGAATTAACTAATTGGAACAAGTAAAAGATGAGCCACCCAATGAAAAATATAATCCATCTCATATGCATTGTATTCTACATTCACATATACGCACATAGCAAGTAGTAATTTATGCCTAATTGCTCGCTTTAAGCTAGTCGCTTTTCTAGCCTTCAGCTAGCAAAATAGTCTCATGTCAGAAAGGATAACTAAAACAAAACTTAGATTGGGGAAAAAGATTCAACGAATAAGAGGTTTGCACCATCTTACTCAGGAGGAATTATCTGAAAAATTGAATATTAGCAGAACTCATCTAGGACATGTGGAACAAGGCCGTAAATCACCTTCGATGAAACTCCTAGAGAAAATAGCAAAAATACTTAAAGTAAAACCTCAGGATCTTTTTCCTTAAAAATATTTTGCGTATTTAGAAGGGGGTAGACTATAGCGTTGTCAATATTACTTTGGGTGGGGTAGGGGTCTCTTATGAGGGTATTTGGATCTCGATTTGCTTAAATTATAGTATAATCTTAGACATGGATAAAAATACATCACAACTTCGCTCTGTATCTGCTATTACTGCAACTACAGCACATAATGCAGTTAGCGTTGCTTTTGCAGAAGCAACAAAAGCAGGTGTTAATATTTCTGTTGCGGTGGTAGATACGTCCCTTACACTTATTGCCTTCGCTAAAGGCGATGGTTCTACTGCTCATAGTGCAGAAACAAGCAAACGAAAAGCGAATACAGCAGCATCTACTGGAAAAGCAACAGGTTGGATGGATTCAAATCTTGCCACAACGCTTCCTATGGCTTCAGGAAACATACTGACCAATATTCCAGGTGGTGTTCCGCTTCGATTCGATGGAGTTCTCGGCGGTGGACTGGGAATTGCTGGCGGAACGGTTGAACAAGATAACGCAATCGCTCACGCTACTTTGCTTGCTATTGGCGCTGATACTGCTTGATACGTGTTTTGTCGCAATCCGTGAATATTATTTCTTCTCTTTTTGACAGTTTCTTCATCTGTCCCTGCAGTAACCAAAATATTTCCCAACTCCATGCCTTGGGGTGTTGCAACGTAGTACGGAGCGAATCTATTGATAACCATAAGCTCTTTCGGTTTCGAGCGACTATTACGAATGTGACTTACGGGGAATCGTGCAGACTCTTGGAATCGTTGAATAACCCAATAGCTTCCGCCATCCAGAGGTTCAGTAAGTGCGGATTCTAGCGCCCGTTTCCACGAATCAAGGTGAACATCTTCTGAGATTACCAAACCCTTTGATCCGGTTGAACCATCCGTATCTCCACCCCGTTTTAATACCATTTGGAATTCTGGTTTTAATTGTGCGACATCATCAATAGTAAATTGCTCTGATCCGATTCGTACTAAACTACTAGTTGAATCGACTACTCCTGTAGGCGCATGCAAATCCTGTAAATCTTGCTGTCGATCAAATACTGTTCCGTAAGCAGGATCAAAAAGTGTGCTCAGTAAGATTTTATCCGACAATGGCAATACGGATCCCAACATATCAACTTTGCCGTGCAGAGATGCTCGTACAAGTGCAACTTCAGATTCAAAACTTTTTCCTTTACTAAAGCCTGGGAGCTTGAATTCTCGATCAACAACGTCAAGTACAATTCGATTGCCGTCCTCTTCAAGGTATACTACATCTTCGCCGTATCTAATGTCGGACAATCGAGCAGTACGCCACGTAATTCCACGCCGTTTTCCTATTTCGGATGCAATCCGTGCAAAATATCTATTTTGCGAATCATACTCATTTCTGTAATCATCGGGGAGTATGGTAGCTACTTGAATAACTCCTTTACCTCCGTGTCTTTGGCTAATTTGTCTTACGAATAATTGAGCTAGATTGGCTCCAATAACTTCCTTTCCTAAAAACTGTCGTGAATAATCGTTGACTCCTTGAGTATTGCCTTTATCAGCGCCACCATCTGCATTGTATTCAATAACAGTAAAGTCACCATTCGCATCAATAATCATGTCAGGACGTGAACTAAATACCCGTTCACCTTTCTTTGCCGCTTCAATCCACAATGCAATTGTTTCATCTGGAACTCCTGCAGTTATATATCGATTGAGTTGTTGTAATGATGGAGATAAATTTCGAGTACTTGGATTCAGTGCATTTCGTAGTAATGAAGCTGATCCATGGTGAAATGAGTGAATTAGCTCAGGTACATCCGTACCAAGAAATAATTCTTGCCTTTCAGTTACCTCATGAGTATTGAGTGCCAATGTCCAAGAAGCATCACCATTATCACGGGGTTTATCGCCATAGTAAAGATCATGCTCAGTTAAGTAACCTTCAATTTGCGATGCAATTAGTTGTGGATCGTATTCGTTTTTCATACCATAAAAAAACCCCGCCTTTGCGGGGTTAGCAAAAAGAAAAGATAGTGTACTAACTATCTACCCCGCAAAAAGGCAGGGTGCAACAACAAGGACTATTTAAATTTGTATTTTTCGCTTTCATGATGTGTATTGTATTTTACTCGTTCCTAAAAAGCAACTGCATTGTGCTTACTATGAAAGGGCAGTATACTTTAAACATGATTACGACAATCCTATCAGATTTCTCTCGTGTTATTCTAAATCCAAAGGATTCGACATATCCAGGCTCACTTAACGGACTGTATAAGGAATTAATAGCACGTGGAAAAGAATTTAATTTCGATGATTATTATGTTTTTAATGATGAGCTGCTTGAGATTTATGAGGAACTTAAACAAAAATATTCAATGAATATTTTTACTAGCGGCTCCATTCAGAAAAATTCTTCAGAAGTCCGAGCAAGAATCGATCCAATTTTTGAGAATATATTTACAGCACAGGATTATGAACTTAATAAGGAAGATCCACACGCATATCTTTTTATTGCTGAAAAATTAGGAGTCAAACCCGAAGAAATTCTTTATATTGACGATCTTAGGGAGAATGTGGATGCCGCAGCAAAAGCAAATTTGGTTGCAATGCAGTTTATAACAAATGGAGAGTTGAAAACAGTTATTCGTGAAATTCTGCTGTGATAATGGCGTCCAAATATATATTTGCTGTTTATCTCCTGACTTCTGCGAGCATCTCTTGAGACTGGGTTTCTACATTCTGTAATTCCTCCAAAACCTCTTCGTATGTAAGTGAGTTTAGTTGAAATGCGAAGGTATGATCAAGCTCATGTGTTCTATCAACATATACACCTTTCAGCTTAAGAAGCTCGATATTTGCCTTTAATACAGTTTCTGCGCTGATTTTTTCAGGTTTGAAATTGGCAATTGTGCCAATATTACTTGTAACCGCAGACACGGATAGACCTTGCGCGCTCAAAGCCTCGTCTATTGCCTCTCTAACCTCAGGTTTACGGAGGTTCTCGCTTCCTATTGACGTTGCAACAGCTCTACTTTTTACATCGTAGGATTGCATTACAGCATCGGTAGGAGATTCACCACTCATTACATGTTTAACAAAAACTGCTTGTTTCCGTGTGAGTTTTTTATTAAGTTTTGTTTCTCTACCCATAAATTCATTTTAGCATCATTTATCTCTAATTTCTAAGGTGCGTTTTTAAGAAGAAAGCGATATAATCGGATCATGAAAAAAGATCAATATGAAAAGCTAATTGCCGATATTGAAGCACAATCATTTGACATAAAGTATGACTTTGAGATTGCAGAAGCATTCAGTAGGCTCATTGAAGATCATAAAGATAGATTTACCACAGAGCAAGAGAAGCAACTAAAATGGGAGTTTTTACTGTTCCGGCTGATGACAAAAAACCACTTTGCATCTGACGGCTTGAAGACTGAGCGGTTTGTCCCAATGGCCACGTTCAATGATGGGAGCATTTTCCCAGATCCCAACTCATTTGCTGAGTCAGCACTTTTATACTTTGCGAGTAGAGCAAAAGAATCAAAGAATCCAATTTTAAAAGCACGGTACTTAGATTTTTTATGGGAAAAGTCAAAGGATAAAAAGAAACATTTTTTTGCAATTGAAGCTATTGACCAGTACTTACTTACAGTAGATTCCTACCAGGTAGAAGAAGCAATTATAGAACGGCTTGATGGCCTGCAAAGGGCGACTGAACTTGCGCTTATTTTTGAAGCTAAAAAGACCGAGCAACCACTATGCAGCAAGGTTGTTGCCAAGCTTAATGAGCTTATTGAAACAACAGCAAAGGATAAGAAATACCGATGGCTAATTGAGATGTTTGAGCTTGTTTTGACCCTTCCATCGTTCTACTCTGAAAAACAGGTTAAAGAGTTTATTTCTTTATGTGAGGCTGCTGCAGAGAGTTATCACGCTGATCAAAACTTCCATTTGCAAAGACATTTTTTGCAGCTAAAAGCAGACCTAATAAAACTCATAAACACTGCTACCAATCCTCAAAAAGCTGTGGATGAAGAGATTGGTAAGGCCTGGATTGATGAAGCGGAAGCAAAATCTGGAAGCGGTCTTGTCAAAGTGCATTTTCTTCAACAAGCCATTGATCATTATTCCAAATTAGGAAATATGAAGAAAGTGGAAGAGCTTGTAACAGAAGTTAAAGCAGCTACTAAACAAGCCATTGATAACAAGGAGTTCAAACAGTTTTCCTCTACAGTTGAAATGAAAAAAGAGGATGTCGAGAAAATGAAAGCAAGTCTTGGTACAGGTGAGGAAGTGCCTGAGAGAATTGGGACAGTGCCAACATTTTTCCCTAATTGGGATCAGGCAGTAAAGATGACAGAGAAGCATCGTAAGGAGTTTGTCTTCTTGCATATGGTCAATAAGGTTAGTTATGGCCAGGAGTATCCCATAAGCTCTCCTCAAACTCCTGAGGAGCAACAGGAAGATCAAGTAATGGACAACTTCAAAATTATTGCTGACCTTTCACTCCAGTGGCTTACCAGTTTCTTAGAGGAGTTAAAAAAGGAGAAGAAAGTATCATTAAAGGATTTCCAAAAGTTTTTTTCATTTCTGAAGGCTGTTGATGAAGATACTCATGAAACTGTTTTGCAGGGATTAGGTTCATACTTCAAAGGCGATCATTTCAATGCAACTTATGTTTTAACACTACAATTGGAGGATTTCTTGAGACGATTACTTGCTGGTTTTGGGAAGGAAACTACAATGCCTGAGAAAGGGGCTTTCAGAGAGAAAACATTGGGGCCAGTACTCCGTGAACTGAAAGTATATATCCCAGAGCCAATTTACCGGTATATTTGTTGGGTAATGGTAGATTATCGTGGCTTCAACCTGAGGAATGATATTGCCCATGGCTTTTTCAAGAAGAAGAGAGCAAACCCCATCTATTCAACTGCAGTCATCCATATTTTCTGCCTACTGATCGCAAATACAAAGATATCTATTAAGGAGAGGAAATAATATGGTTTGGAAAATTGTTACAAAAGATATTGATCCTAATGATCAAATAATAAAAGGACTCTTTGATGAAGCTGTTGCAGCTGCTCCGCCCAATTATGTAAAAACAATGGGTAATGGAGAGGTTGAAATGGAAGATACTGTAGCTTTGTTACCGCGTAATCCAATTAAAGGAAAGTGTCGCTTGTGTGGTCAAGAAGCCGATCTCACAAAAGAACATATCCCACCCAAGTCCAGTGGTAATAAGCAAAGACATACAAAACTAACTTTTGATGATTGGTTGAAGGATCATTTGGAAGCTAATTCCAATTCAAAGCATACTGTTGAACAGGGAGGTATTTTTGGATACACACTTTGTCGCAAATGTAATTCACTTACAGGTAACCTGTATGGGACTGAATATAAGCTTTGGGTAGAAAGGGCACGAAAGCTTATAGATATTGAAACTATTACCAAGTTGGACAAAATGATTGGCCCATTTGGAGATAGTCTTAATTTTGGAAGTAAAGAAGATGGTGGGGTCAAACCAGGGGCATTTGTAAGACAAGTGCTGTCGTGCATGTGTAGCTTAAGTGGGTCGTGGGATTTAGCTGAAAAATATCCGGTACTTCGCAGGATAATTTTGGAACAGTCTACAGAAAAACTACCTGCTGGATTAGAGATAGGTATGACAATTTACTTTGGCCCAAATGTACGCATTCATGGGCCACAGCTGAGAGTGGATAAAAAAACTGGAATATGGCGCTGGTGTCAAGAAATAGCATTTCCTCCTTTTGCATTCATGATGGTAATAGCCAGCAACAGCAAGAAGCCAGGAGAAGGTCTTCTGATAAACAACATGACACAAGCCTCTCCAGATGAAATGCAAAACTTTACAGGTATCGTTGAAATGGGTTTTGGCTGGGCACCATATCCAGGAGACTATCGTTCAAAAGCTAGGATTATTGCTGATCGCTCTATAAGAGATAAGATCTCAATGTGAAGCTAAGGCGTAATCCTTACTTGAGAAAACTTCAAAAAGTTGTGTCATTTCTTGTATGATCGGTTCGAGAAGCTCATCGTTAAGCACCCAAAGATAAGATGGACTTCAGAACTCCAATTTTTTTCTTGCGATTAATTTGAATCAAATAACGGCATACTATATAATTTCAATATGGCTAAAGGGAGCAGGCAATTAAAAGTAACGTTCTTAATTATCCCACTGTTTATCGTTTTTATAGCAGCGGTTTTCTGCTCATTTTTATTCGGCATTCATTGGCAGGAAACTTTAGGAATGAAAAAACTTAATGATAACTCCATCGAGAAATTATTATGCTTTGGAGATAATAACTTTACCGAAACATTTCAATATAACTGCTATTCCCCTATAACAACTCCATTTAAAGGTTTCACTTCACATTTAGAATGTCGTGTCCTTACCAATCTTCAAATGAATTCACAATCATCTAAATATAATGAACTAATGACAATTAAAGCTGACTATATAAAATTTTCTTTGAATTTTAGCAAAAACATGACCCTTATTGAGCAATCACTCCAGCCTGGAGAACCCGTAAAAGAACTTTATAAAATTGTTGAAAATAACGAAAATATAATTCATGGAATTAGAAATACAAGGCTAGATGATTTTCACGCTGAAGAGTATGAATTTATCACACTTTCGAAGAAGACTGGCAAAGGAATGGTTTCTTGGATATATAGTCAAGATAATTTGAATAGTGATAATATTGCTTTAGAATTTTTTCAATGTAACTAGATTTAAACTATTTGGGATCGAAATATCTATCCGGTCACCCGTGACAACCTTCTTAGAATATTCCTCCATCACATTAGAGCACAAGTATATACAGATGAGAAAGTAGGTAAAGAATCGAATCTAGTGCAACTGAAATTTGAGTATCTCGCTCAGGCACCAAGCCCATGGGTGATATAAAATATCTGTTTGTTTCTGAAACTGTTTGTACTACGATGTACCAATTTTCACTCTCTTTAGCTATAAAGGAACGAACAAATTTGCCACTTACTTGGGGAATTTTGAATCCATGTGTTTTTCCTTCATGTACAAGATTGTCTGTGCAAAATGAAGGATTATTGCCCACCGAAGAAACATACATTGTCGATATAAACACACAACCAGATGGAGTAACTACATCATCGATTCTGTCATGATCCATATCTACTCGCACAACATGGGGTAAATTCCAATCTGATATCGAATAAATTTTACTGTATCTATGGAATACAGAAAATTGATCAAATGTTGGTACTATAAATGTAAGAATATTAGAGCAAAAAACAACAATAGCAGTAATTAAAAAGATCGAAAGCAATATGTAAATGCCAGGGTACTTCTTAACAAGAGCTTTTTTGAAAATCTTTTTATAATTCATTTCAGATAAGTTTATCATATTGCTATATGGGGTATTTGTGTTCTGAATTCGTCCGCCCAGTCACCCCGCATGTTTTTAACCCTGTCTTTCTTGAATCCTGCGCAAATTAGGCCAATGAGCCATGTGTGCTGTATAATCTCTCAATGTCAGAAAGAGAACACACAGTATTAAAAGTAACGTCAAGAGTATTTCGTGAGGAAATTTCTGCTGCAGGAATTGTTCCATTTATTGAAGATCTCGTTGCAGAAGAACGTGGTTTTCCAATATATCAAAGATTGCATGAACAACTCGATGAAGATGGGTTTCCAATAATTCCAAATCCACTTCTAACATACTGCGGTTCTGGCACATTACCTCTACTTGCACATCCAATCAGTGACGTAGGAGCCATAGCTGTAGTAATTGGGGATAAAAAGTTAGTATTTGATCCTAAGGGGCCTCCTCCGCATGATTTGAGAGACAATTACCTTTGGTCCTTTTCCCCATATGACTATTACATAGATCCAAATCAGAGAGAATTATTAAAGCTATTCAAAAAAGCTGGCTACTCATTGTGGGAATCAACAGATTCATGGCAATTTGGTATGGCTGTTTTTCACGGTCAAGATTTCGCTTTAGGCCCTCGATTAGATAACTTGTGAAAAAATTTGACAACTTAATCCATCCGCCCAGCACTTCACATCACACCCTCAACAATCCCCTAAATCCTCGGGAAGCATAGTATGATTCTGCACCGTTATGATAAACGAACACAGTATCGTATCGACGATCTGCAAAACAGGCGCCTCCTAGTTTTCTAATTGATTCAGGAGTTTTAATCCAGCTAGAAGTTTTGGTATCAAATTCTCCTAATTTCTGCAGTGCGCGATATGCTTCTTCGGTTAACAATTCAATTCCCATTTCTTGAACAACCGTTACTGCAGAACCTGATGGCTTAAACTCTTTTCGCAAAGCCAAAGCGTCATTGTCATAACATAAACTTCTTCGCAGGGCAGGGGACTGTTCACTACAATCACAGAATAAATATTCATTCGACTGAGCATTAAAACCAATAACATCCGGCTCACCACCGGTTCGTTCCATTTCGTTTAATGACCATAGTTTTCCAGAATTTTTCTCTAATTTTGCTCTCACGTTGCTCCAAACAAGCCCCTCATGCCGAACCATGTTTTTCTCAAATCGAGTTTCCAATGTTGTAAGTAATTCATTGATTTGTTCGATTGCTAATTCCTTTTTTTGTTCCATACTAAAGTATAGCAAATTACACATACATCCCTACGTTTTGATGGTCAAAAACACTTTTATATTTTTGCCTACTACTATAGCTTCTGCGCGTCGCACAGACACTTTTATAGGGAGTAAATAAGTCGCGGTTTTTGAATCGGGGAATATCGATGTATCCCACGTTGTTTTTCCTATGATTACCCGAACACGTAGCGATCCCCAACCTCGTTTCAGATCACCAAATCCATTCGTAATCTTTTCTGCAGTATTTTGAGGAACTGAAACAAAATACCAACTCGCCTTTCCAGGATACATCCACACTTTTTCATACAAAACAAATTCTGTGTGTTTCATAACGTAAACTATATATCAATAATTTGCTGTACAGTGATAAATTAATCTGCTTGCATTCAGCAATTTTAACAATATATACTAAGTCAACTATGTTAACGTATCTAGCATTCGAAATAATTGCGTCATTAATCGCTATTATATCAATCGGAGCCCTTATGTGGGAATTTCTGAAGAATAGTCATGCAACAAAGGTAATCACTTCAAAACGAGTAATACTATTACTTACAGTACTTGGACTTTCTATAAGTGTAGGATTCTTTGCTCATAAAACATATCCTCCAGCATTTGCAATGCCGCCATTTGACCATTCTCATGCTCCTGGGGAATTACCCGCATCGATTCCACTTAGCGGCATTTATAACTTTTTTAAATATCAACATGCATTCGAAAAAGTTACCACCATTGGGGCAGATCCAAACAGCGTTCCTAAAACACCCCAAAAACCTGATTCAGATGGAATAATAAGAATTAATTTGATTGCACAAGAAGTTATCTCGCAAATCGCGCCCGATATTTATTTTAATTACTGGACGTACAACAGGCAAGTTCCCGGACCTATGCTTCGTATAAAAGAAGGGGATACGGTGGAAATTTCTTTAACAAACCATCCATCGAGCTTGCATGATCATAACATCGATCTGCACGCAGTTACCGGCCCTGGTGGCGGCGCAAGTTTAACCCACGTTAAACCTGGTCAAACAAAAACGTTCCAATTTAAGGCTTTAAATCCGGGATTATATGTGTATCATTGTGCCATGCCTAATGTATCTACACATAATTCTCACGGGCAATATGGACTTATTCTTGTAGATCCCAAAAAGCCACTCGCAAAAGTAGATAGAGAATTTTATATTATGCAAGGAGAGCTTTATACAATGGGTCAATTAGGAAAAAAAGGGCTCGTTCCATTTGATTCCAAAGCACTTCTTGATGGAAGACCAAATTATATTACATTTAACGGCATGATCGAACGTGCACCTCGCATGGAGGCGCGTGTCGGCGATCGAATTCGCATGTACGTTGGCAATGGGGGAGTTAATCTTATTTCTTCATTTCACATAATTGGCGAAATTTTTGACACCGTATATCCTGAAGCAAATATTGGGGGAACTATTGAAAAAAACGTTCAAACAACCGCTGTATTAGCCGGAGGAGCAACTATCGTAGACTTTACTGTTGATGTACCCGGTAAATACCTTTTAGTTGATCATGCGCTCGCCCGTATGAACAAGGGGGCATGGGCAATGCTTACGGTTACCGGACCAAAAAATGAACATATTTTTAAAGAAATCCCATCGGAGAACCAAGAAATGCCTAACACAATGCACTAAGTCATATGTCTCGAACTACCACATTTTACCTCGTCCGTCATGGACAAAGTGTTTGGAATACTAAAGAATTAGTTCAAGGACATAATCAATCAGAAGAGAATACATTAACAGAAAAAGGGATTGCTCAAGCCGGAAACATTTCTAAAATTTTCAAAGATGTTCATTTTGACGCAGTTTATTCATCGGACTTACTTCGTGCTAAAAAGACCGCAGAAATTGTTGCTCTAGAAAGAGAATTAGCTGTAGAAGCATCTCATAGACTACGAGAACAAAGTCATGGAGAACATGAGGGAATGCTATCAAAAGACTTTCTGGCATTATTTACTGAATGGGAAAATTTAAGCAACGAGCAACGAATGGATTACAAAATCTCTGATTCTGCAGAAACTCCAAATGAGGCGATCACTCGATTTATGCTTTTCTTACAAGAACTTGCAATTACATATACAGACAAGACAATACTGGTAATTACTCACGGCACCATATTAAGAAATCTATTGATTAAATTAAATATAGAAACGTATGATTCTATTCGAAAATTTGAAAATACTGGGTATATTAAATTGCTTGTGCAGGATGCCGACTTTATTATTAATGAAGTAGTGGGTGCAATAAGAGAATGAAGAGGTAACTAGATTCTATTTTTATTTAGCACATTCATTAGTTCTCTGGAAGACTCATTAGGAGTCTGTGAATCATACGCAAACGTTTGCCATCCAAAATCTTGAGCTGCTTGTAAATGCTCCAGACTATTTTCTATAAATAAAATTTCTTCATTTTTAACTCCTGATACTTGTTGAGCAATTTCATACAATCTCTTGTCAGGTTTTTGAAATCCAATCTCACTTGAATCAAGAATTATTTCCCATTTTTCCTTTGGGGGGATTAATTTCTGTTCAAATAATGTTGAAAGCATTCGCGGATACATGTTCGTCAAAAGTCCAATTCGATACTTTTTTGCAACAGCATCGACCACCGGCCAAATTGACGTGTTAACCGTAAATCTTTTTATAAAACTATTGAGCAATGAATAGTTCTCAGGTAAATCAAGTCCCACCTCGGATCTAAATAGAGGAACCAGTGAATCTACATCACAATCAAGACACACTTTATTTTTATATCGACTCCACACATGTTCCCATGCCGCATTGTTGTCTTCATTCACGCCCATTTCTTTTTTCAATTCTTCCCATTTATTTGTACCTGAAAAATCGAGCATCGCAACTCCACCGACGTCAAAATATATAAATGAGATCATTGATAGATTATAACAAAGCTATTTGGTTATCTGATATACTCCATACATGGATCAACTGAATACTTTTGAGGATCGTAAGAATGACCGTTTGGACACAAAAGATAAACTTGAAACTGTTGTATCACAAGGCACTTCAATTATTGCAGGTTCAAATCTTGTAATTGAGGATACACCTATTGGTGAACATGAAGTGGAAATTATGAGATCTTTGATTAATGTTACATTTCCATCTTCATCCGATGAAGACGTCAAATCAAAAACGCACCTTGCACTCGCCGGAAGATTTGCTCACAAATTTGGAGATGCACTTAAAGCAACAGGCAATCCGGCCTACGCTGATCTAAATAGCGATCTACTTGAAATTGCTGCACTCGGACATGATCTTGGCCGGAGCATAACTCACCGCGCACTTCGACATGATATTGCCGGAGACATGGTTTTAACTCAATTAGGAATGAGAAAAGATATTGTTGCTGCTATGCCATCGGCTCTTGCTCACACAAAAATTACCCGGCGTTTTTTACATGAATTTCGATCACATCATCCCAACGCATCACCAGAGGAATTACAAAGAGCTTTGAAAAGTTTGGCACAGCAAACACTCGTTGACTCTTCAATTGAAGAGCGTATAGTGCTTATTTCAGATATTTGTGGGAAGCCTGGAGATGGATTGAAAGGTATTCGAACCTTTGAAGGAGTAATGGACTATCATCGTACTACACGGGGTAACTACGAGAAGGCTTCAGGTAGAAAAATTTTATTTCCATCTGATCGCCATATTGATCCTGATGTGATTGATTTTACTGAACATTTATATCGACTCCACAAAGATTGGCTAGCTAGTGAAGGAGTGGATGTTGAAGAAATTAGAAAAGGTATTCTGGAGGATGAAGAAAAAGTCCACAAATCTATTCAATCCAACCCAGATAATAGTATATAAATTTGACAATCCCCACACACTTCCGTAAGATTAATATATGCGTATACCACGTCCGGTACTTTTAATTTCCAGCTTCTTTCTTATTGTCATAATCAATATGGTACTGGTTATAAAATATTACAGTGGATTCACGATTCATGCGCACCGACAGAATATTCTTACTGAAATTGATTCTATTGCTCAAAATCCCAATAAGCAATTCACGCTCTCAGCGGCTCCGCTCGTGCTAGGAGCAATAAGCGATGAAGTAACCGTGGCTGATGGCCGAGCAGCTAATTTGCGCAATTTTTTTCGAAAATATAACTCACCGCTGTACGACTATGCAGATGTTCTTGTAGAGGTCCAGGACAAGTATGGTATCGATTACAGAGTATTACCTGCCATCGCTATGCAAGAGTCTCAAGGTTGTGTAAGAATCCCTCCGGGAAGCCATAACTGCTGGGGATGGGGGATCTATGGCGATAAGGTTACGATGTTCTCATCGTACCCCGAAGCTATTGAAACAGTAGCCGCTGGATTAAAAAAGAACTATGTCGATAAAGGGCTTTACACTGCAAGTGCTATTATGGAACGCTATACCCCTAGTTCACCGGGAACCTGGGCGCATGCAGTGAATTATTTCTTAAAAGCACTTGAATAAAACTATTGAACAGACCGGAAATGTGGAGTAAAAATACTACTTGACATTTCTATAGGACGTGGTATACTTTATACAGATCCTAGGGTTTGTCGATAGCTTTACCGACATGCTCTGGGATCTTTTTTTGTAGTAAAGAATATCCTATAGCATAGAGGTTGTAATTACTATGAAACGACGTGTTTTAGCCACAATTTTACTGCTGTTTACGCTCAATTTGAGCTCTCCTGTATTTGCCAATGGAACCACTTCAGAGCCTTCTGCAAGCATTATTTTACCCGGTTCAGAAACCAGTAAATCTCAGGAATATTTGTTAAAACAACGGGTTATTGAAAAAGTATTAACTCGCTATAATTCTCAGTTAGTTGGGGAAGCTGATACGTTTGTAAAATACGCGTATGAATACAATATTGACCCCTATTTATTAATCTCGATTTCAGGGCTTGAAAGCTTTTTTGGTCGCCATATGATTCCCGGCAATTACAACGCATGGGGATGGGGTGGGGGGTATATTGGGTTACAAAGCTGGGATCATGCGATTTATACGATAAGTAAGGCACTGCGCGAGAATTATTACGATAAAGGAGCCCAAGACATTCACGACGTTGGTCGCAAATACGCCGAATCTCCTACTTGGTCAGTCCGTGTACAATATTTCATGGATCAATTCTATAAAGAAGAAGCTAAAATGAAAAAGCTTGATAGACTGTTATAATATACTTCTTGCTCGGGTGGTGATCCGCCAGCTGGCGGATGGTATACACGCAGAGTATAAGGAACAATTGTTTGCTCGGGTGGTGAAATTGGTATACACGCAGGTTTTAGGAACCTGTGCCTTAAACGGCGTGGAGGTTCAAGTCCTCTCCCGAGCACCATAGACAGACCTTTTGCCGAACATTTCACTTCCACTACTTCCAAGCCTACTTTAGGCCTATTCGAGATATTAATTTTAAAAATATTGATACGTTTTAATAAAGTAAATACTCAGTTATGATGAAAAGGCATAAAATCGAATTATTTTTGAAGTTAATTGCATGTTACAATGATCTGAATATAATGAATAAATTTACACTATCTATTGCTGCGTTTTTTATCTGCATGCTTTTCCCCGCTCCATCATTTGCTACCACATACGACATGGGAGATACGGCAAATTGGAATATCAGATTTGTTGGACCTGCAAATTCAACCTTAGGGTACGCGATCAGCGTTGTTATTAAGGATATTGATAACAATGGATCAAAAGATATTATAGTTGGTGATTATAGTGCCGACTTCAATTCCCGAGCAGATTCCGGATCGCTTTATGTAATCAAGCATGAACTATTTGCCGATCTTGTAGGAACGGGAAACTCGATTGATTTGTCAGATCCAACTAATTACTCTTACAGATTTGATGCGGCAGTTGCTGGCGATCAATTAGCAACAACCGGTGTTCAAGTTGCAGATATTAACAATAACAATATTCCAGATATAATTGTTGGTTCATCAAGTTCTGATTACAATTCTCGATCAGAATCTGGATCTGTATACATTATCTATGATAGTATTTACTCAGCAAGTGAAGGAGCAGGAAATATCTTTGACTTAGCTAATTCCTCATCATATTCTATCCGTATTGACGGTGCCGCTGCAGATGATTTACTTTCCCTAGACTCATTGACTGTTAAAGATATCAACAACGATTCTAAGAATGATCTATTAATCGGGTCTTTTTTTGCTGATAATAATAGCAGATCGAAATCTGGATCAATTTATGCGCTTTATAATTCACTTTTAATGGATTATGTCGGAACTGGAAATACAGTAGATCTTTCTACACCCAGTAACTTTAATCTAAGGTTTGATGGAGCTGTTGCAAACAACTTATTAGGTCGAGGACAACACGAAGTGGTCGACATAGACAATGATGGTTTTGTAGATCTTACACTAGGAGCGGGTGAAGCTGATTTTAATTCAAAAACAAATTCGGGTTCAGTTTACATTGTGCAGTCATCATTGTTTAGATCAATCGCTGGGACAGGGAACACAATAGATATGGCAGAAAGCACAAATTGGACACTACGAATTGATGGAGCTACAGCCGGAGATCAACTCGGAGCATTGGGAAAATCTGTAACTGATATAAATAACAATGAATATCCTGATTTTTTACTCGGTGCCTTCGGAGCTGATTTTAATGGACGTTCTGGTTCTGGGTCTTTGTATGCTGTTTACGACGACATAATCTCTACTTATTCTGGAACTGGTAATACTTTTCAGCTCTCAGATACTTCAAAATGGAATCTCCGCTTTGATGGACCAGTCATCGGTGATGGTTTTGGTTCTTATACGACGCTCACAGGTGATTTAGATAATGATGGCCAGCGAGATATTGTTGCGGGAACTGCAAACGGAGACGTTGGGAGTTTTACAAATGCCGGATCTGTTTTTGTTATTTTCAACGATCTTTTTAATTCATTAACTGGCACAGGAAATACAATCGACCTACTCAACTCTTCTAATTACTCATTTCGGTATGACGGCCAAGATTCGTATCATTATCTGGGTTTGTCTACAGTAATTGATGATATAAATCTAGATGGTCAGCTTGATCTAATTATGAGCCAACCAATGCACACAATCACTATTCCATCTGGAACAGGGTACCTACACGTCATAGATTATTTTCCGCATGTTATAACTCATAGTGAAACTATTGGAGATATTCGAAAGCCATTTACTTTTAAAGGGCTTGTTACTGCACCAAACAATCCAACATCAATAGCACGGGTTCAATGGGGACATCAACGATCATTTGGGAATCTTACAGCTACGGTATCGACGGACTTTGAAAATGCTTGGATTGATTGTAATGCAGTTGATGGGGCTTTCAACTCTAACACAGAAGAATTTACATGTTCACATTCAGCACTCGACGGACGCCCCCACTTTACAATTCCGCATGATGTATTCATACGAGCACAAGACACTAAAGGAATATGGACTCCGGTTGCAAATTACTTTCAACACAGATTCCAATTAAACGATACTTCCAACGGCAATAACAATGCATCTGAAAGTCGTCCACATTTAGTCAGAAACGAAGCAGGAATTGTAAAAAATTCAGGAGGTGGATCCAATATAGTTTCTATAATAGTTTCCGCCAATACAATTCCCTTTGATAGTTTTATTACTGTTGAAAATGAAGTTAAGAAAAGCTTAATACGCATTGGGGCATATTGGCAAATTTCTGAAGTAAAAAAAGTGTGGTTTCATTCATTTCATAATCGTGCAACAGTTGCAGAGTCATTGCAAATGAATCCTTCGATAATTTCGATGACCTACAGTAATCATGACCTTGCTTCACCAGGCGTTCCTGGATACTTTTTCCCGCAACACAATCTTAAATTAGCTTATTCCTCAGATGGGATAAAATGGAAAATACTACAGAATTCAGTTGTTGATACACAAAATAAAACTGTTGCATCAATAAACAAAATTGGTGGCTACTACATGATAGTTGGCACGCCATATTTGAAATTAAATAGTACAGTCCGTGAGCTATTTGATATACAGCGTCAACAAGATTTTTTAGAAAGTCCAGTTTTAAAATTAAAACCTGTGAAAAAAGAGGTTAATCTAACTAATAAGCCGATTATCAATAACACTTCGTTTTTCCAAAAAATTTTGAACCACTTTAAATTGTTCTAATTTACATGTAGCATGCTTACAAAGCCACAATTCATTCGTAACGTATTCATCACATTAGTTACAGTACTAACGATGACTGGAATATTTCACACGTACAGAAACAGTAAGCCAAAAGTTGCTCAAGGTTCTTTTCACATAGCTCAATATCTGAATGACCAGTGGGAACAAAAACACGATGCTAATTATTCAGTTGAGTATCAAACAAAAGATTTTCAGTTAATTCCACAAAACAATCAAATCAAAGTTCGTATCAATCAAAATACCGTTTCATACGGAGATATTGAATTTGTACAACTACGTGCTTGTGGAACAATTATTACGCCTGAATATGCGCGCTACGTAGATACGGAAGAAAGTGTGCTCAATGATATTCTCTTGGATGACCACAATGTTGTCGTTAACCACGAAAAACCCATTGAACTTTTATGGAAAATTCCAGAAGAATGTGAGCAAGTTGCAACGCTTTCGTTAAAGGCAAATGAATATGAATCGCCCGAGAAAAATGCTTTTCGTTTCCCTGATTGGGCAATTCCATTACAGTCATATACGTTTCAAAATAATGGCTCTTTGACTATAGATGGTCTGCTTACTGAAGTCGATGGATTTGCTACCCCCAAGTATTCGCCTTTTTGGACAGCCGGAACAGGTCACCCTTCGAATAATACGCATATATACATTAAAGACGATGCGGACTACGTATATTTTGCTGTCGACATTACTCTCGACAATACAAATGAATTTGGCCCTGATTGGTTAAAAATTTTTGCACAAAATACAAAAACAGGAGAGCCAGTCGAATACCGCGTTGATGACTATCAAGATAAACACGGAAAATGTAGTTTCGGCTTAACAAGTAAAGTACCATACAAACACCAAACATGTGAAATTCGTATTCCAAAAAAAGTTTTGACGGAAAATAAACTCGATTTTATTTTGCGATATTATGGAACTGGAGGAGCCCCAGCTGTAAGTATTGACACCATGAGCTTTAGCGCGACAACATCTGATTCAACGCCAACTATATCGGGAAGAGCACTGGCAGAAGATGGAGCTTCCGCACTTACTGGAGTATCATTCGGACTTGCTGACAGCCAAGTAGCTAGTGAAGGAAATATAGTCCCGAATTATGATGGAACTTGTATTGCCGATGATGGAGCCTTTGATGAGACAATAGATACATTTACCTGTACAACCAGTACCCTTTCGCCGGGTGGCTACCGCATGTTTATTAGAGCTACAAATGGATCGCAATCGGGAACAAATAATACGGCTATTTTTACTGTAACTGATGGAACTGCTCCGTCACTTACACTTACAGCTGTTACCGATCCGACCACCGATACAACTCCTACGCTTTCAGGAACTTCTACCGATGTTTCGGGTACGGTTTCAAGTGTTGAATTTCAAATGGATGGAACAGGGGGGAGTTGGTCTGCATGTATCGCTGATGATGGAACATTTGATGAAGCAAGTGAAACATTTACCTGTACACCATCAACACTTTCTGTTGGATCACACACGATGTATGTACGGACAACTGACAATTCATCGAATGTTTCTTCCAACAGCACCGACGAATTCACCATTGCCACTGCTCCAACTTCAACTCCAACACAGGGCCCTTCTGCTACTCCAGCCCCTAACAATAACAGCAATGAAACAATTCAAATTCCTCAGGGATCAGGTGGAAGTAATGGTGGAGGAGTTATGTCATCAGTAAAAGATTCAAATACGTTTGGTCAACGAGTATTTTCGATAATTGAACCGAACACTCTAACATTCAATGCTTTCCTTTCGGCTCGAGCTATTGCAGCATCATTTCCTAATAACATATTGCCAAACCCTATGACAAATGGTCTTAGTAAAAGCACAGTAAAAACTAATGCAGTGTATGCAGGCGGCACGCATATTGGTATAAAAACAAGCGCAGGTATTTATTGGCAAGTAGGAAATGTTCAAAATATATGGTATAAAGCGTATGCTCCAACCGGAAGTTCCATTGAACCTGCAAAAATAATCCCTGAATTGCAAAAAAAGCCTTCTATTATTACGTTAAGCTATACCGACTCCCAACTTGTTCCACCGGGTCGCCCAAAAACAAAATTTTCACCAAAGGGTCTAAAAATAGCCACTTCAATAGATGGTGTTACGTGGAAATTATTGCCAACATCAGTAGTTGATAGCAAAAACAAAACAGTCTCAGCATTGCATAAAATCGGCGGCTACTACATGATTACTGCTAATAAATAAAATAGTATTGCATCACAAAGTTTTTATAGTAAAATACTATATGGAAGCAATAGTAATAAGAAATAGTGCAATCGAAAGAGTTCGGGCGGCTACTACATGGGCAAAAACCAACGCTGGTCCGCTAGTTTTTTTAGCAGGTGCTATTTCGCTTATTTACTCTCGGACTGCGCATGAAGAAGATCTTGATACAGCTCAATGTGGACCTATCGGCTGTTTCACCTCACTTGGCAAACTTGTTCCCGTAGGTCTTGCCGATGGACTTGATTACTGTGCAAATGTAACTCGTCGATTTGACCAAAACACTGGCACAATAATATTCGATAGCTCAATGACATACAATGGAGTTGACTATTGCATCGAATGGAATCCTGATCAGCATCGTGGCACCGCAACACGTGTTGGAGGATTTTGTCTGCCAGCAACCCCAGATGTGAACGAATAAATAATCGTATCTGCTATAATATACTCTTATGAAAACCTACACAAAAAAAGATTTGGGCAAGGGAACAATTGAACTTTTGATTACATTAGACAAAGATGTCATTAAAAAAGAGTTCGATGTTACATTCGATAAAGCGCTAACGGAAGTTGAAGTCGAAGGCTTCCGCAAAGGAAAAGCTCCTAAGGATATGGCTTCAAAACTGGTTGATCGAGAGAAAGTATATGAAAAAGTAATTGGCGAGTTAATTCCTGTCGCTTATGAGGAAGTTCTTAAAAAAGAATCATTAACACCTGCCACACAACCCCACGTTGAGCTCGTAAACGGCAAGGAAGGCGAAGATTGGGTAATTAAGATTACATTGGCTCTTCGACCGGTGGTAACAGTAGGGGACTACAAAAAAATTGTAAAAGATGTTAAAGGCGACATGAAAAAAGATGAAATTTGGGTTCCAGGTAAGGAAGTAAAGCCTGAAGACAAAAATAAAGCTGAAGAAAATAAGCGAAAAATGTTGAATGCTATCTTAGATAAGTTAGCTCATGATTCTACCGTTGAAATGTCTGATTTGATCATGAAAGACGAAGTAAATCGCCGACTTACTCAGCTCCTCGACGACGTAAAGCAAATCGGCATGACCGTTGAAGAATATGCTCGTTCAAAAAATACAACGCTCGAAGCTATGAAAGCCCAATTTGAGCATGAAATTGAAGATATGTACAAAATTGAACTCGGACTCGAGAAAATTAGCGATGAAGCTAAAATTACGGTTGAGGAATCTGATTTGGCAGCAATGCTTGGTAACATTACCGACCCGAAAGCAAAAGAACAGGCACAAAAAAATGCATATTTTTATGCAACAGTCATAAAACGACAAAAAACACTTGACCATCTGCTCAGCCTTTGATATCCTTACCTCAAGCACGTGTACCTTGACGTACTTAACGTCCTGTAGTATAATAGAGGCTTATGAATTTTCCTGTACTTGGCACAAAAAAAAGCAAGTTCGTAAAAAATCCTTTGGAGATAGATACGGCTGTGCGTTCTTACGGCGAGCGCCGTCCTACTCCGACTGCACCTGAAAATAAACAACCACGAACTGAATTCACTATTTTTAGTCAGGTTCACCACATTGAAAATGTTGAAAATGCTAAAAAAGTAGATACATTGCTTGCCCAAGTAAAAGAGCAGGTTGATGTTATTCAAAACTATAACAAATCAATTCAATCTGAAATTAAAGATATAGAAAAAGTTTTAATTACCGGTGTGGCAGAAGGAAACAAAAAAGGATCGTATATTGAAAATATTCTTGAAGTATTCTTGTTTGTGTTGCGCAATTTAACCTCTAAGTTAGGTGAAGCTAAAACATGGCTTTCTGCAATGGAAACTAAAAAAGCAAAACGAGGTTCTGCATTTGCTGCCCGATCTAAAAAGAAGGGAACTTCATATTCAATGTCACAAGAACTTTCAAACGCACGATCAGTTCAGTAAGATATTTGATATAATAGTCCAATCGGGCGGTTAGCTCAGTTGGCTAGAGCGTTGCATTGACATTGCAAAGGTCACAGGTTCAAGTCCTGTACTGCCCACACTCCTCGAACTTGACCCCTTCAGATACTTCCTGTACTATTACCTACTACTATGTTGTTCGATAAGCCCCTTTGTTTTGTTGATATTGAAACTACCGGAACGAGCGTAACCCACGATCGGATTATTGAAGTGGGAATGCTTAAAGTGGTTGATAATGAAGTTGTGGACACGTATGAGTCGCTCATTAATCCGAATGCGCATGTTTCTCCGTTTATAACGAGTATCACCGGTATCTCTCCCTCGGACCTTGAAGACGCGCCGAGCTTTGAGGCTATTTACCCGGATATTTACAAATTTTTAGAAGGTTCCATTTTTGTTGCGCATAATGCGCGGTTTGATTATGGATTCATTCGACAAGAATTTGGAAGATTCGAAATCTCATACAGCTCTCCTTTACTGTGCACCGTACGACTCTCTCGATTACTCTACCCACGGTACAAACGCCATAATTTAGACAGTATTATTGAGCGATTTAACATTAATTGTGAGCGCCGGCACCGAGCGCTAGACGATTCTAGAGTTATGTTCGAGTTTTTTACGCAAACGCAACAAAATTTTTCCGAAGAAACACTCCAAAAGGCGGTAAATACCATTCTCAAAAAGCCTTCTATTCCACTCAATGTTTCAAATGCAATTTTAGACGATATCCCACAAACTCCTGGGGTGTACATTTTCTATGGCGAATCAGATACTCCATTATATGTAGGAAAGAGTACTAATATTCGAAATCGAGTTATGTCGCATTTTACATCGGATGGTAAGTCTACAAAAGAAATGAATATTGCCCAACAATTACGACGCGTTGAGACAATTCAGACCGCG
This sequence comes from uncultured Gammaproteobacteria bacterium, assembly GCA_964422025.1. Classification (GTDB taxonomy): domain Bacteria; phylum Patescibacteriota; class Microgenomatia; order UBA1406; family HO2-37-13b; genus 2-01-FULL-39-24. The sequence goes on from CAYQYZ010000001.1 coordinate 208,880, forward strand.
GGGGAATTAGGTGCACTTATAAAGGAATCTAAACTGATAAAAGAAATGCAGCCTACATATAATCGAATGTTGCGGATGAAACGTGAGATAACTGTTCTAACGAAGCTAACGGATGAAAATGGGTATGATAGAGTTACCATAGAGAGTCACTCTGCGATTGGCCAAGATCAATTGGATAATATTTTGGCCGTGTGTAAAACAAAACGGCAGGCAAAAGAGTTGCTTGTAGCAATCTGCAAGGAGCATGGACTGTGCGAGAATCTAATGGGCATTTCCAAAGGAACTGGGAGCTGTTTTTCTTCTAAATTAGGAGTCTGTAAAGGTGCGTGTACTAATAAAGAGCTGCCGGTGAAATATAACATACGATTTTTGCAGGCGTTTTTTGCCACAAAAATTAAACGCTGGCCATTTGAAGGTCCAATACAGATCGTGGAGGAGTCAACCGGTAAATCAGAGGTATTTGAAGTAGATAATTGGTGTTTGGTAGGGGAGAGTGACGGAATTTTTGACTACGACACGTACAAAATCCTTGCCCGGTTTATTTTGGATGATAAAAATCAGAATAAAATCTCAACAATATATGCATAAACACATGCTTGTTTCTGTCATCATCGTTATTAAACACTTCAATCAATTTCTTTTGGTACAAAGAAAACACAATGATGATATTTTTCCCGGTAAATGGCAAAATCTAGGTGGAAAAGTCGAACCAGAGGAAACGGTAGAAAATGCAATTATTCGCGAAGTAAAAGAAGAAGTAAATATTACGATACCAAAATCACTGCAGCCTGACTTTCTACATAGTTATTCATGGAAAAAAGAAGATAAAGGACCTAGTAGATTAGGACTTATTTTTTTAGTTACTTTATCAAGAAAACCAAAAGTTATAATTAATGATGAACTTAACAACTACGGATGGTACACCTATAAAGAAATGCTACAACTTGACACAATTGGGAAACAATCATCTACAGGTACTCGTGCTCAAATTAGATGGGCAATCGATAGAAAGTAAGTGGTGTATAATTGCATATATGTCAAACAATTCTGATTTAGATAATCTGCGTCATTCGGCTGCTCATTTGCTTGCAGCTGCTGTTATGGAGTTATGGCCTAGTACTAAGCGTACCATCGGTCCTGCTATTGAAAACGGTTTTTATTTTGACTTTGAATTCGAACACCCAGTTTCAGAAAATGATTTTGCCAAAATTGAGCAAAAAATGCATGAGCTTGTGAAAAAATGGGAATCATTTGAGCGCAGCGAACTCACTCCTGAAGACGCAAAGAAGGAATACGTAAACAATCCATATAAACATGAACTGATCGATGAATTTTCACAAAACGGAGAAACGCTTACTTTTTATAAATCCGGCGATTACTGGGATTTATGTAAAGGCGGACATTGCGAACATCCAAGTCAAGAACTTAAACACTTCAAACTCCTCTCCGTTGCAGGCGCATATTGGCGCGGAAGCGAAAAAAATAAGATGCTTACTCGCATTTACGGAACTATTTTCCCGACTAAAGAGGAACTTGATGCACACTTAACACTCCTCGAGGAAGCTAAAAAACGAGATCACCGAAAAATTGGAGCAGAACAGCAATTATTTTTCATTGACGACGTTGTTGGAAAAGGACTGGTTATGTGGCTTCCTAATGGAACGATTATTCGCGATCAAATCGAGAAATTAGCCATTCAAATGGAAGAGAAAGATGGCTATGTTCGAGTTGTTACTCCGCATATTGCAAAAGAAGAGCTATTCACAACCTCTGGACACCTACCATACTACAAAGAAGGCATGTTCCCACCGATGGTTATGGATGATGGCACGTACTATTTAAAAGCCATGAACTGCCCGCATCATCATCGGATCTACCTTCACACACCCAAGTCATATAGAGAGTTACCACTGAGACTTGCAGAGTATGGAACGGTGTATCGCAATGAAATGTCTGGAACGCTTGCCGGGCTCCTACGTGTTCGGGCCCTTGCCATGAACGACGCTCATATTTATTTGCGAAAAGATCAAGTAAAAGAAGAATTCAAAAAAGTCTTAAAACTCACAACCGAATATTTCAACATGTTTGGACTAAAAGATTATTGGTTCCGGCTTTCCAAATGGGACAAAGCGCATAAAGAAAAATATATTGATGAACCTGAAAACTGGGAATATACCGAGCAAGTTATTCGAGAAGTGCTGCAAGAAGAAAAATATCAGTTTGAAGAAGTTGCCGATGAAGCCGCGTTTTACGGTCCAAAGGTTGATGTTCAATTTAAGTCAATTATCGGGCGCGAAGAGACTATGTCGACCATTCAGCTCGATTTTGCTGCAAAATCACGTTTTAATCTCTCTTATACGGATGAGACCGGAGCAGAGAACAATGAAGTATTTGTTATTCACCGCGCACCACTTTCCACGCATGAACGGTTCATGGCTTTCTTAATCGAGCACTATGCAGGAGCGTTTCCATTTTGGCTTGCGCCCGTACAAGTTTCAATTCTTCCAGTATCCGATAAGTTCGCTGATTACGCCCAAGAAATTGCTAACGAATTGAAAACTCACGGAGTCCGCGTTTTTGTCGATTCTGACAATAAAACGCTTGGCGCCAAGATTCGGCAAACCACATTGCAAAAGGTGCCCTTCATGTGTATAATAGGAGAGAAAGAAGTTGAAGCCAAGAATGTTTCGGTTCGAACACGAGAAGGACAGGATCTAGGAGTTATGTCGCTAGCAGAATTTGCTAACAAGTTATCAAACCACATTGAGAACAAACAATAATCGCTTTAAAAAAGACACGCGGGTTTGGTATGTCAGAAATGAGCATATTTCCGCACCTGAACTGAGATTAATCGATGAAACTGGTCACCAACTTGAAGTCATGAAACGCGACGATGCCTTAGCGCTCGCCCGCGAAAAAGAAGTCGATTTGGTGTTAATTGCAGCACAAGCGCAACCACCAGTAGCAAAACTTATCGATTTCCAGAAGTTTTTGTATCAAGAGGAAAAAAAGAAAAAGGAAGCGAAAAAAGGCGTGAAGAAAAGTTCGACTAAAGATGTGCAAATATCACTCTTTATCGGCGCAAACGATTTGGAACGAATGCGAGCAAAAACTAAAGAGTTTATTGGCGAAGGAAATCAGGTACGAATAAAGCTCGGTTTACGAGGAAGAGAGCTTGGAAAAAAGAACATGGCGTTCGATTTAATGAAGAAATTTATTGAATCAGTTCCAGATAGCGCAGTTTCAAGCGAGCCAAAATTTGCGGGAAGAGTACTATTATGTGTACTTGTTCGCCGAAAGAAAAGTTAATATGGGAAATAAATTAAAAACTAGAAAATCAGCAAGCAAACGATTTAAAATGACCAAAACGGGTAAAATTTTACATCGTGCGCATGGTGCTCGACATTTAAAGAGCAACAAATCAAAAAAAAGACTTCGTCACTTAAAGGCCGTACGTTCAGTACAAGGTATCTTTAAGAAAAAAATTCGACGAATGTTAGGAAAATAATATGGTACGAGTAAAAGGTGGCGTTAAATCGCACAGAAATCATAAAAAAGTCTTGGACCTTGCAAAAGGGTATCGAATGACCCGTCGCAAACACTTCCGTTCAGCTATGGAAGCGGTATTGCACGCGGGTGAATATGCCTTTGCTGGTCGAAAAGATCGAAAATCAAATTTCCGCACATTGTGGATTGTTCGTTTGAATAGTGCACTACGCTCTATGAACACTACCTACAGTGCATTTATTAACAAGCTTAAAGTGAAAAATATTGAGCTTGATCGAAAGGTACTTGCCAAACTTGCCGTTGAAGAACCGGCCCTGTTTGAAAAGATCGTGGCTGAAGTCAACAAGTAACTTTCTATGCCCACCAAAAAAAGCGACATTCTTACGACATTTAGTCAAAAACTCTCCTCTATTACCTCACTTTCCACTCTTGAGCAACTCCAAATCGATTATTTAGGTCGTAAGGGACTTGTGAATAAATTGTTTACTGATATGAAGGATGTGAGTGACTCGGAGAGAGGATCGTATGGGAAGATGGTTAATGAGGTAAAAGATGAAATTACCGCAGTAGTTGAAAATAAGAAAAAAGAACTCACCGACGCTTCACTTAACAATGTATGGACCGATGTAACACTTCCAGGCGAGAAGCCTCCTAAAGGGAGCTTACACTTAGTTACGTACGCAATTGAGGAGATTAGTGCAATTTTTGAGCGAATCGGCTTTGCTCGCCAGTCATATCCGGAAGTTGAATGGGAATATTTTTCATTTGAAAGTTTAAATATGCCCCCCGGGCACCCAGCCCGAGACGATTTTGAAACGTTTTTTGTAGAAGCCCCAGCACATGCAAAACACGGTCGAATGGTTCTTACTCCACACACCTCAAATGGCCAAATTCGTGAAATGATGCGTGTTAAAACACCGCCAATTGCCATGATCAATATTTCCAAAACATACCGCCCTAACTGGGATGTTTCGCATACTCCTATGTTTCATCAGTTCGAAGGACTATGTATTGATGAGGGAATTACCATTGCGAACTTAAAAGGAACAATCGATTACTTTGCTACTAACTTCTTTGGACCAAACAGAAAAACTCGTTTGCGCCCCTATCATTTCCAATTTACCGAACCATCATTTGAAGTCGATATTAGTTGTGACATTTGCGATGGAACCGGATTTTTGAAAAAGGATGCAAAATGTAAACTTTGCAAGCAAGGATGGCTTGAACTTGGAGGAGCCGGCATGGTTCATCCAAATGTTTTGAAAGAAGGGAAAGTTGATACTAATAAATATAGTGGCTTCGCATTCGGTTTTGGAATTGAACGTGTATACATGATGAAAGGCGGACTAAAACTAGACGATTTGCGAACTATTTATAGCGGCGATATTAGATTTTTAGAACAGTTTTAATATGAATATAAAAATTACCCACAATTGGCTGCTTGAATATTTGGATACCGATGCAGATCCATATGAGCTGCAAAAATATCTTTCATTGTGTGGTCCTTCTATTGAGCGTGTGGAAAAAATTGATGATGATTATTCATTAGATATTGAAGTTACTTCGAATAGAATCGACAGCGCGAGCGTATATGGTATTGCGCAAGAAGCGAGCGCGATTCTGCCCCAATTTGGAAAAAAAGCAAAACTGAAGTTTAATCCGTTGGAAAAATATACGTTTAAATCTCTTGGTGAACTGACAGGAGAGCTCACCGCAGAGATTAAACTACTTGATCCTAAACTAGCTTCTCGAGTAACCGCGATCATCCTCTCTAATATAGAAATAGGGAAGTCTCCTGAATTAATCAGTAAGCGTCTTACCATGTGCGATATAAAATCAATTAATAATGTCGTCGATATTTCCAATTACCTTATGCTTTCATTGGGCCAACCAAATCATACATTTGATTACGACAAAATCGTAGATCATAAACTTCACATACGAGAAAGTAAAAAAGGCGAAACAGTAAAAACACTTGATGAAAAAGAAATTATACTTCCGGGTGGCGATATTGTTATCGAGGACGGATCGGGCAACTTAACTGACTTGGCTGGTATTATGGGCGGCTACGATTCTATGATTTCTGACTCAACAAAAAACGTGCTTCTTTTACTAGAAACATACGATCCAAAAAAAATTAGAAAAACTTCTATGACAACAGGGCAAAGAACTATTGCCGCAACCTACTTTGAAAAGGGGCTAGATCCTGAAAGAATTGAGTCAACATTGGTTTATGGAGTTGGGTTGCTTAAGGAGTATGCATCGGCAACTGTGGATTCAGATGTCATCGATATATACCCGCAGCCTGTAAAACCAAAAAACATTACTGTTTCTGTACAAAAAATCAACTCTCTTATTGGAGAACCCGTTGCGGCCAAAAAAATGCAAGAAATTCTTGAAAATATTGGGTTTGAAACGACTATAAAAGGAGATGCTTTAGATATTCTCATTCCCTCATACCGAATTCGTGACGTAGAAACCTGGCAAGATATTGCCGAAGAAATTGCTCGAATTTATGGATACTTTAACATTGTTGGGAAACTACAATCCACTCGAGCGATGAGTGCAGATCAAACACTACAAAAGACTTTTGCCGTTGAACGAAAAGCAAAATATTATCTAAAACATACAGGTCTTCAGGAAGCATACAACTACTCAATGATTTCAAAACAAACAATTGATCGAACTAATTATGAAGAAAAAGAATTCTTAAAATTGAAAAATACAATTTCTGAGAATATTGAATATTTGAAAACTTTACTCCTACCGTCGCTTGTAGAAAACATTGAGCAAAATGAAGGAAAGCGACCAAGTCTTTCATTTTTTGAAATCGCAAAAACGTACAAAAAAAACGATGGGGAATTGCCGATTGAAAAACGACACCTTGCAATCGCCACTCGAAAATCTTATGCGCATTTGAAAGGAATTCTCGAAGGGTTATTTGCAGAACTTAATATTACCAACTTTTCATTTGAAGCAGAAAAGGAGAGTCGATTGTTCAATAAGAATTTAGTTGCAAAAATAAAATTCGGAGACTTATATAACGGCCATATCGGACTAATAGCAGGACAAGCAGATATGTATGGTGTAGAGCTCGACTTTGACCGATTAGTTTTGGAGGCTAGTTCAATTCCTGCGTATGCTCCAATAAGCACTTATGCAACGATCCGTCTCGATGTAACGTATGTTTCATCACCAAAACTTACATTCAATAATATTAAAGATACCGCATTCAAAACAAGCAAATTGCTTAAAGAAGTACACTTACTTGACCGGTATCAAGATAAAGCAACGATTCAGTTCGTTTTCACGAGTAACAGAGATAATATCACCGAAGAAATTGTAAAAGAAGAACTTGTCAAAATTAAAAAGGGAACAGGAATCTAACTACGGAGTAGGTGTCACTTCATCCCAATTTTTCTTTATCCCAATCTTTAAAGTAGAATCTGTAGAACTTCCTTTTGAATTGCTCGAAAATACTTTTATCTCATACACACCATCTGGCAAATTTAATGTCTCATCAATATCTCGTTGATCATCGGTAAACGTTTTTTTTACCGTTCCATTAACTATGATTTCGGTCTTTTCAACTCTATCAAGCGACGTAATTTTTGCTCTAACTCGGACATCATTTGACTCTAGTCGACAATGATCACATGGTTCTTTTATTGATACGACAATCTTTCCTGAATTAGAATCAGAAGTATCGGTTGGTGGTTTGAATTTGCCATCCGATTGTTCATTTCTCCATTCATTTATCGCTTCCTGCCAACGATTTTTTCCGTCTGTGGAAACTGGATCATTTTCGGTAATAACAATAAAGTCTTTTTCTTCATAATCACCCATCTTTACTTCCAGCTCATTAGCAATTTTTCCGGTACTTTTTGATATTTTCAGTTTTTTGTAATATGGCGAAGTATCCTTGGGTTCGGTTCCTTTTATAAAATATTCCGATCGTTGCGGCTGTCCATCTTTAGGCAATCCTCCTAAAAATGCATCAATCTGTAGCGACGTAACATCATCGGGAACTTCCATAATGCCATTTGGATATTTACCTAATAACGAGGTCATAATTTTGCTCCAAATAGGCGACGCTCCCGTAACGCCTGAAGCAATTTTGGAATTCATGGGCGAATTATCATTATTTCCAACCCACACACCCACCGTTACTCCTTTGGTGTATCCAACGGTCCAGTTATCGCGCTTATCATTTGTAGTACCTGTTTTAACTGCAACAGTTTTTCCGGGAATATTCAAAAAACTTCGACCTCCAAAAGCATCTATACGAGCATTGTTATCGGAAAGAATATGGGAAATTAGAAACGCAGCTCCGGTTGAAAGAACACGTCGTTCATTTTCATCTTTGTTTCGATACAATACTTTTCCACGCGAATCCTTCACTTGCAAAATCGATGAATAATCGCGAGCAACTCCTTCACGAGCAAAAACAGAGTATGCACTGGTCAAATCGAGCAGTCGAGTCTCTCCACCACCTAAGGTAATGGCGAGTCCAAATCGATTCATATTTGCAGTCGTTGGTTCAAATTGTGAAAGTCCCATGTCGTATGATTTCTGCAAGAAATCTTTCACTCCAACCATAGCAACCAGCTTCACAGCTGGAACATTGTACGAATTGCCGAGTGCAAAACGAAGCTGCGTTGGACCACGGAATTTTCCGTCATAATTTACCGGGACATACTCTTTCCCACCCTGATCAGGGAATACGGTTTTCACATCCATAAGCACCGTTGACGGCGTGTAACCTTTTTCAAACGCAGTAGCGTAGGTCACCGGCTTAATTGCCGAACCCGGTTGACGAAGCGCGGTAGCTGTATTAAATCGTCCATATTCGTTATCGTTATAATCGTACGAACCCACCATCGACAAAATCTCATTTGTTTCAGAATCCAAAACTACGGCAGCACCATTAGTAGCATTTAACGATTTAATCTTCTCAATTTCTTCTTTAACAATCTTTTCGGCATTTGCTTGTACATCAAGTGAGAGCGTTGTTTTTATTGCCAAACCTTGATCTAGAATTTTATCGCCAAACATTTTGGCCAATTGGTCGCGAACGTAAAACACAAAATGCGGAGCAGGGAATGCAACGTGCGGGGCAGTAAACTTCATATTATTAAGCTGAATTAAACTATCTAGTTCTTGCTTTTTAGTAATATATCCGTCTTCACGCATTCGGCGAAGTACCGCTTTTGTTCGGGGAATATACGCACCTTCAACTCCAATAAATGGAGAATATACACTTGGCAACTGGGGTAGACCAGCTAAAAATGCCGATTCTGTTAGATTCAGCTTACTGGTATCTTTTCCGAAATATCCTTGGGCCGCGGCTTCAACTCCCCAAAAACTTCCTCCATACGGAGCTTCGTTCATGTACATTTGCAGAATTTCGTCTTTGGTATAGCGACGTTCAATTTCAATTGAGAGTACTAGTTCTTTAATTTTTCGTGATAATGTTCGCTCGGATGTTAGGAGTACATTCTTTACCAATTGTTGTGTAAGTGTCGATCCTCCCTCAGTTCGTCTCAGAACGACGGTGTTGAATACTGCACGCAACAATCCCCGAGTGGAGTATCCACTATGCGTGTAAAATTCGCGGTCTTCAATGGCAACCGTTGCATTCTTCAAATCTTTTGAAACGTTTTTTATATCAACCGGAATTCTATTTTTATCTTTATACATCTGATAAATAATCTTGTCTTCACGATCATAAAACGTTGTTGCGTTTCCACTAGAATCTTTCAATTTATTCGGAGAAGGAAGATCAGCTGAAAAGTATGCGAAGATTAAAAATGCAAGAAAAAAAAGACCCACAATGGCACCAATTCCCAGGTATACAAGCTTGAGCGATAAATTCTGAGTCCTAAAAATCCCACCCCCCCTGCGCAATCGTCGTTTAAAAGCCAATTTCATAGTATCATTATACTAGAAATGAAAATAATGTCCAAATGAGTGGTATTAAGAGTTCAGTTCCATGATAAATAACGTATAATAGTTCTATGAAACTCCGTGAAAAAATTAATGTGCAGATTATTTGGAAAATAATTGTTGTTATCGCTTCGCTCTTGCTGGTGCTTTCATCAATCTTTCCCCTTTTTATACAGTAAAATAGGGCATGGATATTGATAGCCCGATTTCAACGCTTCCTCGAACATCTTCACTTACGATTCAAAAATTTAAGTCGCTTGAAATACTTTCCATCGCTGATTTACTAAACTACTTTCCAACTCGTTATGAGGATTACTCTCTTATTGCACCAATTAAAGACTTGGGGAAATATTTTACGCTTGAAGGCGAAAAAAAACAGAAAATAACGATTGTTGGAACCGTCGATTCTATGAAAAATGTATTTACTCGACGCGGGTTCAAATTACAAACAGCAGCAATCTCTGACAATACCGGGAGCGTTGAGATTGTATGGTTTAATCAATATTATTTAATAAATCTTATTAAAGCTGGGCAAAAGATCTCACTTTCCGGAACGGTAAAGCCCGATAAGCGAGGATACACGCTACAAGTTGAAGAATTTGAAATTTTAGATGGAATCAAAGAATCTATTCACAGCGGACGATTGGTTCCTATATATTCTGAAAAAGTGGGGCTTTCTAATAAAACGATCCGAGAAAAAATATATTCGGTTTTAGGTGAATTGCAAAATACCGATGCATCGATTGTTCCTGATACAGTCGCTACGAGTGTAGATCTTATGGGTGCTGCTGCGGCGTATAGGGCAATCCACTTTCCGCTAAACGAAGCGGTGGCACAAAAAGCTCGAGCACGACTCTCATTCGACGAACTTTTCGTTATGCAACTGGCTTCTCGAATTATTCGAAATAAATGGCATGAAAAGAAAGTTAGCAAAGTTATCACTCTAAAAGAGAGTGATGAGAAAAAATTGAACAGTTTTATCGCCTCGTTGCCATTTACCCTCACAGGAGCTCAAGTTCGCTCATTTGAAGAGATTAAAACAGATATATTAAAGCCCTATCCAATGAATCGACTGCTGCAGGGTGACGTGGGAAGCGGAAAGACGGTTATTGGCGCACTGGCTGCATATGTAGTTGCTCTGAATGGCTACAAAACACTCTTTATGGCACCAACGGAAGTTTTAGCACTGCAACATTTTGAGACAATTCAAAAGTTATTTAAGGAGCATGACTCTATTAAGACCGCGGTTTACACCGGCTCACATAAGTCATCCGCTGAGGAGCTTGAAAGTGCCTCAATTATCGTAGGAACCCATGCTCTCATAAGTTCCAAATTCCAAACAGAAAATGTGGGGCTGATTATCGTCGATGAACAACATAAATTTGGTGTTGCCCAACGCCAGGAATTAAAAAGCAAATCTGCCCGTCCACACCTCCTCTCCATGACCGCAACTCCGATTCCTCGAACAGTTAGTCTAACACTCTATGGAGAGCTAGATATTTCGATCATTGATGAACTTCCCAAAGGGCGGCTTGCTATAAAATCGCATGTTGTCCCTCCTACAAAGAGAGCGGATGGGTATAAGTGGATTGTTGAAGAAATCAAAAAACATAAAACGCAGGTATTTATTGTATGCCCACTTATCGATGAGTCAGAGAGTGAGACAATGAAAGAAGTAAAAGCGGTAAAAGCAGAATTTGACATGCTTTCAAAAGGTCCGCTGAAAAAGGTGTCACTCTCACTACTTCACGGACGATTGAGCTCAAAGGAGAAAGAATCTGTTATGAATGAATTTGCTGCTGGCAAAACGGATGTGCTCGTCTCTACACCTGTTGTCGAGGTCGGAGTAGACATTCCCAATGCTACAATTATGATAGTCGAGGCTGCTGAGCGTTTTGGATTGTCGCAACTTCACCAACTCCGGGGGCGGGTAGGACGAGGAGATAAGCAATCCTACTGTTTCTTATTCACGGAAAAAACAGATGAAGAAATTATTAAACGTCTTCAATTTTTTGCAAAAACAAGTAATGGATTTGAATTAGCAGAGTACGATTTAAAGCACCGAGGAAGTGGCGATATTTTTGGGCTCAAACAACATGGACTTTCCAAACTCCGCATTGCTTCCTTTAATGATCTACCTATGGTAAAACTTAGCGGACAAGCTGCAAATAATTTTATGAAAGAATTTGACGTAGTAAAATTTCCTAAACTGTTCAAAAAAGTTGAACAGTTTGAAATTGAAAAAATTGCAAATGACTAATATGACAATAATTGATGAATTGAAAAAAACAGGAAATCCGGAAAAAGCTCTCCATCACGCCCGATTTTTTAAAACTGGAAAAGGAGAATACGGAGAAGGTGATATTTTCTGGGGAGTAAATGTTCCGACACAACATGCAATTGCAAAGAAATACGTAAACTTACCTCTCGAGGAAATTCAAGAGCTTATTAATAGTCCTGTCCATGAATGTCGACTAACGGGACTCCTAATCCTTGTAAATAAATTCAAGAAAGCAGATGAAAAACTCCGAAAGGATCTCCATACCTTCTATATGAACCATTCCAAGAAGATAAACAACTGGGATCTAGTCGACTCTTCGGCTGAGGAGCTGGTAGGGGAGTACTTGCTAGATAAGGATACTGGGGTATTAGAGAAATATGCACTCTCCGATAACCTCTGGCAACGTCGCATCGCTATAATAGCGACCTACGCCTTCATTAAGAAAGGTCGTTTTGACGAAACAATAAAGATTGCCACCATCCTCCTCCACGATCATCACGATCTTATTCACAAAGCTGTCGGCTGGATGTTGCGCGAAGCAGGAAAACGTGATCAGACAGTTCTTATTAGCTTACTCGACAAACACTCCAAAACCATGCCCCGAACTATGTTGCGGTACGCGATTGAGAAGCTTGACACACCAATTAGGAAACAATATATGACTCGGTAATACAATTATTGTAAAAACGGGGGTTTTAGTGTAAAATACTCATATGGCACCACTTCCAAAAAGAAAACATTCAACCGCACGCAAAGGCAAGCGCATGATCGCTCGCAAAACTGCTATGCCACAGCTTACCAACTGTGAACATTGCGACGCACCTAAAATTCCCCATCGTGTTTGTAAAAAATGCGGTAAATAGTATGGATAGACGCCACGAAATACGCGTTTCGATTGTTCAACAACTATATTCTCTGAAATTTGCACCCCTTGACTCAAGTGACTCCGTAGACGTAAAAGTTCGAACAATCCTAAAAGTTGCTGATGAAATTAACAAACTTATTACCGATGCAGCACCAAAATTCCCATTGGAAAAAATTTCAAGAGTCGATTTAAGCATTTTGCAAATGGCAATTTACGAACTCGTGTTTGAAAAGAAAACCCCACCCAAAGTTATTATTAATGAAGCAATTGAGCTAGCTCACGAAATGGGCAGTGAAAAAACACCCGGGTTTATAAACGCTGTTTTAGGTAAAATATTTGCAGACTATGAAGGACATTAAATCACTCGAAGATAAAATTGGCATTCAATTCAAAGACGAAGAGCTTCTGCGAAGTGCGTTTGTTCACCGTTCATATTTAAATGAGAATAAAGATTTCAAATTTCCTTCTAATGAAAAGTTGGAATTTTTAGGCGACAGTGTTTTGTCACTTATTACCTCAATCTACCTTTTTCGAAAATATCCAACACTTCAAGAAGGCGACTATACCGACATAAAGGCTTCGATTGTAAAAACAGAAAGTCTATTTGAAGCTGCCACCAAGCTCTCATTAGGAGACTACTTATATCTTTCCAAAGGAGAAGATGACAATAACGGCCGTGAAAGTACTTCAATTCTAGCTGATTGTTTTGAAGCTGTTCTGGCAACGATCTTTTTAGATCAAGGCTTTGATGTTGCTTATTCCTTTGTTGTTACATTCCTATTTATGGATAAACTCGGCAACATTGTCGAGAGCAAAGAGTATTTGTCCGCAAAAAATCGATTGCAAGAATATTGGCAAGAAAAATATAAAACGCTTCCCGTTTACAAACTCATCGTCGAAGAAGGTCCTGAACATCATAAAAGCTACACAATTGGCGTCTATCACAAAGGAAAATTGCTCGGCCAAGGCAAAGGATGGTCTAAAAAGTCCGCAGAAGAAAAAGCTGCAAAAGATGCATTAAAAAGTTTGTAAGTATGATATAATAAACCTATATGGCACTGAAAATCAAATTATTTCGAGTCGGAAAACGCAACGATCCAAAATACCGGATTGTTATTTCTGAACAACACAACAAACGCGAAGGCAAATATATTGACAATATTGGTCATTATGATCCTATTGCTCAACCGCATGTTTTGAAAGTTGACGATGAAAAATTAAAAAGCTGGATTGCAAAAGGAGCAACATTTACCGAAGGAACTAATAAACTGTTAGGTAAATCTGTTAAATAATATGCAGGATTTTCTTCATTACTTAATCGCACAAATTGTCGATGACGTAGATTCAATTTCTATAACCGAATCTACCGAAGGCGATGCTATTCGATTCGATGTAAAGCTAACTGAAGGCGAATACGGAAAAGTAATTGGAAAAGGTGGAAAGACAATCAATGCAATCAAAACGCTGCTTTACGTATACCAAGCTAAAAAAGAACAAACTCACCAACCAATCTTCATTAATATCGCATAAATTTAAGACTCTACTGACTGAACGGATCTTCTTTAGATTCAAGTTGAATTTGTGGTTGACTCTCATCGGAAGGCGCAGCAATATTTCCATCACGGGCTTCTATTTTTTGTAGCAGTTGCACCATTTTCTGATTAATCACTGGAACAGTATTAGACATACCATTTGTAGAAACGGCTTTGCTATGAAATTTCAATCTAAATATGGCCGATGAAATAGGTGGATTAATGGTTATATCTTCAATTGTTGCGACTCGAGTACCGGCCAATTGATATTGCTCTAGAAAGTTCAAGAAAGATGAAACTGTCCCAGTAGCTTCTGCTGATACTAATACTCCATCGGTACTTGTTCCTGAAAACGGGGATGAGAATGATGTAAACGTAACACCTGTATTAGTACCCATAACTTCCAACGAATTAAAAATCGAAAAATAATCTTCGGTGCTTGGTAACAGTCTATTAAGCGTGACGACTAATCTATCAAGATCATCGGGCGAATAACGAACTATCGTATCATTTTGCTTCTGCAAATCGGCAATTTCTGCTTTGGTTGTTTCAATTTTACTATTTGTATCAATAATCGCTCGTACATTGTTGGTTGATACTAGCGCAAGCATGCCCGTAAAAAGAACTAACGCTACTGCATACAGGACATTTTCTTTTAATATTCGTGTTAGCGCAAAATTTATTTTCATATTATTTAAATGTTCCCGACAAATTCACTGATACAACAGGCCCGTTTTCGACAGTTTGTCCAATCGACAATGAGTCAACAACAAGTGTGGAGAATACATTTTTAAACATATTGCTTTCTACATTATTCATAAATTCATACGCTTCTGCTTGGCTACCAAAAACGACTGTTGTTTTAAATAGTTTACTTTTATCAACGGTAAATGTATTAATCGTCGCTGAGCCCGTCGATACGGGAAGAATGCTATTTAGTAGAGTGAAATATGTCTTAAAATGAGGGTCTTTTTCCAGAAGACCTGAAAGCGCGTTACTTTTTAACGCTATCAATTGCACTTTTTGAACTGTTTCTCGGCGAGTACTAAATTCATTTAACAGCGACTCTTTTTGTGCTAATAATTGTGCGTAATTGGCTTCAACTCGATTTTTTTGAATAAAAATCACTGAAAGGGCAATTATCGTAATAGCGCCCATTACAAATGTTGCCACACGCAAAAAGAATAGCGCTGAATGCACCCGAGAACTTACGATCTGTTGTGATAATAAATTTATTCGCTTGCCCGGCATGATAGTTATATGGGTAACCCAGCTCCAATGGCCGGAATAAACAATCCCAAATCCTTTTTGAAGTATTCGATAACCTGATTATTCTGCATAAATGGAGCCGGGGAGAAGCATACAACGGGTATGCCAACGGTTGACGCCAAGCGTGCATCAAGCCCGGCAAAATGGCATCCTTCGCCAATAATTGCAAGTTTTGAAATCGGCACCGAATACTTTTGTTTTGAAGAAATCACAAATTTTGAAACATCAGCAGCAAGTTCATTATAAGCAGCTGACAAAACATTTTGTATAGGCACAGGTGCAGGTTGTCCGGTAAGCCCAACTTGGGCTAACATTTTTTCAGCTTCTTCATCAGAAATATTAAAGTTACTTTTAATTTCTTTAAGAAAAATTTCCATGCCTACCATGAAACTATGCGTTTGCAATGGAATTCCCTGTGCTACATCGTACAGAGCCAGCGATGTTGAAGCTGATCCAAGATTTAAGTATAACTCTAGCGAAGGTGCCGCTGCTGGGTTGGCCTTCTGAGTATGTGCTACATGCGAAATAAACGTAAACAAAGCACTACTTTCATTCGTTATCGACACGGGTAGCAAATCGGCATGTTCAACGATTCCAGTAATTTTTTCAATAATTGTTTTGGCGGTCGCTACTAGTAATACCGCGGTTTTCTTATTCTTCTTGTCTTCAGTCAGCATTTGTAAATCAAGTGCGGCTTTATCGATCGGAATAGGAATATATTGCTCAGCTTGATATCGAATTGCAGAAATCAACTCCTTTTCGGTTAATGTTGGCATTTCAAGAATTCGGGTATAACTTCGACTATCGGGAATTACAATTGCTGCATCGCGTGCAGAAATTTTGGTGTCTTTTACCATTTGTTTAATCAGCACGGCCAGTTTATTTGCAGCATCATCTGAGTCATTAATATATACATTTAGCGGAACGCGCTCATACGCAAGGGTGTCAGCGACAATATGATCCGATGAAACCGAGATTTTAGCCAGTTTTACAAATGTATCGCCAATATCAAGCACTATCTGATTAGAAGACATAGTTTCAGTATGTAAGATTTTCGGGGTAAAATCAAGTACAAACAGCACTTACTGGTAATTTTGAAGCTTCGTTTTTGTTTGATAGTAGAGCGTCGCTTTTTCTTCGCGAGTTGCAGGCGATCCAAACTGAGAAACCTGAAAACCAATGCTAACAAGCGGCGGACTAAATGATGATGTTCGTTCGCAACTAAGCGAAAAATTGCTCACCACAACTTTTGTATTGGTTAGATATAGAGGGTTCGGACTTATAACAGCAGAATCAGATGCAATTTGTCCGTTTGACAAGTAAAAATAAAATCGATTTCCACTGGAATCTTTCATGTATACCGTATTTGAAGATGTTGGCGTTGTGGTTCCAGAAGTTGTTGAACACACTTCGGTTGTTAGCGCCGCGTCAGAATAAAGTGCGCTGGCACGTGTGTGCACGAGTTGTTCAATTGACGCCAGCGCGTCATCTCCATTTCGTTTAACTTGTTGCAAAATAAGTATTTTGGTCCGACTTTGTAAGTTAATTAAAAACAGACTAAACACTACCGGTAGTGTAAGTGCCAACACTCCGAGCGAAACGATGAGCTCAATAAGCGTAAATCCGTATTTAGTTTTTTTATACATATGTTATTCCCACGATGTAAAACGGGTATTAAGGGGAAGTGTTGTAACCACATTCCCTTCGTTCCATTCAACGGTTACATTTACATTTACCTGCGTACTGGTCCCATTTGTGAACGAAACATACCGCTTAAATACAATATCTGATCCTTGCCCCAATGTAAACGAGCTACCACAATTGCCCGTAGCTCCCCATGCGGTAATCGGCGAGGTATTAAAACATTGTGTTCCCGACTTTGGAAAATTGGCAAAGCTTGTTTCTTTTTGGCCCTTAAGCCAATCTTTAAGTTCACTAGCGTAATACGTTGCCATAATGCGGCGCTGTGATTGTTTTGTATTACGGAGCGATGAAACCATGGCACTTGTAACAGCTAAAAAGATCATCGAAAATAGAGCGGAAAAAATTAGTACCTCGATTAGCGAAAAACCTGCACGATTTTTTTTCATATCAGTTTGCTTCAACGATCCCGGCTCCATTTATAGTAATTGTTTTAAATTTATTACTTTTTGTATTAGTAACGATTATCGATGAAATTCCAGAAACCGCAACTCCCGATGCTCGAAATTCCACCGAACCGGTTGTCGGAGTCAAAGACATGGATGGAGCTGTTAAAAAGGAAGCAATAGTTATGTCAGTGCATCCAGGGCCCAATGTACACGACGGCGACACATTTGCACACATACTGGCTTGCAAAGCATACGATGAAGCGCTCAAAAGCGTTACTTTATACCCATCCAAGTCACACGCTGACTGATCAACACCCGCCAGAACAATTCCCGATTTGTCACCCGCCCGCGACTTCTTTTTTGCAAGTTCTATCGTCGAAATAAGCTCATTGGTGCCAGAATCAATTTTTTTGCTTTCGTTGAATGCGGTGTAGCCGCCTACGGACAGAGTCGAGAAGAGAATCATAATCGATATTACAATAAGGAGCTCTAAAAAAGAGAATCCTGCGTGAAGGTGTTTATTTTTGTCCATACGAGCCGTAGCATAAATTACAGACCATTCCTGTGCCGCAGGTATCTGCACCTGGCGTTGGAGCAACCGTACAGGCCGACGTTCCCTCCATCCGTGATGCTAATATATAATCGGCTCCATTAAGCGTGTAGTAATACTTGCGTGCCGAGAGCGGATCTTGGGGAACAGTTTGCAGATATACATTTCCTGCTGCATCAGTTAATGCACCCGTTCCAAAAGGAAGACCATTTGAAGCAACTACCGGAGTCGGATACGCATTATTATTTTCTCGATAATTCTCCAAGGCTCCTCGAATAAGTTGCATATCAGCCTTTCGACGTCCATCGCGGCCGCCTTGTTGTACATTCGTGTATGAAGCAATGCCGATTGTAGCAAGAATAGTCATAATACTTATCACAATCAGAAGTTCAACGAATGAGAATCCATCTTTATTTAGGAACATACCTTGATTGTACATTTCCAGAATAAAAAATCAAGAGATGATCCACCGCCAACTGAGGACTAATGTTATTCTTCATAATAAGTGTTCGTGTAGAGATAATTTCAGAAATAAGCTGGGCGATTTTTTGCGTTGGCTTGTTGGTCAGCGCGTGTTCGTGGAGTGTGGTCTGCATATGTAGTAAGAGTTCATCACAAAATGCTACGGCCTTTTCAGGTTTCTTTTGCATACCGTCATACGTTGTAAGGAGAACGCCGAGGCTTTTATCTAACGTGATAGGAGTGGATTTTCTGACTTTCTTCTCTAGGAACACCGTTTGAACTCGCGAGAGTATCGTTGGGAGCACCGCAGATTCATCACTCGATACTAAAATAAACTGCGAACTTGGCAAACTTTCTTCAAGCGTTTTAAGCAATGTGTTTTGGCTTTCTGACTTTGCCGTTTCAAAATCAAATATACACACGAGAAGGGGAGTATCGCCCAACCGAGAAACCTGCTTATTAATTTCGCGAATTAGATCAATTTTCAGTTGCGTCCCGTCTTTACGGGCCGTTAGCACATGAGCGTCGTGAATACCTAGCTTTTTTTTCACATCAGAAATATATTTCTGCGCTTTTTTTTCATCATCCGTAACTAACAAAAGAGGAATCATAGTGATTGCATTTTAGCAGAGAATTCGGGTATAGTGAAAGTATCTATGGTTATTCCGGTAAAACAATTTCTTGATCTTTTAAAGGGCCAAAAATTGGTCTCTGAACCCGATGCAGCACGCTACGAGGTAGACGCGATTCGCAGGAATATGGAGATCGACACGTATTTGGCCGAGTTTACTAAAATCTCAAAAATCGACATTCTTAAAACAAAAGCACAACTACTAAGCATTGCTTGGGTCGATGTAAGCAGCATTCCAATCGTTCCACAATTGTTAACGCTCGTTTCCGAGCCAGTTGCTCGAAAATATGTACTTATTCCCGTTTCTTTAGAGGAAAATGGTAGCCGACTGAAAGTTGCTATGGCAAATCCGTTTGATTTTCAGGTCATCGAATTTCTCGAGAAAAAAACTGGCAAAAAAATTGTTCCCACTCTTGCATTAGGTGAAGATATTGGGAAAATGATTGATACATTTTATACACAGGGATTGTCTCCTGACGTAGTCGAAGCGGTAAGAGATGCCCAGCCGAAAACGAAAACGATTAAAGCTGAGGATTTAGTAAGTGTACATGACGAAGCTCCGGTCGCACGAATCGTAAGTACTATTTTGGAGTATGCCATGAAAGGACGAGCTTCTGACGTTCATATTGAACCCCAAGAAACTCGAACCCGTATTCGATACAGAATTGATGGAATTCTGCAAGAAAAAATTACACTACCTAAAGGTATTCATGATTCTTTGGTTTCACGTATTAAGATTCTTTCTGACCTTAAAATCGATGAAAAGCGTATGCCACAAGATGGTCGTTTTAACTTTAAGCTGGGCGAGAATGAAGTCGATTTGCGCGTATCAACTTTGCCAACTGTTTTTGGAGAAAAAATTGTTATGCGACTTCTAAAAAAAACAGGTGGCGTTCCGTCACTAAATGAGCTTGGACTGCGCGGACCGCAGCTTAAAATTCTTGAAGAAGCAATTTTAAAACCATATGGAATTATTTTAGTTACTGGTCCGACAGGATCGGGAAAATCCACAACACTATACTCTGTATTATCCCGATTGAACCAGCCGGGAGTAAATATCTCTACGCTCGAAGACCCTGTTGAATATCAGATGGCCGGAATTAATCAGGTGCAAGTCAATACATCTGCAGGACTTACATTTGCCACGGGTTTAAGAGCGTTTTTACGACAAGATCCTAATATTATCCTTGTAGGAGAAATTCGCGATGAGGAAACCACACAGCTTGCACTGCAGGCCGCTCTTACCGGACATTTGGTATTCTCTACGCTGCACACAAACGACGCTGCAACTGCGATTCCTCGATTAATTGACCTCGGGGGAGAGCCGTTTTTGATTGCATCGGTTCTAAACGGCGTTCTTGCCCAACGAATTGTGCGAAAAACGTGCACGCACTGCGCCACAAAATATACTGCCCCTCCTGAAATTGCCCAGGATATTCGAAATGTCTTAGGTCCGCTGCTTCCACAACAATATGTAACGCCAAATACTCCCATCACGCTTGTTAAAGGTGCCGGATGTGGGGAATGTAACAATTCGGGCTATTTGGGAAGAATGGGAATTTATGAAGTCATTAAAGTGACGCCTGCAATTAATCAGATGATCATCAAACACACCACCGCCCGAGAAATTGAAGACTTAGCCAAAAAAGAGGGAATGATTAAAATGAAAGAAGACGGATACCTTAAGGCGCTCGAAGGTACCACGACAGTTGAAGAAGTATTGCGCGTAGCGGAAATTTAGAAATTTTGTTAGATTTAATTACATGGACTTAGCTCAACTATTACAGTTAACTATCGAGAAAAAAGCGTCTGATTTGCATATTGTTCCACATTATTATCCGGCCATTCGGGTGAATGGGGAACTTACGCAGCTTAAAACATACCAGATAATTGAACCTGCAACTGCGGCGGCTGTACTTACTTCTATTTTAACTTCCGAACAAAAAGAAAACTTCTTCGTTAATCGTGAACTTGATTTTGGATACAACTACAATGGCATGCGATTTAGAGTTAATATGTATTTTACCAAAGGGGGAGTAGCGGCGTCATTTCGACTCATTTCTAATATTATACGAAGTCCGGAAGAACTTGGATTACCAACAATACTCACATCTTTCACCAAACTGCGTCAAGGATTTGTACTTTTAACTGGTCCAACTGGAGAAGGAAAATCAACCACGCTTGCATCTATTATTAATGAAATTAATCTGAATTCCGATCGACATATTTTAACTATTGAAGATCCGATTGAATATATGTACCCCGCAGCCAAAGCTATTGTTTCCCAACGAGAGATTGGTCAAGATACTCATAATTGGAGCATTGCATTAAAATCTGCACTTCGTGAAGATCCAGATGTGGTATTAATCGGAGAAATGCGTGATTATGAAACTATTCAAGCAGCGTTAACGATTGCAGAAACCGGGCATTTGGTTTTCTCGACCGTTCACACGAATTCGGCTTCTCAAACAATCGATCGTATTATTGATGTTTTTCCAAATCATCAGCAAGCACAAATTCGTATACAACTTGCTTCAGTTTTGGCGGGCATTGTTACGCAACGTCTCGTTCCATCAAATACCGAAGGTCGTGTTCCAGCATGCGAAGTGTTGTTGAATAATTCCGCGACTGCCGCAACGATCCGCGAAGGAAAAACACATATGATTGATAATATTATCCAAACATCTTCAGCAGAAGGTATGATTTATTTTGAAAATAATTTAGCCAATCTTTATACAAGCGGCAAAATTAGTAAAGAAACAGCTTTGGGATATGCGATCCGACCTACTGAAATTCAAAAGCTGATTAGTTAATTATTTATCTCATGCTATTTTCATATAAAGGTCTACAAAATGACAAACCGGTAAAAGGGTCAATTGAAACCGACAATGAAACGAAGGTAATTGAATATTTGAGGTCAAAAGATATTACGATTCTTTCAATTCAAAAAAAGAAGGCGGGATTATCATTTAATGACGATGCACTTTTTGCTCGTGTTTCTTTTAACGACGTTGTTAATTTAACACGCCAATTGTCAATCATGCTTTCTGCCGGACTTTCTGTGGTAGATAGTTTAGACATTCTAAAAAAACAGGTCGGAAACCCTGCCGTTGTAAAATTAGTTTCAGAAATTGACGATGATGTTCGGTCGGGAATGAGTTTCTCAAGTGCACTTAAACGACACGGAAACACATTTGGTACTCTCTACATTGCCCTGGTAAAAGCAGGTGAAGCATCGGGAAAACTCGATGAAATTCTACTCAAACTTGCCGAAGGTCTGGAACGACGTCGGGCATTTCAAGGAAAGGTAAAAGGAGCACTTATTTATCCGGCAGTCATTGTTACTGTCATGATTGGCGTGATGTTTATTATGATCACGTTTGTAGTTCCGCAACTTTTAGTATTATATAAAGACTTTAATGCAACACTGCCGTTACCCACTAGGATACTTTTGAGTGTTTCAAGCTTTTTTCAATCCTATTGGTGGCTTATGATTGCCGGAACCATTTTCGCCTTTGTTTTACTGCGAAATTATTTCCGTACAAAACATGGTCGTGAAGCAATACATTCGATCACATTGAAGATACCGATTGTGAAAAATGTTATCCGTATTTCTGCTTTAGTTAATAGCACCCAAACATTAGCCATATTAACGCAATCAGGTGTTTCTATATTGGACTCGCTTGATATTGTAGTGGAATCAACTAATAATGTTGTATTTCAGGAATCGTTTAAAAGAATTCGTCAAAAAGTTGAAAAAGGCGACACGTTGGGCAAAGCGTTAGAAAGTGAAGGGATTTATCCGCCTATTCTAGTTCAAATGACCACGGTCGGAGAACAAACTGGGCATTTAGACGACACGCTTAAGCATTTAGCAGATTATTTTGAAAGTGAATCTGAATCGGCAATAAAGGCACTCACAACCCTAATAGAGCCTGCTATTTTAGTAGTTCTAGGAGTCGCTGTAGGCTTTATTGTAATTGCGATTATCACCCCAATCTTCGGCCTCTCAAATGCGGTCTAGAATTAATATATTTACTACTTGACAAGTATATCTAATTTGATCTAGTATAGATTTAAAGCACATTTACAAATTTTGCTTAATAATAGTATGAAATTATTCAAAAAAGGCAATAAGGGTTTTACACTCATAGAACTCTTGATTGTTATAGGAATCATGGCCATCTTAGCAGTTGCGGCATTGATTGCGATCAATCCTGGTGAGGCCAACAATAAAGCCCGCGACGTCGAACGATTAAAGGAAGTTGCTGATTTACAGAAAGTCATGGAACAGTGGATGCAAGAATCAACGGCAACCACGGCCTTTACATCGATTTCAACCGCAAACGCTGGATCACCGTTATGTAGTGGATCAGGATGGCTTTCGGCAGCAGGCTTGAACGTGTGTGCCTACGCCAACACACTAGCAGTTGATCCGGTTAATAAGGCAGCCCAAGCGCATCAAAACTCGACTGCCGCTACTACAGGTACAGTCGCATACGAAGTCACGTATGACGGTGCTCAACATTACCGAATCTGCACACATTTACAATCCCAAGCTAATCGAGCAATGCTTACTTCCGACGGAGGTATTCATGCTGACGCCTATGAGATTTCAAATGTGACCGCTGGAAACGGATGTACCGTAATTGACTAACACTTCTTAGTAAAGCCGAATTGTCCCGCCGCAAGGCGGGATTTTTCGTGGGCTATGTGATAGACTAATCCAATGAATGTAGTCGTTTTTTTAGTATCGTGGATATTTTTTCTAATCTTTCAAACAACGAGTATTTATGGTGGCGATGCTGGCGATCTAGTGACTTCTGCTTATTTACATGGCGTAGCACATCCTCCCGGATTTCCACTGTATACATTGTTAGGATTTTTAGCTAGTAAGCTGCCATTCTCAACGGTAGCGTTTAGAGTAGGATTATTATCCTCGATAGCAGGTGCAGGAGTGATCACTGTGCTATTCATGTTTTTAAGAGATATTACTAAAGACACTAAGGCGAGTCTGCTTGCTGTGTGCTCGCTTGGAGGTACCTATCTGTTTTGGCTCTATGCATCTGTACCTGAAGTGTTCATGCTTCATAGCTTCTTTGTCGCGTTGTTAATATATCTTTTATATAAGTGGGACGCTACAAAAAAAGATCGATATATATCTATATTCACACTTGCTCTGGGACTATCGCTTTCGCACCATTTACTCACCGCATTTCTGTTACCCGGCCTTATTTATTTTATTGTTTCCAATAAAAAAACACTCCCAAAACTCTCTCCTAAGTATATTGCAAAAAAAATAGGCTTGCTTGCAGCTGGTCTCACACCCTATCTATATATCTTTGCTGCAGCATTCACGATTCCTGCAATAAGTTGGGATAACGTAACTACTATTCCAAACTTCTTTAATTTGATTCTACGAAAGACGTATGGAACCTTCCAATCAGGCCCTTCATTTGCTCAAAGCTTTGTTTCTCGCCTTATTCAATTCCCATATATGGGGGAATTCATGCTTTCCGATTTTACAGTTGTAGGAGTTTTGCTTGCAATTGTCGGATTTGTGTCTCAATTTAGACTACGCAGAAAATTGTGGAATTTTCTCTTCATTCTATTCTTTTTTATTGGACCGTTCTATTTCTTCTATGCATCGTATTACATTATTGATCGCTTTTCTCTAGCTACATTTGAGCGGTTTTTGCTTCCTTCATATATGATTATCACTATATGGATCGGTGAGGGGATTGTGGCGAGCATGCGCTTCCTAAGTCGATTTTCGAAAAAATCGCTTGCTCAGGCATTTTATATTCTTTTTCTTATACTCCCCGTTTCACTTTTCTTTATTAATTATCCTAAAGTTTCTGTTCTTAAAAACGATCGAACAGCAGAAAATCATGCTCATGATATTCTAATAACAGTTCCAAAGAATTCGGTCATGATTCTGCAATACGATACAACTCTCTTTGATACCCAATATGTATATTACACTCAAAAAGAGCGACCGGATGTTAAGCTAATCCATTTCTCCAAGTTATTCCAAGGCCAATTAACTGATCAAATTACTAAATATTACCCCGAGTTATATCTTCCCGGTAACGACGAAGAGGAGTTTATGGATGACTTTGTGCGTGAGAATGCAAAAAAATTTCCTATTTATGTGAATAGTCCACTTCCTATTGGGATAAAAGATAGTTATTGGGTTCGACAAGGGTTACTCTTTAGATTCTACACTAAAGACACACTTCCACCGGCAAAAGAAATTTTTGCTGAAAATGAACGATTATGGGCATTATATTCTGATCCACGTTCGGGAAGTCTTGGAAAATATGAAAACCTAATGCTTTCCAACGTGCTCGACTTTTATAAAGACGCGCGTCTAGAGCTGGGCAAAATGTATGAAGATGCACAGATGTATGAAAAAGCGCTCGTTCATTACAAACAGGCACAAAGACTGTTGCCTGAACTACCCGAAGGCCCGTATCGCATGGGAATTGTGTATGCAAAACAGGGGAAGTGTAAGGAAAGCGAAAAAGAACTTGCGACGGCAATTGCAATCGATCCGAAAAATGCAGATTACTACTTTAGCATGAGTCAGGTATACAAAAGCTGTTTCAAAGATCTTTCAAAAGCTGCTGCTTACGAAAAAATGTATCAAGAAAAGCAGAACGCTTCGCAAGTACCAGTAGAAGAATTATAATTCCATAACCCGCTATGGAGATGACGGCTGCAAGTGTACTATTCGTAGGCTTATATTCAAAACGCACGGTGTGTTTTCCTGCAGGCAACACAATCGCTCGCTGATTTAAATTCGCCGCCAAAATCTCCGTCTGAGCGCCATCTACATATGCCTTCCATCCAGGGTAATATGAATCTGCGACAACGAGGAGACTTTCGTGTGTATTTGAAGTCGTAATGTGCAGCGACATGTCCGCGTCTTTAGTAATCTCTGTTTCTGAAGGACACATGGAGCTATTTTCACTGCATTCCTTATTAAAAGACTTATCGATATTTCGTTCGAGAACTACATTATTTCCCATATTAAAAGGCGCAGAAACAAGCGTTTGTTGAATTGATTCAAGCGTATTAGCAACCGAATAGTTATAAACCATGTGAGCCCGGGGAATAAAATGTTCATTTTCGTATACACCGTAAGCGGCAAGATTGCTCGGATTATTAGTAGTAGTGAACCTTTTTTTGATGGCATTATTTTGAATATTCTCAGGGGCCACCACGTAACGAACAGATGCAAGTCCCATCAAGCGTGCCGATGTAGTTGCAACATTTAATGTATTAATTTTCGGCTCATGAATTCCTGCAGAAATGAGCGTGTTATACGCAAGTTGCCGATTTGTAAGTACTTTTCCAACATACGCATCATATTGATCAATGCCAGTTAGAATATTGTAATTAGGCGAAAGCCAGTTTCGGAAATATACGTAATTATTTTGTTCGCCCCAGCCGTTTTTCAGGAAATAATCAGTCCATGAATATGAACCTAGCACAGAGTAAATTCTGCCTGGTGTATTTGATTTTTTTATATATTGTGCAGTTTGTGGATCCGAAAACCATTCTGAAGCTTTTCCAACTAAGTGATATCCGCACCAAACCATTAATATGTTGCTAATTGAGAGAATAACGAGCGCGATTCCGATTATCGCTCCCGCAGTCTGATTATCGCCTCGTTTGTAGTTCTTTATTCGATCTAATAATTCATCAAGTCCGATTGCTGCAAGGGTGCAAAGCGAGAATATAAACATAATAATATATCTCGAGGGAACCCGGAATTTGTTAAACGGTGGCAGCGTATGAATAAAATAAAACGGGGAGTATTTACCCGTCATAAGGAGTGCAGCGGAGATGAGTAAGAGACTTATAACAACGGTTTTTCTGTTTTTTCGAATCGTAAGAAGCGCAATTCCAGCAAGTAGCAAGGGAATTAATCCGATGTATCCAGTGTTTTCCCAAAAAATACTTCCATTTACTTTATTGTAGTGTGGGTACGTGCCATCTTTAGGAGACCCGAGCGCAAACGGATCAAGCATTGTCTTAAAATGTTTAATCGGATATGAATATTGAATATTTTCTGCGGGCGAAAGACCACTTTTTCGAGCGGTGCGATTAATAAGTTCAGATGTTGGAATTACTTGGATTGCACTAAGCGCAAGTGCACCTCCGATGAGAACTCCCATTACTAGCGTGCGAAGTATTGTACTTCTCACCCCATCCTCTCTTTCTATCCACGCATCATACACAATATAGAGCGTTACAAAAATCCATGTTATGAATGCAATTTGAGCATATCCGGCAAATATTTGTTGCGACATAAGGAGAATAGCCACAAGAGCATAGAACATTTTTTTCGTTGAGAAAAACTTGTCAACCACTAAGAAAATCCACGGAATGTAACTCGCAGTCAAAATCATATTCTGATGCGAAATATGCGTTATATAAAATCCTGAAAAAGCAAAAGTAATCGATCCTAAAAATGCAGCCCCGTACGACAGTCTAATATGTCGTAAAAAGAAGTACATTCCAGCAAACGAGAAGAAGTAAATAATAATAAATTGCAAATTAAAAGCGACCAAATGAGGAAAAAGGGAATAGAGCAATAGCGAAAATCCATTAAAAAAACCCATCTGACTTTCTGCCAGAATTGGAAATCCGGTTCCAATTGCACTTGTCCACCACGGAATAAATCCTCCATCAATAGCCTGCGACATCAGTAGCTTGACCGGCACATTAAATTGCCACAAATCCGAAACACCAACTTCTGGGGTAACGAAGAGGGATAAGTTCGGGTAAAAAAGCGGAAGAAAGAAAATGCAAATAATTGCAAGCCCTATTAAGTTAAGTAGTATATCTGTATAATGTTTCTTCACTGTATGTATCCTCTCCAGTAATGAAGAGAGGCTCGAGCGAAGATGATATTTTGCTAAGTCAATTGGGGCCCCTGAGGGGTGAATTGCGAGCAAAATACATCATCGAGCGAGAGAACCTTTCTTCATTGACCTTCTTTATGTTAAACTCTCCTCTATGAGAACCCATTTTATCAAAGAAATCAAACAAATGGAGGACACGCATTGGTGGCATCGAGCAAAACGAGAAATTATTGCATCGGTTATTCAAAAGGAAATTGATAAAAGTAAAAAGAAATTGCGAATTCTTGAAATTGGTGCCGGTACCAGTTTGCTCATTAAAGAATTCATTAACTCCGCAGAGACCTATGCGCTCGATCGCAGCAAAACCGCCCTGTCACTGAGCAAAAAAAATGGTATTGCAAATACGATCCACGCAGATCTCGGCACATACACTGGCTTTAAGAAAAACTTTTATGATATTGTTGTTGCTGCCGATGTGTTAGAGCATTTAGAAGACGATTTGGGCGCCGCTAAGAAAATTTATCAGATGTTAAAAAAAGGCGGTGTTTTTATAATTCATGTTCCAGCTCATAAATCTCTATTTTCATATTGGGACGAATCATTGGGTCATTTTAGACGGTATGAAAAAAAGGATCTTCAAAAACTTATTAAAAGTTCTGGCTTTAATACATCTTTTCTTTCTTTCCGACTTCCAACTGTGTATCCATTTGTAAGATTATTTAGAAAATTCTCTAAAGAAACTAAACAGAGAAGAAAATCCGATTTTGAACAATTTTCATTCCTCAATTTTCCACTATATCTATTTACACGAGTGGAAGATGCTCTTATACGAAGAAAATCTATTAATCCTCCTTTTGGTTTATCGTTATTCGCAATCGCAAAAAAGAAATGACGCTTTCAGTAATTGTTCCCGTATTTAACGAACAAGAGCGTTTTAATAATCCAGCAAAGCTACTTTACTCGTATTTACTCAAAACCTTTCCAAAATCTTCCTGGGAGTTAATTTTTGTCAATGATGGATCAAAAGATAACACGCTAGAATTTCTTAAAGAGTTTACTAAAAACAATCGAAAGTCACTCTACGTAACGTACAAAACAAATAGGGGAAAGGGGTATGCAATTTCAAAAGGTATTAAAAAAGCCAAAGGAACGTACGTCTTTTTCATGGATATCGATCTGTCGGTTAAACCGAAGGAGTTGCCTAAAGCGCTAGCAGCATTCAAAAAAAATAAGATGGATGTTGTTATTGGCTCCCGTAGGGTTGAAGGAAGTGTTATTCGCGTTCATCAGCCAAAACTCCGAGAAACCATGGGGCATTGCTATACTCTGCTAACGACAACACTCTTAGGACTCCCACTCTCTGACCTGACCTGCGGCTTTAAAGGGTTCAAGAAAAAAGTTGCAGAAGATATTTTTAGAAAACTCACCGCAACTCGTTGGTCATTTGATGCAGAAGTTCTTTACAAAGCACACAAAAAAGGCTACGCTATATATGAACTGCCCGTAACATGGGAGCATGTCGGACAATCGAAAGTGAATATGGGTTTTGATGCTGTTCGATCGTTTATAGAAGTTTTAAAAGTAAGATTTCAAAAATGAATTTCTCCAAACTTCATCATATTGCTATTATTTGCTCTAATTACGAAAGATCTAAAAAATTCTACACAGAAATCCTGGGTTTTAGAATAGTAAATGAAACCTATCGTAAAGAGCGAAACTCGTATAAGCTCGATTTAGCAATCAATGAGAGTACTCAAATCGAACTCTTTTCATTCCCCAATCCACCGGCTCGTCTAACCCGCCCAGAAGCCCAAGGTTTGCGTCATATTGCATTCACAGTGGAGAATATAGATTCGGTAGTTAAAGAGCTGAACGATGCAGGAGTAATCACTGAGAATGTACGAGTAGACGATACAACAGGAAAACGATTCACATTCTTTTCCGATCCTGATGACTTGCCAATAGAAATCTACGAGGTTTAAAAGCTTTTCAATTCCCTCTGTACTTCCTCATCATTCTTATCAAAAGTATTCAACATATACTGAAACACTGCTACAGCCTCATCCTTACGGCCAAGTTTCTTTAGAATCAATCCTCGTACATAATATCCATCGCGATAATCAGATTTCATTTCAATGGCTCGATTAATCGATGTGAGACCGCGATCAGCCAACGACCGTTTTGCTTGTGCTTTATCTTTAAGCTCCTCATTATCAAACTTTGCCAGGTAATATACTGCTCGCGAGTAAAGAATTTTAGGGTCTGTGGGAGCCAAAACTTGTGCAGCATCTACCGCCTTATCACTTAGCACAAAATATGCCGGATCTAGCGTAATTTGGTAAAACAAATATAAGTTTTTTGCTCTAGTTTTCCAGAAAACCGGATTATACGGGCTTACTGCAAGCGCTTTATCACTCATTTTCTCAGAAAGCGCAATAAGGTTCTTTATTTGTTCGTTCTTCTTATTTTCTTCACCCTGATCAAACGATGCTAAAAATGCCAAGTTTGCATAGACACCTGAAAGCTTATCCTGATACAACGGCTCGCTTCGTAACGTAAGCGCACGCTCTAAATATACCCGTGACTTTTCATACTCCTGAATTTTCTGAAGATTATCACCTTGGGCATAATTAATATCGGCCAATAAATAACTAACTACAAAAATCGCTCCGAAAATACAGGTTAATACCCCGACATATTGCGCTTTGTTCTTATTATGAGGAATATATTCTGGCAAAACTCGCTCTTGTTTAAGCCACGTGAAAGCAAACAACAACGCAGGGATTAAATAAAAGTAAATACTAATCGTTGTAGTCGCAAATCCAAAGAAATTGGTTACATGAATTGTTGAATAGGCAATAAGCATGGTGCTGACAAAATAAAAATGGTCATCGTGCTTTTTGCGACGGATCAAATAGACCAGAAAATAACCGTATACGGCTCCAATAAGTAGCAGATACGAGCCAAGACCAATAAATCCGCTCGTCGCCAAAATATTCAAAAATTCATTGTGGGCCCGGTTGTAAATAAAATCCCATTCTGAAGTATTATTGTGTGCTGCTGGACGGGTAAAATAATAGGAATACGCAAATGTTTCGGGTCCTGTTCCCAAAGCAGGGTGTTTTAATCCTAATTTTATTGCTCCTTCCCACACAATCTTTCGAATATCAAACGATTCGGTTACGCCTGACGGAGCCTGTTGTTCAACCTTCTTAGTTTGTCCAAATGTTGGAAAGAACCGGTCGATTGATCCAATTCCAGTTTTGAAAAGAACGCAGCAAACAAGTAGCGTTCCTAAAAACAATACAGCCATTTGTCGATCTTTTTTATCCTTTTTAGCCCAGAAATAAAGTGTCGTATATCCGGCAAGCCCTAGGAGTACGGCGAGGAGTGCAGATCGGCTTCGAGTAAACAATATCGCTACAAAGCTCAAAACACTTAACGCACCATACCACATCCGCTGCCGTGCAACTAAATAATACAAGCTCATGAAGAACGTTACGCTCAAGTATGCCCCGAGCCAATTAGGTTGTCCGAGCGTTGAAAACATGCGTACCGCAGGATTAAATTGATCCGTCCAACAGGCATTGTTTAAATTTCCCGTAAAGAGCAAACAGGTTAAATCATACCCGAGTTTTCCTGAAAGGCCCCACAAAATTACTAGTACGGAGGAGGCAAGCGAATAATGTATCAGTGTATGAACTGCATCATCAACATACTCTTGAAATTGGTCGATATGAGAAACGAGTCCATAAAAGAGTACTAGAAAAGCAAAAATCGATAGCAATCCACCATCGAATCGTCCGTAATAGCCGTAAAACGAGGTGTGCTTATCGATCGAAAACACCGTCGCAAGAGTCTGCACTCCAACAAAGAGTAATAGGAATTTATCAAAAACCGTTCGCTTAAATACAAATTTTCCCGTTCCAATCCACTCATATAGCCACAATGAGAGTACACTTCCCGTGACTGCGTAAATGAACAACATTTTGTTAAACTCAAAAAGTTCGGACGTTTTGTGGTACATTAATAGGGGAGTGACAAGAAAAAGGAGCTTGTAGCAAAGAAAGAAAAGTCGGTTAATTCGCGTTTTCATACTCGAGATGATTTAATTATATACTACCTATGAAATCAATACTAACTCATTTACGAAAAAATGCGAACGCAATTTTGAATGCAAACAGTATTGCAGTCGATTTTGGAACAACAACAACTCGAATCGCAATTTTTGGAAAAGGAGTAGTTCTGCGCGAACCTACGTTTATTGGTCTGAATAACCGCACTAACGAATATATTTTCTTTGGAAACGAGGCTTACGAGATTTTTGGCAAGGCTCCATCATTCATTTCTATCATCCACCCGGTAGATTACGCAATTATTTCCGATTTCGACTCGTCGGTCAAACTCTTAGAGAGATTTTTCGAGAAAGCCGTACATCCGTTTTTTTTCAAAAACAGGCTTTTTAAATCTAAATATACTGCCTATACCACAGTTCCTGCGTCGGCTACAGAGGTGGAGCAGAGAGCAATAGAGGAAGCGTTAATTAAGGCAGGTGCGGGAAGCGTACGAATTCTAGAAAAATCTATTGCAACAGGGTACGGAGCAGATCTGCCCGTTTTTTCAAATGACCCGGCATTTATTATCGACTTAGGAGCAGGACTCATTGAAATGGCAATCGTTACCACCGGCGGCATTATTGCTTCAAAAACGGTTCGTTCAGGCGGTCTGGCCATGGACACCGTTATTAAAAACTACATTCATCTTAAATATGGAATGGTTATTGGGGAGTCTACAGCTCAAAAACTTAAAAACGGACTCATGTCATTTGACGATGAAAAAAAGGTACTCACCGTTCGTGGAAAATCGCTTGAAAATGGCCTACCACGTTCAATACGAGTGACATCAGCCGACGTTCGTGAAGCTCTCATCGCCAGTTTTAATGGAATTGTGGACGGAATCAAAGATATACTCGAAACGGTAGCTCCTGAAGTTGTTGATGGAATTGTAAAAAACGGAATTACTCTCGCCGGAGGATTGGCCAATATTCCCGATATCGATAAATACATAATGCAAGACATTAAAATTCCGGTAAATGTTCCTGAAAACCCGCAAGACGCGACTATTCATGGAATACTCAAATTACTGGGGAATAAGGAGAGATTGGAACGAGTAATTATTCGGTAAATTATGTTTAAAACACTTCACTACGCTTGGGAAACGCTCAAAACTTCTTATGAGGCCAACGGAATATTTGCGCCACTTTCTATTTTTTCAAAAATATATGAAAATACACTCTTTCCTTTTTTCCAAATCTTCCTTCTTTCTCAAATTCTCAATCTCCTCCAGCGTAACCAGCAGCTACAGTTTTCAGATCTAAGCACCTATGCACTGTGGTATGTTATGGCAGCTTTAACAAAGATACTCTTAGTTAGCTGGATAAATCAGTATCCGGTTGATATTCGATTTGAAGCTCACATTGACAAGCTAATCATTGGAAAATTAACAACTCTTGATCCTGCGACTTTTGAAAGCTCGCAATTCCAAGAACTGCTTACTCAAATCGAAACAACAAAAGGAACAATGTTAGCACAACTGGAAAGAATAACTGGTTCTATTGATGCAATTTCTAAAATCATAACCGCAACTCTTGTTCTTCTTCCTATATTCCCACTTTTTGTTCCTCTCATTCTAGTATCAGTAATTCCTTCATTTTATGTCGGAAATGAATTTCGCAAAAAGCTATGGCCTTACTACACGAGTAAGAAAAGTCCGCTTGATCGACTGACACAATATGTTAAAGATCTTCTTTCGCAAGACAGTACTTCTAAAGAAGCTACAATTTTTCACACCGGCCCTGTTTTACAGAATAAAGTTATATCAGCCCAGGATGCGTATAAAGTTGGGTATAACAAGATTAATAATCCATTTATTATAAAAATTTGGGCAAGTAACGTATTTCAACAGATCATTTTTTTATGGACCCAATATGTTAATTTACTGGCCGTATTAAAAGGAACCTTAGGAATTGGTCAATTTTCGCTAGCGTTTCAACAAACGCTCAGCTTAGCAACGGGCTCACAGCAAGTACTTGATATGTATTCGAGCATGACCATGCGCACGCAAATAATTAGTAAATTTTATGAATTTCTCGACTACAAACCCGCAATTATGTCTCCATCCGAACCAATTCAATTACCAACTGCTCCCACACCACCGAAAATAGAATTTAAAGATGTTACCTTTCGGTATCCTAAAACGAAACGCGATATTCTTAAGAATTTTAATATAACTATTGAACCCGGTGAAAAGATCGCGCTCGTTGGAGAAAATGGCGCCGGTAAAACAACAATTATTAAACTTTTATTGCGCTTTTACGATGTAGCAGAAGGAGAGATTCTTATTAATGGAGTGAATATTAGCAAACTCTCCCTCGACGAGTGGCATAATCATTTCGGAGCGCTATTCCAAGATTTTATTAAGTATCAATTTACTTTTAAGGAGAATGTATATTTCGGCATGAGCGATGAGAAAAATAATGTTGAACTATTGCAAGCGGCTTTGACTAAGTCGGGTGCAAGTAGGTACATGGATCAATTGCCCAAGGGAATGGATCAAGTTGTAGGAAAAATGTTTGATGGTGGAATTGATTTATCGGGTGGACAATGGCAAAAATTAGCTCTTGCACGAGCGTTTTTTAGAAATGCCCCCATTTTGATTCTCGATGAGCCTACAAGCGCAATCGATGCTAAAGCCGAATATGAGATTTTTGAAAATGTTCAGAAATTACAAAAAGATAAAACAGTCATTATTATTTCTCACCGATTTTCAACCGTCCGCAATGCCGACAGAATTCTTGTTTTAGATGGAGGAAAAATTATTGAGCAGGGGAATCATGAAAAGTTAATGAAGGAAAAAGGAACGTACGTACAATTGTTCGAGATTCAGGCGAAAGGGTATAAGTAAAATTCCGAACACTATTCACTCTCATGCAGCTTCACTTCAAACGGAGCACCTTTAAATCCGTTCTTAATATCGTCATTCAGTCGATCGCGAATCCAAAATGGATAGAGCGTTAATGATCGAATTCGATCTAGCGGAACCCATTGGGGAATATATACTCCATTTCCCGCATTCATTTTCAATTGTTCAATCGAATCAGCATGCAGAGCAGGTTCGCCTGACACGTACGAACACAAATAGAATAACTGGGTATTTCTTTCTGGACGCTGCTCAAAGTATGTAATTTTATAAAGAAGTTTGTTTAATTCAACGGCGATCAATGTTTCTTCTTCAAGCTCTCTGACAGCGGCTTGTTCGGGAGTTTCACCTTCTTCAACCCCACCTCCGGGAAATACATAATAATGCTGATCGCCCCTCTTTCGTTCCATCAGTAAAACAGAAGAATCTTTAATCACAATTCCAGCAGCTCGAGTATCGGTACGCATAGAATAAGTATACCAGAGGTAATTTACATATTGCTTTTTGAAAAGCATGTGATATACTTTACTCAACTAAAGCAATTTAGTTAACTAAAGTATGAAAAATAAAACCGATTGGAAAACGAAAGAAATTGACGCACTTTTTGAAGCCATTTTATTGCTTGAAAGCAAAACCGAAGCTGCAAATTTTTTCCGCGATTTATTAACTGAGCCAGAACTTGCCGAATTTGCAAATCGCTGGAAAGTTGCACAATTACTCGCTAATAAAACTCCGTATTCAACTATTGAAAAGCAGACTGGAATGAGTTCCACCACCATTGCTCGTATTAGTAAATGGGTTAACAGCGGCACCGGTGGCTACAAAAAAGCTCTCTTAAAATCAAACCATCACCATCATAATCTCACCTCATTCGAGGAAGATTCTTGATGGCTTAATCATCTTTAAGACCTCATGAAACCTTCTCGAAAGAGAAGGTTTTTTTATTAGTTCGTACATTTATGAAACAAGTAATAATTTTTGATTTCTATAAAACAATTTTTGATCCAATTACTCTGAAACTGTATTGGGGCGTGCGTTTGTTGCTTAAAAAGTTAACTAGAAATTATGATCTAGTTTTAATTACGACTGGCGACAGAAAGAGAAAGGAACAAATCGAAAATCTAAATATTTCGATATATTTTGATGAAATTATTGTTTGCGAGCGTAAGAGTGAGTCTGTTTACAACAAATACCCAAATCCCATCATAGTTGGAGATAGAGATGACGAGGAGATTCATTTTGCTAAGCTCCTGGGGTTTAGATTTATAAAAATTGATGCCGAAATTACCAAACCATATAAATTGTTAAAAATTAGATTGAAAAAATACGTATGAATTCAGAAAATTTACCCATACTTGAACGGCGATATACTCAACAGACTCCCTACTATGAACAGCTGGCCTCATGGAGAGAAGGCATGAGATATCGGTATTCTCCTGATATGTACCTCATAACTCAAAACCAATTCGTAGCTCTAAATAGATGTGGTGCGCTAATGGGTGAAATGCTCGATAGATCCTTGGGGGAACAAATTCTAGAATTCCGAGTTGACTTTGTATGCGGAAAAGACGATAGGTTGTATGCTACAGAAGTGCAAACAGACGATCGAGGTTTCCCAGCTATGCTCGCAACTAGGAATGCGACTGGAACACCACAACCAGAACTCCTTTCAGGCGTAGCGGCACCGTTAGTAGCTGCAATGGAGAGAACTGTGGGAAAGCCTAACTTTGATTTACTCATAACGTATGATGATTATGAGCAATTTTATTATTCTGGTTTTAGCGATGTTTCCAGAATTCTTTGGGATCAGAATCCACAAGCATCATTTTTAGTCGCACCAAGGAGTGCTATAGCAACAAATGAAAATTCAACAATCTTAACTGTTCCTAACGAAGGTGTTGTACTACAAATCAAGCCTGACTTGATATGGAATTTCTCTTCAGATCCTCTACCTGGTAGAGTTATCCAACCTATGGTCAATAAACAAGTATTGTTGGATGCATGGCGATCTGAGGATCCTCTATATCGACAGCTGCGAGAATTTATTCCAGAAGCTCGTCCAATCGATTTTGAAGGAATGAAGGATGAGAAAAATGACTGGATTTTGAAACCATTAGATGGAAAGTGGAGTCGCGGTATTACAATCGGGCCACAAGTCTCTGAAGATAAATGGATAAAGGCATTAAGACGAGAAGAGGGATTAATAGCACAGCGTT
Organism: uncultured Gammaproteobacteria bacterium; assembly: GCA_964422025.1. Lineage (GTDB taxonomy): Bacteria > Patescibacteriota > Microgenomatia > UBA1406 > HO2-37-13b > 2-01-FULL-39-24. Next base: position 246,083 of record CAYQYZ010000001.1, read on the forward strand.
ATATTCCACCACGTACTGACTGGTTGACAGTTCGTAAGAAGAAAAGTACATACTCAACATATTCAGAGGAACCCCTATATTCTCGTGTTGAGGGATATTATTGCCGAACTCCGCAGGGCTGGAAATTAGTAGATGTTTTGGCTACATGTACTCCTGATATCCCTGTTCACGGCAAACGTGACTGTATCATGATTCCTGGAGTAATCGCTGATTCGTAGGCTAGGACAGAGTGGGCTTCATAAGCAAGTTTATCTTTTTGCCCAGTCTGAATTTGATCAGCATAAAAACGATCAAATCGAATAAGAAAAGGTATAAAGGAAAGCCCCAGTATGCGAAGGTCCATGTTTTAAATGTGAGCATAGTTATGGACAGGCTAATAAGAGCTGATAAAAATTCAACCCAGTTTTCTGTTTCTGGAAACTTATATGATTTAATCAAAGTGGGGATTCCTGCCAATAAATCGGCAAAAATACTAAAAATAATTGCTGTATTAGCATCTTTTGATATGTACCATGCTATTAGTCCTGAGACTGAAAGCGCACCACATACCATATCGAACCGTGTCAGCTTCCAATAAGCTTGTTTATTGATGAAAGAACTCAAAAAAACAAGCAAAGGTACAAGTCCCACAACAAAGGTTGCAAGTGCTTGAAGTCCGACTCCTTGACTCATTTGAGCAAAAGAGGCAATCATCACGGGAACTGCCCACAGTGCCCAACTGATCCTATTTGGCTTTGCTTTACCAATAAGAGTGTCTTTAATGTAGCTGATTCCTCCTAAAAGATTGATGATTACTCCAAGATAGATAAAATTCTCATTAATCATGACTGCATGATAGCACATTTTACCCTTGCAATTCCAGCCTTGGACGTATATAATTTACCTACTTCGAAACATTCGAGAGTTCGGTTACTGTTTCGCGCACGTTAACAATATGGATGTGGTGGAAAAACTAGTTTAGTTTTCTACAAAATACCAATGCCTATTCTACCGACACCGCAAGGTGAGGCCGGAATGGTATAGTATTATTTTTGAAAGTTTTTTATAAAAATTTTATTTAAGAGTTTGATCCTAGCTCAGGATGAACGCTAGCGGTGTGCCTAAGATATGCAAGTCGAACGGTTCTGGAGCAATCCAGAATAGTGGCGGACGGCTGAGTAACACGTACAAACGTACCCTCTACTTGAGAATACCCACGCGAAAGCGTGGCTAATACTCGATAGTCTCGTATCGCAAGATACGAGTAAAGGATGTAACTATCCGGCGGAGGAGCGGTGTGCGGACTATCAGATAGTTGGTGGGGTAACGGCCTACCAAGTCTATGACGGTTATCCGGTTCGTGAGAATGGCCGGACAGAGGAGCACTGAGACACGGGCTCCACACCTACGGGTGGCAGCAATTAGGAATAGTTGGCAATGGGGGAAACCCTGACCACGCGACACCGCGTGTAGGACGACGCTCTAATCGAGTGTAAACTACTGTGGTAGGGGAAGAAGATCGCCCTACGGGCGATTTGACGGTACCTTACTAGAAAGTGTCCGCTAACTGCGTGCCAGCAGCGGCGGTAATACGTGGGACACAAGCGTTATCCGGTGTGATTGGGCGTAAAGAGTGTGTAGGCGGTTTGATAAGTCTTGTTTCAAATAATATGGCTCAACCATATTCCGGGACGAGATACTGTCAGACTAGAGTTTTCTTTAGGGAAATCGGAATTCACCGAGGAGTAGTGAAATGCGTTGATACGGTGAAGAACACCAGTGGCGAAGGCGGATTTCTGGAAGATAACTGACGCTGAGACACGAAAGCTGGGGGAGCGAACCGGATTAGAGACCCGGGTAGTCCCAGCCGTAAACGATGCTCGCTGGCTGCATCTGTCTGTATTTATATGGATAGGTGTGGCGAAGCTAACGCGTTAAGCGAGCCGCCTGGGGAGTACGGTCGCAAGGCTGAAACTAAAAGGAATTGGCGGGGAGACACACAACTAGTGGAGCATGTGGTTTAATTCGATACAAACCGAAGCACCTCACCAGGGTTCGACATGTAAGATGAAATCCCGATGAAAGTCGGGACCTTCGCAAGAACGCTTACAAAGCTGTTGCATGGCTGTCGTCAGTTCGTTCCGTGAGGAGTGCCCTTAAGTGGGACAACGAACGCAACCTTTGTCCTGAGTTACAAGTGTCTCAGGAGACTGCCCTTGCTAACCGCAGGGGAGGAAGGAGAAGCAGACGTCAAGTCAGCATGATGCTTATGCCCTGGGCTACACACATGCTACAATGGGCCATAATAAAGAGTTGCGACGCCGTAAGGTGTAGCTAATCTCCATTAAACTGGCCCTCAGTTGGGATTGAGGTCTGAAATTCGACCTCATGAACCTGGAATTAGTAGTAATCGCGGGTCAGCTATACCGCGGTGAATACGTTCTTGTCTCTTGCACACACTGCCCGTCAAGCCAACAAAGTCGGGAGTACCCGAATCCTGCGTAGCGGGAGAGGGTAAATTCGGCGATGGGGGCTAAGTCGTAACAAGGTACTCGTTCTGGAAGGAGCGGGTGAATCACCTCCTTTCTAATTTTTTTTGGAGTTTAATCCAATCTAAATTAGTCTTTTTTCAATTATCGTAATCATCGCAAGATGAACATGGTTTTTGAAATTGACGTTAATTACTAGCTTTTACTAGGTCTAGTAATTAATAAACCCGGAAAGTAAAATAATGGGAATTACTTTCCACCACATCTATATTGTTAACTGAATTGTCATTCTGAGAGAGCGAAGCGACCGAAGAATCTCCGTGTTACCCTCCATTCAGCCTTAAAGTCTTTGTATAATATCCCTTACCGGGCCTGTAGTTAAGTGGTAAAACACCGCATTCGCATTGCGGGGGCGGGGGTTCGATTCCCCCCAGGTCCACCCAAGAGAGTAACGTAGCAAAAACTCACATTTTTCTCGTGAATTTTTCGGCGAGCGCAGTAATTTCATCTAAAATAGCTTGTTCTGGCTTTGAAATATTATCTCCGACTTTCCAGTATTTACCTGCGCTATAAAAAATAGGTTTTACTTCTTCTGTTATCGAACTTTCTAACACTTCACCAATAAAAATGATATGATCTCCCATATTTTCGTATTTGATAAGTTTGAGTTCTACATTAAGCGCCGCATCTTTGACCATTGGTACCCGTATTTGTTTTCCATCATAGAATTCGTGTCCTAGTTCGGTGAGCAGCGCGATCTTATCCACATTCTTACCTGAGTATCGTCCTGCAATACTTGATATAACATTTTGTTTCTCTGAGGCCAGATTAATCCCAAATACTTTTGTAGCTATAATATTCTGTACGGATGCATCGTCTGGTTCTATATTCACCATAATATATGGTGGCTCATAGGAAATATGATGTGTCCATGCTGCCGTCATAATGTTTGGACCTACAGGACCATTACTTGTGATAAGTCCAACATTGGTTACAAACATATTACTTCCCGGTGCGTTTGAGGCTAGGTTATTCATAGAACATAACTATATCATTGTAACTTCATTTTGTAAAGTAGTTACAAAAAAGAAAGCATGATGTATAATATAGTCATATGTCACATATTGAGGATTGCAACGATAAAAATAGTAGTGCTCAAAATTGCACCGTAGCTAAAACCGTGCGTATTATCGGTAGTAAATGGAGCATGCATATAATCCACTATTTGTTTGATGGCACACGTAGATTCGGTGAACTTCAACGATATCTCCAAACCATTAGTCCTAAAACACTTTCCCAACGACTTACCGAGCTTGAAAGAGACGGGATTGTCAAAAGAAAAGTTTTTGCAGAAGTGCCGTTACACGTAGAATATAGTCTTACCGAGAAAGGTAGATCACTGAAGGGAATTTTTGATCAAATGGAGTCCTGGGGAGAAACTCTTGCTAATTAAACTATTAAGTGACTTTTCTTGTCGAGGATATTTTTGCAAACTTAGTAATAATTAATATTAAGCTCGACTAGAGATTCCTCAGGGTTGCTGGTATAAAGCAAAATTTCTCCTTTCCTAATAATCTAAACTCTCGCTTTTGTGACTTTTAAACCGTAGACAAATTTGCAGAAGTTTGCTAGATTCTTCGAATGTATTACGCTTATATTTTGAAACGCTCAAATAACACGTATTATCATGGATATTCATCCAAACTTAGTTCTCGAATAAAAGCACATATCAATGGGGAAGTTTCTCAAACAAAAAATTACCGACCTATTGAGTTAATTTTCTATGCAGCATTTAAAGTAAAAAGAAAGCATTAGATTTTGAATCATATCTCAAAACTCATTCAGGCTTTGCGTTTAGAAATAAAAGACTTGTTTAAGAAGTCTCGCTTCGCTTCTCGCTAGCGCTCGAGCTACGCTGAGACACACTTCGCTTTTAAAACTAAACGTAGAATAAATTTAAGAGGTGGCCATGCCACTGCGTAGCCCCTGCTTCGAAGGGGCGAAGTGTGGGTGTGCCAAGGATCGAACTTGGGACCTCGTTCTTATCAGGAACGCGCTCTACCACTGAGCCACACACCCTTTTTGTACTCCCTAATTATACTTTACTCTTGCCTTTTTTCAAAGAACTATATATACTGCCTTTGCGCATGATACTTTCAGACGTTGATATTAAAAAATCCCTCGCTTCAAAATACATCCGTATTACCCCAAAACCTGATCTGCAAACCCAACTTTCTTCATGTTCAATCGACTTTCGCCTGGGAAATACGTTTTCAATTTTTGAAAATTCAAAATTTGCACTCCTTGACCCCCACGATAAAAATCTCAAAATTCCTTCGCGAATAATAACGGTAAAAAAAGGTGATAGATTTATCATGCACCCAAATTCATTTGTAATTGGGTCTACAATTGAGCGTGTAGAGCTGCCAGATGATTTGGTGGGTAGAGTAGAGGGGCGCTCCTCGCTCGGTCGACTAGGAATTGTTATTCACTCCACTGCACCCATGTTTGACCCTGGGTGGCGTGGACAATTAACGCTTGAACTTGGTAACATTGGAATTATGCCAGTAGCACTGTATCCGGGAATGCGGATTTGCGCCATGACGTTTGAAAAACTTTCTACCCCCAGCAGCATGCCGTATTACAAAAAAAAGGGAGCAAAATACTTGAACCAAAAAGGACCAACTGTGAGTAAAATTGTAAAAGACTTATCATGAAACTAAAAATAAAACGAATTGACTCATCGCTCCCATTACCGGAATACCATACGAGTGGGGCTGTTGCATTCGACATGTACGCGCGCGAGGAGACAATCGTTCCTCCTTTTACACCAACGCTTATACCAGCAAATTTTGTCATAAAAACACCTAAGGGTCATTTTTTAATGTTAACTGCCCGTAGCTCGACAGCAAAGAAAAAAGGTCTCATTGTATTTACTGGAATAGTTGATCAAGATTACTGCGGCGACGACGATGAACTAAAAATCAGCGTTTTGAATTTTACTAAAAAGAATGTCATTGTCGAAAAAGAAGAACGAATTGCACAAGCGGTACTTGTAAAAATCACGAAAGCTGATTCGTTCAAAGAAGTTACCAGCATGAGTAAAAAGTCGCGTGGAGGCTTTGGAACTACCGGATAATATGAAAAACACTCTCGAACAACCATATTTGGACTTGCTCACCGATGTTCTTAAAACTGGGGTTTATAAAGACGATCGCACAAAAACCGGTACAAAAAGCGTATTTGGACGTCAAATTCGATTCGACTTATCAAAAGGCTTTCCACTGCTTACTACAAAAAAGATGTTTTTACGAGGTATTATTGTTGAACTTTTGTGGTTTCTGAAAGGCGACTCAAATCTACAATATCTTGCGCAAAATAATGTTCATATTTGGGACGATTGGCCATATCGTCATTATGTTTCAAAAAATAAAAAACCACTTTCAAAAGAAGAATTTATTGAAAAAATTAAAACCAACAATGCATTTGCAAAAAAATGGGGAGAACTCGGTCCAGTGTATGGTGTTCAATGGAGAAAGTGGAAAACTCCAAACGGAAAATCAATTGACCAAATTTCAGAGGTCATTGAGAAAATAAAAAAAAATCCTCACGATCGTAGATTGATTGTTTCTGCATGGAATGTGGCCGATATTGAAGAAATGGCAATAGCAGGACTTCCACCCTGCCATTCTCTCTTTCAGTTTTATGTTTTAAATGGAAAATTATCATGCCAACTGTATCAGCGAAGTGCTGATTTATTTTTGGGTGTTCCATTTAATATTGCTTCCTACGCACTCCTAACTCAAATGGTTGCGCATGTGTGTGGATTAAAACCAGGAGAATTCATTCACACTTTCGGAGATTTACATATATATTCCACTCATATTGATCAAGTCAAAGAACAGCTCAAAAGAAAACCATATAGCGCGCCACACATTACGCTTAATCCAAAAGTTACCAATATTTTTAAATTCAAATTGGAAGATTTTACGCTCGAAGGCTATGAATCTCACTCGAGTATAAAAGCGCCAATCGCAGTGTAGTGTCATGCCGAACTGGTTTCGGCATCCCAAAAAAATATGATTACTATAATCGCTGCCGTCGCTAATAATAACGTAATTGGTTCCAAGAATGATTTACCATGGTACCTGCCCGAAGATTTAAAACATTTTAAGGAAATAACAACAGGACATACGGTAATCATGGGCCGCAAAACGTACGAATCGATTGTGAATCGACTCAAAAAACCACTTCCCAATAGAAAATCAATTGTTATTACTCGAAATAGTGCCTATGAAGTTCCTGCCGACGTTGAGAAATTCAAATCATTAGATGAAGCTTTGCAACAGCATCCAGAAGACGTATATATAATTGGTGGGGCATCGATTTTTGAACAAGCACTTTCATACGCAAATCAACTTATCATCACGCATATCAGCAAGGATTATCCAGGTGAAACGTATTTCCCAACTATTGATCCAACGATATGGAAAGAGTACGATCGAGAAGATCATATTGAATATTCGTTTGTAACATACTCGAAATAATTTATATACAATGCTGACTACTTGGAAAGAAGTGACAACATATTTGAATTCATTTATTCCACTTGAGAAAAAATTAATATATCCGGGGAAATATGGACTACTGCGGACTAAATATTTACTCAGTCTATGTGGAAATCCGCAGGAAAAAGTAAAAGTCATTCATATTGCCGGAACATCAGGAAAAGGGTCGACGGCGACCATGATAAGTACCGCACTAATAGGGCAGGGTTTTAAGGTAGGTTTAAGTTTGTCGCCACACGTAATTGATCTTCGGGAACGCTTCCAAATTAATAATGCATTTATTACATTTAACGACGTCGTGGAGATTGTTAATGAACTCCAAGAAGCGGTAAAGCAAACAGAGTTAAGCAAGCATGGAAAACCAACGTACTTTGAAATCATTACAGCACTCACTTTCCTCCTTTTTTGCAAAAAGCGGGTTGATTATGCGGTTATGGAAACCGGACTAGGAGGAACATATGATGCGACGAATGTAGTTTCCAATGAAAGTAAAGTTGCGGTAATTACTAAAATCGGTCATGACCACATGGGAGTTTTGGGCAAAACGCTTCCAAAAATTGCTTCACAAAAAGCAGGAATTATTCATGAGAAGAATCTGGTAATCTCTACTACCCAGCGGATGTCGGTGAGAAGAGTGCTGGATGAAAGAGCGAGAGAGATGGACACGTCGGTTCATTATGTAAAACCAACTATCACTAAATGGAATATTCAATTGCCAATTCTAGGCAAATTTCAAATTGAAAATTGTGCAGTGGCACTCTGCACGATTGAGCTTGTTAGTGATAAAGATAACTGGCTTCTTGATTTGGGTAAGCTCAGAGAATCATTAAATCATCTTGAAATTCCCGGAAGAATGCAGAAAATAGTTATTAACGGCAAAACAGTAATTCTTGATGGCGCACACAATCCACAAAAAATGTCAGCACTGATTAAAAGTCTAAAAGAGCTGTACCCAAATCAAAAACTCGATTTTTTGGTTGCCTTGAAAAAAGGAAAAGATTATCGAAACACACTTAAGTACATTCTCCCGAAAGCTGCATCAATAACCTGCACAAAATTTCTCTTAAACACGCAAGGATTTCCAATACAAGCAGAGGAGCCGGCAAAATTACTCTCTATTATTGAAAAAGCAGGATATATACCGGCAACAGTAATTGAAGATCCGCACGAAGCTCTTAAACACTCTCTAAATAACAATAAAAACACTCTCATCATCACCGGATCGTTTTATTTGGTAAGCGAGCTGTACTCAGAGCTCATATAAGTCTTTATTCGTATTGAAATCCGTTTTACAATTCAGTTAGAATGAAACTACATGAACCCTCCTTTTGGGCAGTTTGCCCGTGAAAAAAATAGCCGTTTTTACACTGCAGTCGCAAATTTGTTTATTTTCTTGCCCCATTTTTTTTCAGTCAGTACGCTCTTAAAAACCCTTTTTTCGCCGTGGAAAAATGTAAACCAAAAGAAAGAGTCGCTTGGATTTTCGATCAATGAATGGGCTAATAGGCTTAGTTTTAATCTAATTTCGCGATTTATTGGCGCATGGGCACGACTTACTCTTATTGGAGGCTATTTACTTATACAAATCATGTTCGTACTGCTTCTTCCGGCTATTTTTGTGGGCTACAATCTTATGTTACCTATTCTTTTTATGCTTAAGAGCTCCGCAGAGTCAGATGAGCAGAAATTACTGAACAAAAAGAATGCATTTATTGAAACACATAGCCTAACAGCGGAAACAAAAGAGGCGGTGGGAGTATGGTTTGATCAGTTGCAACAAACCAACATTTACAATCGACCGTGGTACGATCTAAAAAGACTCATGAACAGTCCACCATTAGGACGAAATTTTACTGCCGGATACACTCCAACACTCGATGAATATATTTCCGAGCTAACGATGGCATTTGATCATTCAAAAAATTTAATCGCCCGCGAAAAAGAAATTACGCAAATAGAACAAATTCTTGCAAAATCGAATGAAGCAAATGTGGTTTTAGTTGGGCCCGAAGGGGTAGGGAAGCATACGGTTGTTGAAGCCCTTGCAAAACGAATTTTTGAAGGAACGTCAAATCCAATTTTGGCGTATAAGAGAATTCTAAAGGTTGATATGGAAAAAGTTTTGGCTCAATCGACCGATCAACAATCACGAGAAAACATAATGAAAGACTTGTTTTCCGAAGCAGCTCAGGCAGGAAATATTATTATCTTTATTGATGAAATTGATAAATATGTTTCCAGTGACACAGGAAGGATTGACCTGTCATCATCAATTAATGAGTTTGCTTTGCACAACAAGATTCAATTTATTGGCATAACAAATCCGTTTAACTACGAAAAGTATCTTTTTAAAAACGATAAAATGACTGATACGTTTGAAAAGATAGATATTCCCGAAGTAAGTAAAGAAGAAGCTCAAGCAATTCTGCTGGGCGAAATTGGACAATTTGAACGTCGAAATGGTGTAACTATTCCATACGAAACCGTTGTGGAGTGTATTACTAAAAGCGATTACTACATTACCAATATTCCGTTTCCAGAAAAGGCGATTGATCTGCTCGACAGCGCCTGTTCAACCGTAAAAAGTCAAAATAAAGCAATTGTGGCACCTCAAGTGATAACGGATCTTTTGGAGCAGAAGACGCACGTTCCGCTGGAAATAAATGATGCATTGAAATCAAAATTATTAGATCTAGAAAAGTCTCTGGCTTCTCGAGTAATTGCACAAACGGAAGCAACGACCAAACTTGCTGGAGCATTGCGAAAGTCATTCGTGATCGGAAAAACACGTAAAAAGCCACTGGCAAGCTTTCTATTTTTAGGACCAACAGGTGTGGGAAAAACTGAAACTGCAAAAGCGCTGGCTACTGTATTTTTTGATGGACCTGATAAAATGATACGGTTTGATATGTCTATGTACCAGTCAAACACTAACATACCACAACTTATTGGATCAAGTACGACTAATGAACCGGGGCTTCTAACCCAAGCAATTCGTCAACAACCGTACGGAATTCTGCTTTTGGACGAAATTGAAAAAGCTGATAAAAATTTGCTTAATATTTTTCTCTCACTCCTTGACGAAGGATATTTTACCGATGGATTTGGAAAACGTGTTGATTGTAGGAATTTAATGGTGATCGCAACCTCAAACGCTGGCGCCGATTTTGTATATAGCGGCGCCACAACATCACTTATTGACCACCTGGTAGAGGCAAAATTATTTAATCCTGAATTTTTGAATCGTTTTGATGACGTGATCATTTACAAATCGCTTGAAGGAAAAAATATTCGAATTCTTGCAAAACGAATGCTTGACGCAATTGCAAAAGATATTCAAGAAAAACAAGGGGTAACGATTACTATTACTGATGCATTTATAGAGAAACTTGTAGTAGAGGGCTATAATCCAAAATTTGGTGCTCGAAATATGGCTAGAATTATTCGAGATGAGGTAGAAAACAAAATTGCTCAATCAATTCTTGCCGGAACGGTGAAAAAAGGTGGTACAATTGCTTTTTAAGCTATGAATAAGGGGCACTTTATTGTTATTGACGGCGCAAACGGATCGGGAAAAGCAACACAGTCAAAACTTCTGGTTGATCTTCTAAAAAAGAAAAAGTCTCCAGTTTTATATGTCGATTTCCCACAATATTACACTTCATTTTTTGGGAAAATGGTTGGTCGTTACTTAACCGGGGAATTTGGAGCACTTGAAACGGTCTCGCCATACTTAGGATCAATTTTATACGCGCAGGACAGAAATTTAGCCAAAGATTCGATGTATACATTTTTAAAGGAAAAGGCGGGACTCATAGTCGCAAACCGCTACGTTTCATCAAATTTAGCCTTGCAGGGTGCGAACTTAAAACATGAGAGAGATCAAAACGCTTTTTTTAAGTGGGTCGACGAGCTTGAATACAAAGTGAATGGAATTCCCAAGGAAGATTTAGTTATTTATTTACATGTTCCAATATCCTACGCAGATCGTCTTATTAAACGGAAAGAAGCACGTAAATATATTAATGGCAAGAGCCATGATATTCACGAAATAAACCAAACATATTTAAAGCGCGCTGAAAAAATTTACCTTAGTCTTGCAAAAAAACGTGGCTGGACAGTTATTAAATGCATTGAAAAAGGGAAATTACTCTCAATTGACGCGATTCACGAAATGATTCTGGCAGTTTTGCGAGAAAAAAAGATCATTACTATCTAAAGCTCGCATTTGACAAATGTATTAAGCGGTGTTATAAACAAAACATGGACAAAGTCGATAACAAGTTTATGGGGCTCGTCGGAATATTCTTTTTAGTTTTCGGACTTTTTGCTATTAATGTATTCTTTGGTCGAAATGTTGAAAGCATCAAAGCTCGCACAGCCGTTGCTTCACCTATTAAATCGACACTCTTTTCAAGCGTCCGAGATCTTCCGGCTAATGGCACTGATAAAGCGACAATTTCAGTATTTGTACGAGCCGATGACGGGAGTGGTATTACCAATACGCCCGTAAGCGTAAATACAACGGTCGGCACCATCACGCCCGGTGAAGTTCTCACTGATACGAATGGCATTGCGAATTTTTTCTTAACCTGTACGAGCGCCGGCATCGCTCAAATTACTGCCGTTTCTAAAGGCGTTACCATTGGCAACCTAGTTACGGTTGCCTGTAATTAATATTTAACCTATGAAAATTCGAAAGGTTGTTATTCCAGCGGCTGGTTTTGGAACACGTTTTTTACCTCAAACAAAAGCAATCCCTAAAGAAATGCTGCCAATCGTCGATAAGCCCGTTATTCAATATGTAGTTGAAGAGGCCGTTGCATCGGGAATTGAAGATGTCATTATCGTCACTGGATACAGTAAGCGCACTATTGAAGATCATTTTGACACACCAAACGCCGATCTTATCAATAACCTCAAGTTAGGTCACAAAGAACACATGATTGAAGATTTGCAAAAAATTGCCGACATGGCCAACTTTATTTATATTCGCCAAAAGGGAATGTATGGAAACGGCACTCCAGTTCTTACAGCCGCTCCTATTATTGGAAATGAAACATTTGCCGTTATGTGGGGCGATGAATTTATTCGAAGCACGCCGCCCCGACTTGCCCAAATGATGCAGGTGTATGAAAAATACGGGGGAGCAGTCATTTCTGCAGTTCGTATTCCCAATAAAGAAGACTTAAAACGTTATGGAATTGCACAAGTTGATCCGGTTGAAGGTAATGTATATAAAATAAACAAGATTGTTGAAAAACCAGATCCTGACAAAGCCCCTTCGAACCTTGCCGCACACGGCGCGTACATTTTGCCACCACAGATTTTTGATATTCTACGTCAGCAAAAACCAGGGCACGGGGGAGAAATATATTTACCAGAAGCTATTGATGTATTGATTCAATCTGGATATCCGGTATATGCATGTGAAATCGAGAACGGCAAGTATTACGACACCGGGAATAAAGTTGAATATATGAAAACTGTTATCGACCTGGCACTGCAACATCCTGACGTTGGCGGCGCACTTCGAGACTACATCAAATCTCTTAAACTCGATTAATTATGGTACTCATCGCAATTGTCGACCACGACAATAAGGTTATTGGCCGAAAAGCACGAACCGATATAAAACCTGGTGATATTTATACCGCATCAACATTGTGGATCAAAGATGGAAAAGGACGTGTATTGCTTTCTCAGCGATCTTTTAGGAAGGAAAACTCACCAGGAAAGTGGGGACCAAGCGCTGCAGGAACCATAGAATATGATGAGTCGTATGTAAGCAATGTTATTAAAGAGGCAAAACAAGAACTTGGAATCACTATCTCGCCCGAACAACTGCAAATGGGCCCTTTAAAATTCAACCAGAAAACTAGGACTTATTTTGCACAATCATATATATACACATACGAAGCAAAAGAGGACGATTTTTTGCTTCAAAATGATGAAGTTGTCGATGTGAAATGGTTTAGCATTTCGCAGATTGACAATCTTCTTGTAAAATATCCTGAAATGTTTAGTTCCAGTTTTGCCGATACATGGGTACTTTTAAAACCGTTCCTCTTTAGCACGCCTGTATTGCGGTAATACTGCTACAATATGATCTATGTCACTAATACCCATTGTAAATCTTCAAGATGAAGTAATCGATTATAAAGACCGATTACAACTCCTAAACACAGATATTTATAGAGTCTCTGCATTGTGGGTCACTAACACAAAAGGAGATATACTCCTAGCCCAACGAGCATTTACGAAAAGCCACTCTCCTGGAAAGTGGGGCCCGGCAGTAGCGGGAACTGTAGAAAAAGATCAAACATATCTTGAAAACGTTGTCATTGAGGCACAAGAAGAATTGGGTTTGACACTGAATATTGATGAATTAACCGTAGGACCAAAATTATTGCGAAAAACAAAATGGACATATTTCTTGCAAGTTTATTTATTGACGAGAGATATTTCAATTGAAAATTTAATACTCCAGAAAGACGAAGTTATTTCGATTAAATGGTACTCCAAAGAAGAATTACAAAGAGAACTTGTCGCACTACCCGAAAAATTTCTGGAAAGTGTTTCCAAGTTCTATAATGAATTAAAAGATTTTCAATCTTGAGCGTTTTACTCTTGTACTTCCTCCACGCGCATGGTACAATACCTTTAGTTATTTAATTACTCACGCGTTCAAAATTCTCTTCATCATTAATTGATGCATGA
>CAYQYZ010000001.1:259938-345331 GCA_964422025.1 uncultured Gammaproteobacteria bacterium
AGTTATTTAATTACTCACGCGTTCAAAATTCTCTTCATCATTAATTGATGCATGAATGCGGCGGTCTTCCACAAAGTGGAAGAAAATAAAGAGAATGAAATTATGAAAAAAACAACTCCAGAAGATTTAATCGCTCACGGTGTGCATTTGGGTCATAAAGCATTCAAAGTTCATCCTCGTTCAAAACAATACATTTATCAAATCGAAAGTGGAACATCAATTATTGATTTGTTCCAGACTGCTGATCTTTTAGAACAAGCTAAACAAGCGGCATTCGAACTTGGAAAAAATGGAAAAGTACTTCTAGTAGTAGCTACCAAAAAACAAACCAAGGAAATCGTGGGGCAGTTGTGTGCAGAAAACAATATTTCATACTTGACTAACAAATGGGTTGGAGGATTCTTAACCAACTTCGGAGCAATTTCCCAGAATATTAAGAAAATGAACACTCTTTCTATTGAAAAGGAAAATGGTGATTGGAGCCAATTTGTAAAGCATGAACGAACGGGTCTTGAAAAAAAGTTGAATCGAATTTCAGAAATTTATAAAGGCGTCGCAAGTATAACCAAAACTCCTGATGCATTATTCTTAGTCGATATCAAAAAAGAGAACAATGCAGTATTAGAATCGCGCATGGAACACTTGCCAACAATTGCAATGGTTGATACAAACACAAACCCAGATCTCGTCGATTATCCAATTCCAGCAAATGATGATGCCATTTCAAGTGTAACTTTCATTGTTAATGAAATTATTGGCGCCTACGTTGAAGGACGTGGAAAAGTTGCTGCTCCAGCTCCTGCGGCGGCTGCTTAACTATTATGGATACCAAAAAACTAAAACAATTACGAGAAGAGACCGGCGTTTCATTTAGCTTATGTAAAAAAGCACTTGATGAGGCTGGAAATGATCTAGATAAAGCAAAAAAATTATTACAAGAATGGGGAATTGAGAAAGCTGCCTCAAAAGGCGACCGAGCAACCAAAGAAGGAGCAATTTTTTCATACATTCACCACAACAAAAAGATTGGCGTTATGATTTCATTGAATTGTGAGACCGACTTTGTAGCTAAAAATTCAGATTTTGAAGCTTTGGGCAAACATATTGCCGGTCAAATCGCATTCTTAAAACCAAAAGATGCAAAAACATTGCTCGCATCAGATTCTATTCGAGAACCAGGAAAGACGATTGATTCATTAATAAAGGAAAATATTTTGAAGATTGGAGAAAATATTACCTTAGGAGAGTTTACAAGATTCGAAATATAATCAATCGCATTCATTACGCTCGATATCGTGTTTGTCGACTCGAGTGAAGAGTTGCTTCACGCTTCAACTCGTCTCCAAACAGATATCTCGCTCTATCCAATTGATTAATTTTCATTCAAAGCTTTGCATTTACTCTTTTAATATGCTATAAATACTCCTAACCATGGACGGTATTTATAAATCACTGCGAGAAAAGTTTGAGAAAGCGATTGAATATTGTCGAGAAGAACTATTAAGCATCCGCACCGGCAAAGCTTCACCCGCAATTCTTGAAACTATTACCGTTTTAGCCTACGGCGGTACAACGAAGCTGCGAATGCAAGAATTGGCAACAATTTCCATCACTGGACCTGGTTCGCTTCTCATTAACCCATTCGATCCTGCAACCGTACAAGACATTGAAAAAGCCATTTTAGCTTCACCCCTTGGACTCACTCCACGAGTCGATGGAAAAACAATTCATATTACTATCCCGGCTCTTTCAGAAGATCAACGCTTAAAATACCAAAAAATGGTAGGTGTAAAAATTGAAGAATCAAAAAACACCCACCGGATTGCTCGCGATGATGCACGAAAGCAAATAAAACAACTTTTTGAAGATAAAGAAATTACCGAAGATGACAAATTTACCAGCGAAAAAGAAATTGATAAAATTACCCATGAATATTCTGCACGTCTTGACGAAATGAAAGAGAAAAAAGACCGGGAATTGATGGAAGTATAACTTTAATAAACACATGCTATCTTTTTTTGTATTTTTACTAATCCTCAGCATTCTAGTGGTTATCCACGAATTTGGTCATTTCATTGCCGCCAAAAAAAATGGCGTTAAGGTTGAAGAGTTTGGGTTTGGAATCCCACCTCGCATATGGGGAATACGTTTTGGGGAAACACTTTATAGTTTAAACTGGCTTCCTATTGGAGGCTTTGTAAAGGTACTTGGAGAAGAAGAAGCACAATTAAAAGGCGTTCATTTAGCTGAAAAAGACAAGAATCGCACATTTTCTCGAAAGCCTGCACATGTTAAGCTCCTTATCCTCACGGCTGGAGTTATTATGAATGTTTTACTCGCCGTTACGGTATTTTATGCACTGCTCGGATCAACAAGTTATATTTCTGATCCTATTTTACTTCTAGACGACTACAAATTCCGTTTTGGACAGGCTCAATCTGTTACCGTAATTGCTGGCATTTTAGAAAAAACCCCGGCTGCAAAGACTACGCTTAAGGCGGGCGACATCGTAACTCGAGTACAGTTACAGGGTTCTAATAACTGGTTTCAAATTAGTGACTCAAAGAGTTTAACAACAGTTATAAACAGCGCTAAAGAAACGCCTGTTATTGTGGAAACAGAGGATTTTTACAGTAAGGAAGTTAAGTCGGTTAAAGTAACCCCATTTTATGACGAAGAAGCAAAGAGAAATATTATTGGCGTTTCGCTCGTACCTGCCACATCACTCGATTATTCGTCATCTAAATTTCTATCTGGAATTGAACATTCCTATAATTTAACCGCCTATAACGCACACGTTATTGGATCTCTTATCGCAAGCTCATTTGAAAGCAGGTCGGTCGAACCGGTTTCACAGGTAGTTTCAGGCCCAGTAGGAATCTTTGGATATGTTGATCAGATTCTAAAAAATTCAGGAAAACAATTAGTAGTAAACGTGCTGAATCTATTGGGAGTTCTTAGCTTGTCTCTTGCACTCATTAACATTCTTCCTTTCCCAGCACTTGACGGCGGACGCGCAGCGGTCGTACTATATGAAACCATCACTCGTAAAGCAATCAATCCTGAATTTGAGCGCAAGATGAACATGATCGGATTTGGCGCGCTTCTTTCACTCTTACTTCTTATCACGATAAACGACATTATTAAATTATTCTAATACGTTGAAATTCGATAAAATTACTGTTTCCGGCAAGGCGGGAGTTGGAACATCCACACTTTCTAAACACTTGGCTCACTCGCTCAAATGGAAGTATATTAATGTTGGAACTATTCAGCGTGAATTTGACGTATCAAACGGGCTTTTAGAATACGATCATGGCTCAACAGCACATACCGATGAACACGAAAGATCAATTGAACAGATGACACAAGATGTGCTAAATAAGGAAACAAATATCGTATACGAAGCATGGCTTTCGGGATTTATGGCTCGAGAAACTCCAAAAACGCTGCGAGTTCTCCTGATATGTTCAAACTTTGGTATTCGTATCGATCGCGTATCTAATAGAGATATGTTAACCATGAAAGAAGCCAAACACTTTATTCAAATTCGCGAACGCCAAAATATTACCAAGTGGAAAAAGATTTACGGAGAGTACGATTTTTGGGATCCGAAGTATTTCCATGTAATTATTGACACGGCAAAATGCGGTCCCATGGAAACTGTAGGTATCGTTTTAGATAAACTAGGGTATAATATGAAGCATGAAGTACGCGCGTCTCTTTCCAAAAACGATTAAAGAAACTCCTGTTTCGGCAACGCTCATTTCGCACCAATTATTGTATCGTGCCGGATTTATTCGCGAAAGCAGTGCCGGACGATATTATTTACTACCATTAGGACTCAAAGTACACCAAAAAATTCAGGCCATTATTAAACAAGAAATGGATAAAACAGGTGCACAAGAATTAGTCTCTCCAGTGCTACATCCGCTAGAGCTTTGGAATGAAACTAATCGCTCATCATCCGTCGGTTTTGAGCTCATGAAAATTAAAGATCGAGGAGAGGCCGAATTTGTTTTAGGGGGAACTGCTGAAGAAATGATTATCGATTTGGTTCGTAAATTCAAATTAAGCTACAAAGACCTTCCATTAAATTTGTATCAATTTTCAACTAAATTCCGTGATGAAATGCGCGCCCGTGGGGGACTGTTGCGTGTTCGAGAGTTTATGATGAAAGATGCATACTCATTCGATGTTTCTGAAGAAGAATTCAAAAAAGAATACCAAACAATGTGGGAAACCTATTCAACAATCTTTAAGAGACTAGGCCTTAATACTACCGTAGTTGAATCTGATAACGGATACATTGGTGGCGATTATTGTCATGAATTTGTGGTTGAATCAGAAGCAGGGGAAAGTAAATTTTTAACGACGGATGATGGAACATATGCCGCTCATGAAGATATCGCCAGATTTAATAAACAGAATAAAAATCTTGCAGAAGAATTATTACCCATGCAGGAAGTAGATGCTGTTCGAGGAACAACTATGGAAGACGGCGTTAAATTCCATAAATTACCGCTATGGCGACAAATTAAAGACGTTCTATTTGTCGATGAAAAAGAACGATTTATTCTGGCTATTATTCGAGGTGACTTTGATGTAAATGAAGTTAAATTGAAAAACTTAGTCCATGCTCATACTTTGCGACATGCAACTAATGAAGAAATCCGTGAAAAATTGCATTCAGAACCAGGATTTCTTTCGCCGGTTAGAATAAAAGACCATATCGATCGAGGAGCTCGACTTATCATAGTTGCTGATGACTCTCTACGTACAATTAAAAACGCGTATGGAGGAGCCAATACATTGAACAAAGATGCCTTAAATATGAATATCGATCGAGACTACCGGCCTGATTTAGAAGGTGACATTGCTCTTGCCAAAGACGAATATATTAGCTCACTATCCAAACAAGTACTTCATGAGCGTAAAGGAATTGAAGTCGGCAATATTTTTCAACTAGGGTTTCATTATTCTAAAAAAATGAACGGCGCAACGTTTATGGACGATCATGGAAAAGAAAAGCCATATTACATGGGCTGTTACGGAATTGGAGTCGGCCGAACACTTGCCGCAGTTGTTGAAATTCATAATGACGATAATGGAATTGTCTGGCCTGCAAGCATTACTCCGTATCATGTGCATTTGATTGGTTTGTCTAAAGATTCAAAACGAGCAGATTTGGTTTACAGAAGTCTTCAAAAAGATGGCTACGATGTACTGTACGATGACCGCGCCGATATTTCCGCCGGTGAAAAATTTGCAACTGCTGATTTATTAGGAATACCAGTTCGATTGGTAGTTTCTGACCGCACGGGCGATAATATTGAAGTTAAGCTCCGCGCCGACGATGAAGCCGAAGTTCTTTCATATCAAAAAGTAGTGAGTGTACTGGAAAAAATCTATGAATAAGACTATTGTTACCCACGTATCTCCAGATCAAGATGCTGCTTCAAGTGTATGGTTGGTTCACCGCTTTTTAAAAGGTTGGGAAACGGCCGATGTACTGTTTGTACCCGCTGGAACAACGCTGAATAATGAAGATCCTGACATTGATGAGAATATTATGCATGTCGATACGGGAATGGGGAAGTTTGACCATCATCAAACCAATGAAGAAACGTGTGCTGCCGAATTGGTATTCAAACATCTTGCTCACGAGAAACTACTCGATAAAGAAACGAAAGCAGCTCTAGAACGCATGGTAGCAGTCATATGTGACGAAGATCATTTTAAAGAAATCTATCGCGATCAACCCGACAATGATGTATACGATTTTATGCCCAGCGCCATTCGCAATGGAGCCCATTCGATTTTTGATAATGATCACCAGATCGTAGAATTTTTAGAACAAATATTCGATTGTATTTTACAAGCCATGATTTACAAAATCCGCGCAGAAAAAGAACTCGCCAAAGGATTTGAGTATGAAACGGCATGGGGAAAAACACTTGCTATAGAAACTGATAATCGAGAAACATCAAGTTTAGCCCAAAAAAAAGGATTTAGTATGGTTATCAGTAAGTCAAAAAATGGTCAAGTGCGCATTAAAACACGTCCTGACGTACAGAAAGATTTACAGGATATGCATGATATGGTGCTCAAAAAAGACCCCAACGCCACATGGTTTTACCATGTATCAGGCCACATGCTGTTAAACGGATCATCCAAAAACCCGGACATGGTACCTTCAAAACTCTCCCTCAGAGAGTTGATTTCCATGACAAAAATATAATACGGCGCGAGATATCTGATTCGAGACCATTTGAGACCGCTACTTTGATTGTGTATAAAATTGAGGCGGGCTCACTATGGTTGAGAATCATGATATCGAGCGGAGTAAATATAGTTTTTCAAGGGGGTATTGTATTATCTCCATGTCCGTCGTATAATCTACTTGCACAAGTAGCACCGTGTTATAAGTCTCTCTGCTACTATTTCTAGCTCTATAGGACAATTATTTTGATCTATTTGAGCATACGAGAGGGGGTAGTTACTACCATTATGATCGTCGTAGTCAAAAAAAAAGGCGAAACAACCGATAAAATCCTGAAAAAATTCTCTAAAATGTTCCGTGAGGAAGATATCATCTTCGATGTGAACAAAAAAGTTTTTTTCAAACGACCTGCAATTCTTAAGAAAGAAAAGTTACGTGAAAAAATGAAGAAAAGCTGGTAAGGTACGTATGATTAATATCTTTGTAAATCCTCGCTACAAGCTCGATAAAAAGAGCGTGAGCGCAAAAACTGCAGATATTCTTACTGCACATCATGTCGGATCCGAAAAAACAGTAAACATTGCGTTTATTGGAAAACGGAAAATGAAACAGATTGCATTGGAGTATAAAAATGAAGACGTTGCCTTACCCGTGCTTACTTTTTCATACAAGAAAGAGCCCTTGCACGAGCAGTTCGAAGAAAACACGTTTGGAGAAATTGTAATATGTTATCCACAGGCCGTGCTGCTTGCAGCAGAAAAAAATAAGACCGTAGAATACACGATCGTTTCTTTAATCGAACACGGAGTTCAGAATTTGTTATACAAATAAAAAAGTAAGTCAGCTCGCTCGATGTTCCATTTTGCTCGCAATTCACCCCTCAGGGGCCCCAATTGACTTCGCAAAATGACATCATCGCTCGCGCATTCGATACATATATGTTCTACCAAAAATACCGTCCCCAAACAATCGAACAAATCGATAATGAAACAATTCGAACCCAGCTAAGTAATATCCTTTCCAAAAAAACTATCTCTCATTCATGGTTACTAACGGGTCCTAAGGGAACCGGAAAAACATCCACGGCACGACTTTTGGCTAAATCAATTAATTGTCTTGAAAACATGTACGCCGGAAAGGGAACCAGTGAGGAACCATGCAACAACTGCGAGCATTGCAAACTTATTACTTCCGGAAATGCGATCGATGTAATCGAAATGGACGCCGCTTCAAATCGAAAAATCGATGATATTCGACAGCTAATTGACCAAGTGAAGTTCACTCCCGCGCATATGCGATATAAAGTGTATATCATCGACGAAGTTCATATGCTTACGAATGAATCTTTTAATGCGCTTCTGAAAACACTCGAGGAGCCTCCAAAATCCACCATCTTTATCCTTGCCACAACCGAACTCGACAAGCTTCCAAAAACCATTGTCTCGCGCTGTTTGAGACTCAATTTTACCCATGCAACGCCAAAAGAGGTTGTTCGACAACTGACCCGCATTGTTGCCGGCGAAAAACTCATCACGCCGCCTGAACTCTTAGAAGCAATTGCAATTCACTGCGATCAGTCATTCCGCGATGCCGCTAAATTGCTCGAAGAAGTAACTGTTCAAAAAATTACAACAGTCGATGCGTTTTTACAACTTATCGGGCTTGCTTCGTCAGACATTGAAATTTTAAAATTCATTCAAGCAAAAGATGTAAAAGAAGCGCTCGAATATATCCAATCTTACGATCAAAAAGGGGGAAACTTTAGAGTTCTTATTGAGCAAATGCTCCACACTCTCCACGAACACCTACTCACGCAAAATGGCATTGGAACAAACAAAACGTCCTATGAATTCGATATCAAACAAACAAGCAAACTCATTAAACTCCTTACTGAGGCTTATGTAAAAACAAAAGCTTCTCCAATTGAATCGCTTCCCCTAGAAATCGCTCTGATCGAGTATATACAAGCCAACTAAGCATTGACACAAACCTCCCCAAAACCCTATACTGCATATATACATGCATACAAAACGCGGTGAAATTGCCACTATTCTGACAGTAGCTTCATTGGTTGTTATGGCCGTAGGGCTTTTTTTAGGTTCAACTCGCAAACCCGATCCTACTCGAAGCAAAGCTGCGGATGAAGGTTGTTTGTACGATGCTACTGCGGTTGTTGTAATAGGAACCAAAGAAGGACCGCTCATAACAGAAAAAGAAAACAACAATACACAGTTAATGGTAAGAAACAACTGGGGACAAGAAGGATTTTTTGTTGATACTCCACGTTTTGGATACTATTATAATTTTAATCAAGATCCCTTTACTTTTGGACCCTACAAAAATCCTGACACAGGATATGTCGATTTAGTTGGCCTTGATGATTCGGCCACTGGATGGTACATAAAACGATCGTTTTGTGAGCCGGTAAATGGTGGCATCGGCTGTGGAACACCTGAGAAACCAATAATTACTCCTCCTGACAAGCGCATATCAAACTTCCATATCGCATGCGGAGTACATATAAAATACGGGTGGGTTGTTGAACGAAAATCACAAATAACACCTTCTCCTACCACCAAACCAAGTTCAACACCAACAGCAAAACCAACAAATACACCAACTTCTACACCTACAGCAACCACTACTCCAACACCTTCGGCCACAGCAACTCCCCGACTAACACCGCTAGTAGTTCCTTACAAATCTCCAACACCAATTCCAAGTGCGACACCTCGACCTACTCTTGCTCCATCAGCTACACCCACCAATACTCCAACGCCGATTCCAACCGAACAGCAAGCCGCATGTAATACAGCTATTTCAGCTGGAGCGTATTCAGAGTTTGCCGATGTAAAGTACTGGGAAATGGGGAATAAAGCGGGTACAGTGTATTTATCATATGGCATGTATGAGATTCCCGATAAGATTGAAGTGGCGCAAGATGGAGTTAATATATATTCAACCAATGATTATGTATCCGGATCACAAACGAATATCCCAATAGCGTATATTCCGAAGCTAAGTAACACAAAATTACAAACAACCCTTACCAGCAACCGTGTAAACCCACGAACAGTATGGTGGTATGCTATGTCGTGTCCTAAAGACCCGATTCCAGAAAATCAGATTTGTTTTGACAATAATCCAGTTAAAACACTCTCAGGAAAAGTTCAACTAGACCCTGTTATTACTCAAATGTGTAAAGATAAAAATTGTCGAGCAACGGTTCGATTAAATCAGCAAAACACTGCTTCGCAAGCTAAATATGCATTCGGCCCCGATTTTACATATTCGTTCCCCGCAGTAAAGGCATCATCGCACATAGAAGTCATGATTGAAGAATTCTTTATTCCCGATGCAGCCGAAAATTTTAGAAAAGATATTTTACCATCAAATTGTTTTTTGCCTCGAGAAATTGGTAAAACTAGTGGTGTATGCTTGGTTGACATGACGAAAGAAAAGGATTGTAGAGCTACAGATGTTGACTTCATGGTTTCCGCTTTTGATAGAAATATATTTGCATCTGTAAATCCACTAGTAGCCATTGATGTAAACAGAGATAAAAAAATAAACATTGTCGATTTTTCACTCGTACTCAAAGCCCTTGGTTCCAAAACAAAAGGAATTCCAGAAGATGTTAATAAAGATGGGAGGGTTAATGTACTTGATCTTGTAAAAGTAAGTATTAATGCAAGTAAGACTGTTGGAATAGAATAGTGCTTCATGACAGGCTTTGTGGTAAAATATGTATCATATGGCATCATTAACCGAGAGGGGCATTGGTCTTGCTAGGCGTTATCCTAAGTCAAGCTTGGGCGCAACGATATTTATAACTGCTTTCGGATTTACAATGGTTGCTGGAACGATTAATGCAATTAAAGGTGGCATAGATGTTCTTGGACCAACGGGTGAAATAGCACCAGAACCCTTATTTCCAGGAGTAGGTCTTCCCGATCAAAATCCCTCAGATAATGAGTCTGGAGCTAAACCGGGCTGTAAAATCGTAAGAGACCAAGAAACCCCAGCGCAACTTATGGCAAGGAGTGGAGAACAAATATATCCAGGTAAGGAAGTCATTATTGAGTATACTGCAACCGGCCATGGAGGAGGACAAGAAGTATTCCCAGCAGGAAATTTAGACGATCTTAACAAGATAAGTCAAGTTATTTGGGCAGGAGACCAATTTTGTCCGAGAAATCCAGTACAGATTAATTTTGATAATAAAAACACCACCGCTATTGAATCAGCAAATGAAGGCTGCATTACTGTTAATGCAAATGACACAATATGGGGAATTGTTTTTAATGGTTCAGCTTACGATGGTATCAAAGATGATATAGTTGTAAAAAGAATTGGTCCAGGAAGCGATCGTACGACAACCAAAAACAAAATGGGCGAATTAGATATCATGCGCGCTGATATAAAAGTAGGAGATCTAGTTTGTCTCCCATAATCTTCTTTTACCCCATGACATCCCCAGCAAAATGTGGTACTCTTTGACCAGTTATTATTTGAATATTTATTCATATGTTTAATCCATTAAAAGGCCTTGGAGACTTGCGACAAATGCAACAGCAAGCACAGAAAATGCAGGCAGCATTACAGTTAGAAGAAGTTATTATTGAAAAAAATGGCGTAAAAGTTGTTTTGCGTGGCGATCAGCATGTAAAAGATATTGAAATAGACGGCGTTTCCGAAAATCGAGTCGCTGAAGCGATTAATGAAGGTGTTAAAAAAACACAAGAACTAGCAGCTCGAAAGCTCATCGAAATTAGCCAGTCACAAGAATAAGCTCGCTTTTATGAAACTATTTTCAACTACCGCCAGTGCGGATTTGGCTACTGAAGTTGCCCAAAAACTTTCCGTTACTCTTGCGCAAAGCGAAGTTAAGCGGTTTGAAAACTCAGAAGTCCGCGTTCAAGTTACAGAGCCAGTTTCCGGGGAAACCTGCATTGTACTAGGCTCCAGTTCCAACCCTACCGATGAACATTTAATGGAACTTTTTTTCTTTGCTGATGCGCTCAAGCGATCAGAAGCTGCAAAAGTCATTGGAATTATTCCGTATTTTGGATACGCACGACAAAATATTCAACATCGACCGGGCGAAAGCGTTTCGGCAAATGTAGTTATTAGATTTCTAGAGCAGATCGGGTACGATGAAATCGCACTGTTTGAAATGCACGACGAAGCTACAGCGGGAGTGTTTACCATTCCTTTTAGTGCGTTAAGTGCGTTTTCGCTTCTTGCTACCTCAGTTAAAACTCATTTAGAGTCGAGTGGAGTGATACACGATGTTAATGAATGTGTAGTTGTGTCGCCCGATCAGGGCGGGGTAGAGAGAGCACGACACTTTGGAGAATTTTTGTACGGAAATTCAGAATTTGATATTGGAGTTGTGGAAAAAAAACGTGACCAAGATGTTATGCACGAATCTAAAGCGCTCGATTTGTACGGCGATGTAAAAGACAAAGTGGTTATTTTAGTCGATGACATTGTAACTTCCGGCGGAACACTCATAAATGCCGCAAACATGTGCAAAGAAAAAGGGGCAAAGCACGTAGTGGCCGCAATTACGCATTATGATATCGGGCACGATAGAGCTAAGGCATTACAAGAGAGTGCTATCGACGCTTTTTTTACAACGAACACTATTGTTATAGCACCCGAAAATAAATTCGAAAAACTTCAGACAATCTCTGTTGCTCCAATTATTGCTGATTATATTTCTGGCATGAACACGACTTCATGAATAAGCTTCCTAATTCACTCCAAAAAACGATCGATTTTTTTGAAAAACTGCCGTCTATTGGCGGAAAAACTGCTCGCCGATTAGGGTTTTATTTACTTCGTATGCCACAAGCGGACTTAGAGGAGTTTGCACAGTCAATTTTGGAGCTTAAAAAAAAGTCGCTTTACTGCAAAACGTGCATGAACCTAACCGAGGATGAACTTTGTTTCATTTGTTCACAATCCGACCGCGACAAGAATGTTATTACCGTTGTAGAAGATGTGATCGACTTACTCTCTATGGAAGCAGGGAATCAGTACAAAGCAGTGTATCATGTGCTTCACGGCCGTATTGACCCGTTAAATTACATTGGACCAGATGATATTTACATTCCGCAACTCCTTGTCCGCCTTAAAGACAATGAGAGTATTGAGGAAATTATTTTGGCCACTAACCCTAACACCGAAGGAGAAGCCACCGCACTATACTTAAAAAAACAAATTCTAGCTATCCGTCCGAATATTAGAATTAGCAGATTAGCCTATGGTCTGCCAATAGGTGCAGATTTGGAATATGCGGACTACTTAACACTTCAGCGCGCTATGGAAGGAAGAAACGAGTTTTAAACAGAAATAATTTCCACACTCACCAGCGGCTTTCGCCCAGTCTTCGTAAGAAAATATTGTTCCAAATTCCGTGCAGTTTCCGCTCGTACAATTGTGTCATTAAATGGATGATCTTTTTTAGGTTTTAATACTCTTTCTACAACTTCCTGTGCTCCGCCAAAAATTGCAGCCTCATCATTTTTGAAAATAAATCCATGCGAAACAAATTCAGGTTTTCCCACTAATCTAAATGAAGAATCCATAACGAGTACTGCCACCGCAATTCCATCGGTAGAAAGCATTTTTCGATCACGCAGAATTACATTTCCAACGTCGCCCACACCATATGCATCGACAAAGATATTTCGAGTTTCTACCGATTCGCCCGCATATGAACTACCGCGTTCAAAAATATACGTTTGTCCTTCTTTTAATAAATGGATTGCTTCATCACGAAAGCCCAGTTTTTTTGCCATATCTCCGTAAATTCGCTGATGCAACACGGTTCCTCCGATTGGAATCAAATGTTTTGGTTTGGTAAGTCGAGCAAGCAGCTTAAGATCTTCTTCATTTCCATGACCTGAAGCATGTAGGCCCTCTGCAATCCCTGAATACACTACTTCTGCTCCACAGTCGTACAGTTTTTCGACCAGTTCATTCACTTCTTCTTCCTGCCCAGGAATTGGATCCGCAGAAAAGAATACTTTATCGCCGGCGGCAATTTTTATGAATTTGTTTCTGTCGGTTGCGATTTTTGAAAGCGCACTGTCGTACTGACCTTGCGAGCCCGCCGCAATAATACACAAACTTGATGGTCTCATGCGCATTGCCTTTCGTTCATCAACTAAAAATCGCTCGGGAATAGGGAAGTATCCGATTTCTCGGGCAATATCTGAATTTCCCTTCATGGAACGGCCCATAAATACGATTGCACGATTATATTTCACCGCAGCTTCGGCGCATTGGCGGATACGGGAAATATTACTGGAAACGGTCGTCATAATAAATTTACCTTTTGTCGTTCGAATTTCATCTTCAAATGCTTTTCCAACAATGCTTTCTGAAAGCGTAAATCCTTCGCGCGCCACTCCCAAACAGTCGGAAAGTAAACAATCGACTCCTTCTTCGCCGGCCTTAGTAATTTCATAAAAATCAGGTGGCATTCCATACGGAGGAGTTAAATCGAGTTTAAAATCGGGGCCATGATACATATTTCCAGCCGGGGTTTTAATATAAATGTGGGTAGGATCGGGAATCGAGTGCGTCATATGAATAAATCGAGCAGACATATTTCCAAACGTGTAATTTTGGCGAAATGCAATTTGGTTTACTTTAATGCGCTTCTCGTATTCCTTGAATTTTTCTTCAACTAAAAGCGCCGTTAGCTTGGTTGCATATACCGGAGGAGAGCCCAGCGCCTCATAATGAAACCGCAGAGCAGAAATGTGATCTTCATGGCCATGAGTCAAAAGTATTGCGCGGATTTTATCAACCTTATCTTTCAAATACGAAATGTCGGGAATAATGAAATCGACGCCTAAATCTTTCTCACGCGGGAATCCAATTCCACAATCGACAATAAGAATATCCTCAAGTTCGCCGTTTTTATACAGCTCATACACATACATGTTTTTTGTAACATCTACAATTCCACCTAAGGGGATAAACCGGAGTTTAAATTGATCCATACGTAGAGTATATCATACTGTCATTCTGATCCGCCAGTAGGCGGAGAAGAATCTAGGTGTTTCGTGTTAAAATAGAAACATGGACCCAAAACTAAAAAACAAAATAATGAAGAAGCTAAACGATGTCATGGATCCGGAATTATATATCTCCATTGTCGATTTGGGCCTCATATACGATCTTTCCATGCGTGCCGATGTAGTTACCGTAAAAATGACACTTACTACCATGGGCTGCCCGCTGTTTGATATGTTGGAAGCGGATATTAAGAAAAAAATTATGAGTATTAAGAGCATTAAAGACGTTCGCATTAATTTGGTATTTGACCCGCCTTGGAACACTGAAATGATGACTGAACAGGGTAGAGCTCAAATGGGAATATAACTATGAATAATTCACACTTAGGAGACGATTCTTACGAAAAAGCTGCAGAAGCCGGCTACGATATGCAACAAAAAGCAAAAAAAGCCGTAAAAAGCCAAGTAAAACAACTTGCAAAAGATTTTTTTAATAGCTTTACTGGTAATAAAGAAAAGCAGAGTTTGCCTAAAAATTTCACCAACTTAACCGATTCGCACATTGCGAAATTCAAGAAAAATTATGAAGATCAAGATGCTCAGAAAATGGAACAACTCAAGCATATTTTGTTCAAACATGTAAATGAAGATGCTGCCCAGGCAGTGCAAGCACGTGAACAAGCTGAGCGGGAGAGGTTGCGACAAATGGAAGAAGAAGAAATGATGGATCAACAAGAAAAGGCACAAGAACAGGGGAATGGAATGGTGTCGGCACCTCAAGGAAAAGCGCAGCGCAATTCATTGAAAAAACAAACAAAGGCAAATACCCAGTCAGAAACCCGAGGTGGAAAGAGTCATTTTTAACGGGATGTAGTTCATCGGTAGAATTCTCCGTTCGGGACGGAGAGGCACCGGGTTCAATTCCCGGCATCCCGACCAGAAATGTTGTGTCTTGATTGCAAATATTGTAGTAAGCCATCCTGTAGTTGCTGATCTCCTTGCCAAACCACTGTATTATATCCTGGCATGAATTCTTCTGGGTCTTCTTGTCTAAAATCAATGGAACGGACCGCACGTGGCAAAGCCTCACTCATATGTCTGTCTGTACCCCCGTTTGTAACAGAAAATTTATCTCCCCAAATTTCAATGGTTTCTGGATCTTGAATATCCTCGGGCTTCAAACCTAAATGAGATAGTACCTCATTATTCTCCAATGCAAACTTAACCGAAGTTGTTTTGGACACACCTTTAATTGCTAAATCCAGCGCAAACATTCCGCCAAATCGTGGAGTAACTGGAACACCGGCTTCTTCTAATAATTGTCCTATTCTAGCCATTACGGGAATTCTCAAGTCGGTCACATCAAAATCAGGAAAATGACTTTTTAATGCTTCAATTTGTTCTATGGTTAGATTATAAGCATTTACAAACTCAAATGTAATCTGCGGCCCCCTATCTTCAAGCATCACTGCTAATGGATTATCTCCAAACTCCTCTTTGAACTGCTTTAATGGCATTGTAGGATGAGGCTCGAGATGAAATTCTTCAGTAACTTGCTTAACAATCTGGCGCCATCTATCTTTTTGCTCTTGATTAAGCGTTTTGTCATACATGCTGTAATAGGGATGTTCTAGCTCATTACCCGCTTCGTCAAATCCTTTTACTTCCGCTCCACTACAATGACTGACTAAAACTCTCCTTCGTAGTTCTGGTCTGATTAAATCAACAACTCTACGTTTAATACTTGGAAATCCTGCTCCTGATACTAAAAAGAGCGATTTACCTTCATCAAGTAAACCATTGAGTTCGGCCGCCATTTCTGGTGAAGCCGGCACAAATAAATCGGCTATAGTTTCATCCACATCCGCAACTACGAGCCTCACTTTGTTATTCCATTCAATTTCAGGTTTTGGTGTTTCCATTTCTATTTTTGGGTCCATCCACGAACAATTATACAAATTTTTAGCACGTATAAATAGTATTTTTTGTGAAAATCACTTCAAAATTCAATTCCCGGCATCCCGACTAATATGGTATAATTTACTATGGGACCAGAAGCGGAAACATTTCAACGAGACTTTTTTGCAAGTTCATTTGTCAGGGCTGAAGCACGTCGAGGTGAACTTGAAAATCTTGCCAAGTTCTACGATGAAGCACTTCCACGTGCGAGGGATATTGCATGGGTTAATGCACAACTTTCGCAACAAAGACGACAAGACTTAGCCATTCAAGAACGTGCAGAAATGGATCCTCATTCTAACTTTGAAGATTTCGATGGTCCAAACAATTACACAACAAATAACTTTCGATTTCGCATGCAAATTTCAGTGTTCACCGAAAGGAAACCGAATCGAAACGATCAGAAAATACATGATCCTAAAAGAGGTATTGCTGAGGATGAGCTTTTAGGCCTCATCGATAGAAGTTTCGATTTAGGAAAAGCCGATTTGCTTGCTAATTTCGCAGTTAGACCAGTGTTTATTCGCTTACTGGCATGTTTCCCAGAATTTACTACTAAACTAGTCACTGCAATAAGTGGCCCGGAAAAGGGACCAGATGTGTTTGAACCATATGCGCCCGAATTGTTTGTTGCCTATCAGCTTATGGCACAGTTGGTTGACGAATCTGATCCTGAAGTTCTTAATATGAATCTCATTGGTGAGGAATATGTCAATGCACGAGGAGTTCGCATGACCTATCTCACAAATTAAAAAAGCCCCGTTTGAGATCGCCCACTACTCTTGTTACAATATGATATGTTCTTATCGCTCAAACGAATTCTATATTTCCCCATCGCCTCATATTTTGCCTTTTTTGCACGCATAAAATTGAATCGGTGGAACCCAAAGGTTATTGTTATTACCGGCTCAACCGGGAAAACGACTGTTTTGCATTTAATCCAAGCGCAACTCGGCACAGAAGCCTACTACTCACTACATGCAAATAGCGCATTTGGAGTTCCTTTCAATATTCTGGGGTTGGAGCGTAAGACCCTCTCAAAGTGGGAATGGCCACTACTATTTTTCCGAGCACCCCTGAGAGCGCTCAGCACTTTTCCAACTCAAAAACTATATTTTGTAGAAGTAGATACTGATCGGCCCGGAGAGGGAGCGTTTTTGGGGGAACTCCTAAAACCTCATACTACGCTGTGGATCTCAAGTTCGCGCACGCATAGTGCGAATTTTGATATATGCGTTGGTCAGGGCTGGTGCACTACGGTAGAGGCCGCTATTGCAAATGAATATGCATTTTTGCCGCAATATACTAAGGAGACTGTCTATTACAACGGCGACAATCCGCTTATGACTGTTCAAATGCATCGTACTAAAGCCACGGTCCACGCAATCAAAATGGATAATACTTTTACACACACTGTATTTAAAAGTAAAACTGATTTTAAAATTGGCGAGAAAACGTACACATTTAATTATTTGCTTCCCAAAGAGCTTTATTATGGACTGCGCATGACAATTGACGTTGTTACCTCTCTAGGTTATCCCATCGATCCTACGTTTTCGCGACTTTCTCTTGCCCCAGGGCGCAACACGCTTTTTGAGGGTACAAAAGATACTACAATAATCGATAGTTCATACAACGCCGATCTTTCATCCATGAAAGCCATTCTATCTCTCTTTATGAGCTATCCGGCGCATAACAAATGGATCATTTTCGGAGGACTTTTGGAACAAGGTAAAAGCGAACAAGAAGAACACGAAAAGCTTGCTCAGCTTATTCCACCGCTTGCACCAAAAAAAGTTATACTTATGGGCGAGAAAGCGAGTACGTATTTATACCCCAAACTTAAAGTGGCCCTAGATGAGAAAAGTGAGGTTCTAAAATTTCCTACTCAAAAATTAGTTCTGGATTATTTACTAGAAAATATTAAAGGCGGGGAAACGCTCCTATTTAAGGGGGGGACACTTATGGAAGGGATAATCGAGCACTTACTGGCGAATAAAGACGATATTACAAAATTGTGCCGACGCGAACAGGTTTGGAACGAGCGCCGGAAGAATGTGGGATTATGAAAACAATATATATTTTACACGGATGGACGTATTCCACGACTAAGTGGAAACCGCTGCAAACCAAACTTGAGAAAGAGAAAATAAACGCTATTTTACTGCGAATTCCGGGGCTTACCACCACGATCGATCGTGCGTACTCGATTGATGACTACGTTAATTGGCTCGATATGGAACTTCCCAAAGATGAAAAAGTTGTTATTACCGGGCATTCCAATGGTGGACGTCTTGCCCTACACTTTGCACAAAAATTTCCTGAACGTGTTGAACATTTATTTTTGATCGATAGTGCGGGGGTATACCATGATGATTTGTATTCAAGAGTTAAACGCGGGTCGTTTCGACTAGCGGCAAAAATTGGGAAAAAATTCACAAATTCTGCGATTGCCCGAAAAATTTTATATAAAGCCGCGCGCGAATCGGATTATCAGAATGCAAATCCTATAATGAAACAAACTATGAAGAATATGCTCGAAAGCGACAAGACGCTTTCGCTAGGAGCTGTACGCGTGCCCACAACTATTATGTGGGGCGAAAAAGATGCCGTAACGCCACTTGTAGACGGGTTGATTATGCACGCACGGATTAAAAATTCGAAAATGTACACAGTAAGCGAAGCGATGCACAGTCCGCAGTTCACACATCCTGAAAAAATTGCCGCCATTATTGCCGACGTAGTTACGTGATATGAATATTTTTAATTCACTCGGATCTAATTATTCCAAATCGTTTGTAAAAAAGGCGCTATTTGCCAAAAATAATGTAGCACATATTGATAAATTGATTGGGTTTTTGGGGCAAACATACGATGGGGAAGTGCATGTAACACATAAGGGCCGCGACGCACTTACGCTTGCTCTTCAAGCTGCACATATACCGCCACAAGCAAAGGTAGTAATTAATGGATTTACGTGTATTGCAGTGCACAATGCAGTAGTTAAAGCCGGGTGCATTCCTGTAGTTCTCGATATTGACCCGGCAACATTGCATTTTGAACCTGAAACACTTAAAAAAGTGCTTGAAAAGGATGAAGCTATTAAAGCCGTAATTGTGCAAAATACGCTTTCGTACCCGTGTAACATTTCTACATTAAACGACGTCTGTAAAAAATATAATTGCATTCTTATCGAAGACGGCGCTCATTGTGTGGGAACTAATTACGACAATGGCAAACCAGTGGGAACCGTGGGGGATTTGGTCGCATTATCATTTTCTCAAGATAAAATTATCGATGGCATTTCAGGAGGAGCGCTTATTATTCGAAATAAATCATTTCAGCGATTTTCCCCAGGAAGTGCCACTACACGAAGCCAAATATTGGAGCTAAAAGACCGCCTATATCCGCTCCTCACAACCCTTATTCGCCGTACATATCCATATTTTGTAGGTCGCCTGCTTCATTTTTTCTTAAAAATACTCAACGTACTTCCTAAGCCCGTGGCAGTTGGAGACAAGAATTATGCACTTTCTCCTTTTTGTGCACAGTTAATACTTCATGCGTATGAGAGGAGTGCGAGCAACATTTCCCATCGACAGCATATTGCGCAAATATATCATCAATATATTGACCCGTCAGTCCAATCGGGCTTTATCGGGAAGCATATATTAACGAGCGCTAATTTGCGATTTCCAATTTTTGTACAAAATAGAGGTAAACTCATCTCTCACCTCGCCGCGCGGGGAGTGTATATAGGCGATATTTGGTACGACGCTCCAATCGCTCCCGCTTCAAACATACAATATGATATCGTGGGAGAGAACGGAGAGATAATTGAAAAAAGTGCTTCCAACGCTCAAAAAATTGCCGACACAATTATCAATTTACCCACACATGAGCATGTTACCAGCGCGCACGCAATGGAAATAAGTGAGATAATAAATCAATGGTTGAAACAAAACAAATAATTGAAAAAGGAGAGTGGGATGCTTTTTTGCAAACTCATGATGAGGCGAATTTTCTGCAATCATGGGAATGGGGACAATTTCATGAAAGACTTGGAAATCCGATTGAAAGAATAGGCTTTTATGAAAACAACATATTCGTTGGAGTAATGCTGTTGGTTGTCGAACCTGCTCGTCGGGGTCGTTACATAACAGTTCCTGGTGGTCCAATTATTGATTGGGAAAATACGGAGGTTCTAAAAGCGGTTAAACAAACACTTATTCAAATTGGAAACAAACATCAGTGTGTATTTGTGCGGGCTCGACCTCAGATGCTCAACACAGAGCGTTCGAGAGCGATTTTTAAAGGATTGGGTTTTGTCCGAGCGCCAATTCATTTGCATGCACAATTAACGCTCCAACTGGATCTGAATAAGAGCGAAGATGAGCTGATGATGGATATGCGCAAGAATACTCGATACGAGCTCAAAAAAGCACTCTCGGGGAATCTGCGTGTTGAACATACAAATAATCCTGATTCGATTCGACCATTTTATGAGCTTCAACTTGAACTGGCAAAACGTCAAAAATTTGTACCATTTTCATTTCCGTATCTATCCGAGCAATTTTCGGTATTCGCTACAAATAATATGGCCTATTTATACAGCGCGTATCATGAAAATACACTCCTTGCCCAAGCCTTCATTATCTTCTATGGAAACGAGGCAGTGTATCACTATGGCGTAAGTACTCCGGAAGGCCGGGAGTACCCAGGCGCATATTTACTGCAATGGGAAGCGATTCGAGAAGCCAAGCGACGGGGAATAAAGCGCTATAATTTCTGGGGAATCGCCCACGAGCACGAAAAAAAGCACCGTTTTTATGGATTGTCTATATTTAAAAGGGGATTCGGTGGGGAAGAAGTAGAATATTTACCAGCGCATGATTTAGTGCTCAATAAGCCTCGATATTTGCTTACTATGATTGTGGAACATGCACGGAAGAAAATGAGAGGAGTTTAAAATATTATGTATCACGCGAAGTATCATACACAGTCCCTCCGTTAACAATCTCATCTAAGTGACGTCCTACATTTCTTACAGCTTTCTCGCCAATTTGATCACCGTATATACCATCCACCCCTCCTCTATGTGCAGGCATAACAACTTTGCCTTTTCCTGCATGGAAAACACGCTGAGGACCATCAAGTTCTTGATCTTCATGAGCAGGACGCCAAACATCCCCGGTACATCCGCTACCACCACCTTCTATCATAATTAAAATATATTACTACTTTTTCGTATTGTCAATTGATTATTATTTGGCTACAATACCCATATGAAGCTCTACAACACATTCTCGCGTCAAATTGAGGAATTAAAACCCTTTAACGCTCCTTCTGTTACGTTTTATAGCTGCGGGCCAACCGTATAC
The DNA here is from genome assembly GCA_964422025.1 of uncultured Gammaproteobacteria bacterium. GTDB lineage: Bacteria > Patescibacteriota > Microgenomatia > UBA1406 > HO2-37-13b > 2-01-FULL-39-24. The sequence goes on from CAYQYZ010000001.1 coordinate 281,538, forward strand.
GACTTCACTCATTTAGGGCATTTGCGAAAATTTACCAATGACGATCTGCTCAAACGCACGCTTACGATGCTGGGATACAAAGTAAATCATGTTATGAATATTACCGACGTTGGTCATTTAACCGGCGATACCGATGATGGCGAAGACAAGCTTGAAAAAGGCGCTAAAAAAACGGGCAAAGATGTATGGGAAGTTGCGAAATTTTACACGAAACAATTCGTGGATTCTCTAAATACGCTTAACATTCTCCCTCCTACAACCATGCCCAAGGCTACGGATCACATTCAGGAAATGATTGCCCTCATTAAATCGCTCAGCGAAAAAGGATTCACCTACACAACCGACGAAGCAATTTATTTTGATACCCAAAAATTTGCCGATTATGGAAAACTTTCAGGCCAAAAATTAGACGAAAAAAAACAAAGCGTTCGAGAAGAAGTACATACCGATCCGCAAAAAAAACATCCGGCTGATTTTGCGCTGTGGTTTTTTAGGGTTGGCCGATTCGCTGACCATGTTATGCATTGGGAATCCGAGTTTGGAGATGGTTTCCCGGGCTGGCATATTGAATGTAGCGCCATGAGCATGAAGTATTTGGGGGAATCGATCGATATTCATAGTGGAGGAGTTGATCATATTCCCGTGCATCATGAAAATGAAATTGCTCAAAGCGAAGCCGCAACCGGAAAACCATTTGTTCAAATATGGTTTCATAGCGCATTTTTGAATGTTGAAGGGCTAAAAATGAGTAAATCGTTGGGAAATTTTTATAAGGTTGAGGATCTGATCGAAAAAGGAGTGTCCCCGATAGCGTTGCGATACTTGTATTTACAAACCCACTACCGTCAACCCATGAAATTCACGTTTGAAGCGGCTAAAGGAGCTACAAGCGCGTTTCATAATCTGAAGGAGATGGTCTTGGCACTCAAGAATCAAACAGAGAGAACTACACTCTCAACAGACAAGCTTGATCAGCTTGATGAATATCGACAACAGTTTTTAACCGCCATACAAAATGATCTGCAAATTCCCCAAGCACTGGCCGTTATGTGGTCGATGTTAAAATCCAACATTCCTTCGGGCGATAAATATGATCTAGCAATAGAGTTCGATGAAATCTTTGGTTTGGGTTTAGCACATGTTTCGCACGAGGAGATTCCGGAAGAGATTACTGCGTTGGCTCAAAAACGCCTGGAAGCTCGTAAAGCAAAAGATTATGAGACAAGTGATGTGTTGAAAAAAGAGATTGAAGAGAAAGGGTATGGCGTGGAAGATTCCGCTGACTCATTCGTCTTAAAAAGAACATAGTCTTTTAAATTGTTGCAAAAAGCTCGCTCTGGGTGTATACTCAAAAAATTGTGATAAACAATACGTTTCAAATTATTATGGTTCTTCTTATGGTCCGCATATCTGCGGCGGGAAGTGCCTGATTTGAGATAAATTTAAATCAAAGCCCCGCCGAAAGGCGGTTTTTTTTATGGCAATTTTAGAAACACAACCACATGGTCCAGATGGAACAGTTGGATTATCAAAGCATGGTTATCCTGTTGAGACTGGCTTGATAGAAGGTTCTGAAATACCAGCTTATGTTATGGAAGATCTAGAGGATCATTTACATGACGCATTGGTTGATCGAATGACTGCAAAAGTAATTGACGCAATACTTAAACGTAATGGTATTCCGGCAAATACAGATGGATCAAAAGTTGTGAGAACTGAACAATCCTTAGATATTTATGATCAGCTCGGGAAAACATCCAATCCTGCTCAAGGCGAATATGCAGCAGACTTAACAAGTACGATTAAAAGAACTATTAAAGACAAAACTAAATTTATGACTTCAGATGAAAGAATGAGAGCGGCTATGGTTCTGCCACCGCTGGTAGGTGCACTCATTCTTGACGAAGAACATGTTGATAAAGCATACGACAAAACATTACCCAACACAGTAGGTATTGCTTTAGATTGGATTATTAATCCAAGCATTATTGACCAAACACATATACGGGTGGGTTTCGGTGGAGAAGAAGTTACAAATAGCCGAGCTCCGGCATATATTGTTCCAGCTCTCGAAACCCAGCTTCGAGTCCGTGATATATTTACTCGTTATGGCAATTGGGCAATTCATCAGGAGATGGTGAATCAAATTCAAGCATCGGTTTCTGAAAAAGAAGAACAGCGTGAAAAAATTGCTCAGTTAAATGGGTTTGTCGCCGCTCAGCTTGCAGAATATGAAGGAGAACAGAGTACTAGGACAAATGCCGAGCTGATGGAAGAAATATCCAATATATCGGCGAGGCACCAAATTCCAGGACACCTCAAACGCGACATACTTTTGACCACTTGGCAAGAGGCATTTGGGGAACCCTTAGATGTAAGTCGACTCGAAAAAAGATATCGTTTTACCGATAAAGTACCAACTCTGGTCGTGTTTAATGCAGCGCATGCGGCAATTAATGTGGACAGCATGAATGAAGAGCGAGTATTGGACGCTCGCACAAGAACTCAGACTTTACTTCGAGAATTTGTAGCTACATTTCATCCAGACTTGAGTGATTCTATTACTTTTCAAAATGATAGATCATGGGATCAACACAATGATTTCGCCCTCATGATGGTATTATATTCGAGATACCTTACATCAAGACACTCAAATATGGGAAGTGTTTGGAACAATTTAGAACAATTTGGTGGACATCATCAACATGAAGGTAAGCAGGTACATGTGATAAACGGTATGTCACCTTCAGAAACATACGGCTCGCTACATCCATTCTTCTTCCAAGACCCCCAACAGGCTCATCAACCAGCGGAATTATTACCTGATCCTGGTATTATGGAAGAGATAAGCGCACCTCGACATGTAATTTTTCATCAGGGGCCGCCAGAAATTCAATTTGGAGCATTACGAAAAGTTTGGGCTGAAGATGCTACTGCAAAAGGCCTTGCTGATTGGCTTGCAATGCGCCATGATACTGCAGCAAACTTGCGAAGTTATGCTGAAGAAATTATGACTGGATATACAGGAAATAATTCAGTAGAATTTGCTGCACACGCTAAAACAATAGCTAGCAAAGCACCGAAAAAGGTTGGCCCACTATTAGTCAGAATGATTAAGGCGATAGAAGATGATGCTGGATATGCTTCATTATGGGCGCGACAAATTGCTGAGATTGACATTTTTGCATCAGAAAGGGTGCCCGACCTTATTCAAGCAATAAGACAAAGACGAGGAGATATTGGATCTCGACATGATGCTATTCGTGTTGCAATGGCACGAAACGATGGAACCGTTTATGGACTTCTTTCTGATCAACTGGGCCAGGCAGCGTTGCAACGCCCTCGAAAAGCACTTGAACTGACCGTGAGTGTGGGTACAATTCCAGTATATTATCCACTCAAAGAAGTCGATCAAGTCGTTGATGCAAATTCTGAAAACCCAACCCTAATACAATATCAGGACTTTTTAGCACAAACAATGGCAAAAACTAAGCGAATTCGTGGAAATATAGAATATGCTAATAAAAATTTACTTTCTACGCTTCGGCCTTTAAACAACGAGTCTGATCAATCGACAACTCAAGTTCAACTTGATTTGCATGAACAAATCAAGTCATTGTATGCACGGGTTGAAGAAGAGGAACAGAGAATTGCAAGTCAAGGTAGAAGAGCAACGCAAGAAGAAGTGGAAGCGAAAGCGGCTTACATGCGAGAACATGTAGAAGTAATTAAGGCTCACGCCACCTCTTCATTGCCACGAATTCCCAACTCATCGGCAATTGTAGCTGAAATATTTCATCAAACACATGCGGACATATTACGCGAGCGTGCAGTGGCAGAAACTAAGGCTAGGGCCGTATTACAAGATTTTAGACTTTTATTGAAATCGATAGATCCCGATCCAAAAGAAGCTGCCAGAAAATATGGCGAATTATTAGATAGAATTAAGCAAGGAATGGCCGCTCATGTGCAAGAACAAGTTGTAGCATATTTATAAACTTATGAATACATACGGTGCAGAAATAGAAAAAGCTATTGCAAATAAAAATGATCAATCAGTTCACTTAGTGGGAGATTCCTATTTTGTGCGTTTAGAAAAAGCAGCTACCGCTCGCAAAACTCCTACTACAATGCATGTCAGCGACGTTGATCAAAAAACTGTCATTGGAGTTGTGTCAAAAGATCTGGGCGAGCAAGGACTCGATAATGGATTTAATTTGCTTGAAACGGCGATTGACTATCAATATTCTTTACCGGATCTTCAGAAAAAAATCGAACTCGATATGAGTACTTCGCAGAATGCATTACATGCTGAAGGTGCATCGATAATTAACTTCTCAATTCATCCATTAGGCAAAAGAGATATGGAAACGTATAAAAAGACGGTGGCGCCAAAAACCCTATATAAGTACATTTGGAATCGTGGGTTTGATCATTCGGCCGGAATCGACGCACGAGCCCAGAACAGTCCGGGAACAGGTACTACAGTTGTTCAGTCAGCAGATGCAGTATCTGTCATTATGGGAGCGGGCGCAGCCTTCATTGGAATCTTTGCCAATAGCCCATTTGAAGAAGGCAAACTCTCGCCTTACAAAGAGGCTCGATCAACTATGTGGAAACGGATGATGGGCAATAGTCTCTCAAAAGGAGATTGGACAACTGCACAATTTCCTAAAAATCGCTTCAGAACACTCGCGCAGTATTTCACCTGGATGTTTGGCGAAAATACGCACATGCATTTTGTGCTTTCTAATGAGGAAAAAGCTGCAAATTATAAATCAAAAGGAAATAAAATAGTTCTTATTCCAAAAAATCCTTCTTTACTTGAATTTCTCTCGAAAAAAAATTGGGATGGTGTTTATTTGTTGGATGTTTTGCAAAACTCAGCTGCTACATCGACAGAAATTATTACTCCAACTATCCAAGATTTAGAACTTCTCCAGTGGAGTCAGTTTGCAGGTGCTCGTGTTCGATTCAATTTAAAACCTGATTGCTTTAGCCCCGAAGCATTTGTTGCCGCATGCGCTGATCAAAATGGCACTAAAGTAGAGCGTTTATTTGAAAATGGAGTCTCAAATATTTACATCGAAGGCCGTGACCCAGGCGCTAACTTTGCTGATGCACAAATACATGATGCAGGAAAAGATATTGCGGATTCTGTGGTAATTTCGCCTAGTGCATTACAAGCGGGGTTGCTTCAGAATCTAAAAAATTCAATCAAATACATCGATTCTATTCCCTGGGAAACACTTGGAAATTTGCGAAACGAAGCAATAAAAAATGGCTTGCATGGAGAATCTAATGGAATCAAAGTGTACGATTTTGCTCAAAGAATAGTTGAACTTGCTCATGAAGGGCTCAGCCAAGATGATCAAAAATTTCTGGCGTATCCAAATTGGGTCCTACAAACGAAACAAAATGGAGCCGACAGAGCACTTGAATTATTTAACAAAAATAAAAGCATTCAAAAAACCATCGCGGCACGGTATACTATAGTATAAATATGAAAATAACAAATATCACAATTCGTAAACTCGAAATTCCCATGATAACGTCATTCACGACAAGTTTTGGAACAATTACGAGTCGACCTACAATTATAGTCGAGCTAAAAACAGATAAAGGAATTACTGCATATGGAGAATCTGCAGCACTTCCATTTCCGTTCTATAAACCTGAAACAACCGATATTTGCATGCTCGTCTTAAAAGATTACATTGCTCCTTTGGTTCTGCAAAAGGAGTTTGATACGGTCGAAGTATTCATGAAAATGTTAGATTCGATCAAAGGCAACAATTTTTCAAAGGCGGGAATCGAAACAGCTGTGTGGATGGCCCAGGCCGTTGAAAAAAATGTATCGCTCAAAGAATTGTTGGGGGGCACGCAAGAAAGTATTGCAGTAGGGGAAAGCATTGGTATTAAGGACTCAATCGAGGAGACGCTTGAAGAAATCCAACTCCGTATTGATCAAGGGTTTGTGCGAACCAAAGTTAAAATAAAACCCGGATGGGATATTGATGTTGTAAAACAAATTCGTGCTAAATTTGGCGATATCGATCTTATGGTTGATGCAAATTCATCGTACACGCTCAACGACATCGACACACTTAAGCAACTGGACGAATTCAATTTAACCATGATGGAACAGCCACTTGCAGATGATGATATTATTGATCACGCTGTTTTGCAAAAACAACTCAAAACGCCAATTTGTCTTGATGAAAGTATTCATTCTGTAGAAGATGTTCGCCGAGCGCTTTCAATCGGCGCATGTAAAATCATTAATATTAAACCCGGACGCGTTGGGGGACTGTTGGAAAGTAAAAAAATCCATGATTTATGCCAACAAAATGGAATTGGAGTATGGTGTGGAGGAATGCTTGAAACGGGAATTGGAAGAGCCTTTAATATTGCGGTCAGCTCATTACCTAATTACACATATCCAGCCGATATGTCGCCTGTAAACTTTTTTTATGAAGACGATTTGGTTTCAGATAGTTTTGTAGTCGATAAAACCGGGCATGTAACCGTTCCTACAACACCGGGGCTTGGTTTTACGATTGATGAAAGCAAGATAACCAAATATACCGTTGATAAAATTGAACTTTCGTAATATACTATACGCATGAATGTAACACGACGAAAAGAATTTTTTTTCTTTTTTTTCCTCGCTAACCGCGGGGCGTCTGTTTAGTACTTAAATTTGACGCACACCACCCGCGCAAGCGGGTTTTTTTTATGGCCAAAACAGAATTAACACCAGGATATTACAACGATCCATATGCAGAATATGGGGATATTGCTACGGGAATCCAGTTCCCACTAGAAGTGTATGACGATACCGATCTAGTTACGTATGAGGCAATGATAGGATCAGGGTCTCTTGCTAACACAACCGTTGTAACGCTCCATAGCGTAGGTTCACAGCCAGTTCCCATTCGCTGGCTCGGACTTATTGCGCAAACAGCTCAAGCATTAGAAGTACTTCAAAAACACGGCATCAAACCGCCAAAAGACTGGAAACTTATGGCGCCCGTCCATCTAAACGCGGCAAGTAATAATCTTCCACAGGATGGGGTAGAGCAAGCGGAAAGACTTACTCGTCTTGCACAGGACTATGTTGCCCAGTTTCATCCTGATTTAGCGGTAAAACCTGAACTTGAATTAGACGATCCCGATGCATCACGGGCACTTATCGCTCGAGGTCAAGAAATTGTTTATCAGCTTCCTGATAATGTATTGCAACGCTTAAGCCATATGAGTGGAAATAGAAGTGAAGATATTAATTCAGAAGAAGCCTTAATTCGCATAAGTCGGGCTGCCGGATATTTATTAGGTCACTATAATGCATATGGATACACTTCTGAAGGTGGATTTGGAGACCGTCAGCAAGGCACACTATTTATAGCGCCCGGGTCTGAAGAGAAATTCTTCGCTATGATGACTAGCGCACAAGCAGTTGTCACAGCAGCAGGGATACCAGTTATTACTCCCCAAGATAGTAATACGGCTCGACTATTATCTCCTATGATTCGTACGCCACACTATTATGGTCATAAAGGAGAACCGCTTTTACAACAGATAAGGAATGTACAAGATTGGAATCGTTCCCGAAATCTGGGTAATCAAGGAATCAATGGACGTGCGCTTGATGAAATTCGCGAAGTAATAGCTCTTATCGATGCCGATGTAACTAAAGCGCGTATACCAGAATTAGTCGAACTTATTAAAGGAACACTTTGATAGCAGTAGCTATGATAAAATAAATACATGTATGATCAGATTGTCCCACTAACTAAAAAACTTATCTCATGCGCTTCCGTGGCGGAAGATAAAAAGGCCCTGCGTGATGTTCTTGAAATTTGTGCGCAGGAACTTTCAGAATTTACGGTTGAATGGTTTGAAAACAATGGCATTCCTAGTTTACTTGCGTATGTAGGAGAAAAGAGACCGGAAAATTTCCATGTCATTCTTAATGCGCACGTCGATGTAGTTCCCGCGGATACCAAACAATTTACTGCTTCTGAAAACGACGGTAAACTATATGGGCGAGGCGCCAGTGATATGAAAGCTGCAGCCGCATGCGAGCTATTAGTATTTAAAGAGCTCGCAAAAACGCTCTCATACCCCTTGGGCTTACAACTCGTGACCGATGAAGAAATTGGCGGACATAATGGGACGAAATATCAAATTGAGCAGGGTGTGCGCGCAGATTTTGTAATCGCCGGAGAGCCCACAAATTTCAGAATTGGTAATCAGGCAAAAGGAATTTTATGGGTGCGACTTACAACTCAGGGAATATCGGCACACGCTGCATATCCATGGAACGGAAAAAACGCCATAGTCAATATGACACAACTCCTTTCTAAAATTTTACAAACCTACCCGATTCCAGAAAGCGAAGCATGGAAAACAACGATAAATATTTCGAAAATTGAAACTTCAAATACCGCAATGAACAAAGTTCCTGATTCTTGCAGTGCATATTTAGATATTCGGTACATTCCAGAAGAAAAAGAGCAGGTTTTGGAAGATTTAAACAAGCTCTGTGAAGGAAATGCGACGCTGGAAATAACGTTCAATGAGCCGTCACATGATGGTGTTGAAAATGATCCGTTTGTAAAATCATTAAAAGAAGTTACAGATGTTGAAACAGGTATAGATAATGCTATTATCAAACGCCATGGAGGTTCGGATTTGCGACATTTTAGTGCGGCAGGTTGCCCCGGAGTTGAATTTGGCCCAATTGGCGATGGTTTGCATACCGACAACGAGTGGGTAAACGTTTCTTCACTTTCAACATATTATTCAATTTTGAAGAAATTTCTTCAAAACCAATCTTCATGAAACAGTATTTGACATTACTTGCTGAGTATATTTCATTTAAAAGCATATCTACTAACAGCGCGCATAAAGAGCAGGTGGCGCACACTGCCGATTGGCTTCATGGATTGTTCTCAAAACACGCATTTTCTTCTCAGTTACTTACCGGTTATGGAAACCCCATAATTTTAGCTTCGTTTCAAGTAAACAAATCGCTTCCAACGTGCCTCATTTACGGCCACTACGATGTTCAGCCCGCCGATGCAAGTGATAGTTGGGAAAGTGACCCGTTTGCGCTTCGAAACGATGGAAAAAAACTCTACGCGCGAGGAGTTGCGGATAATAAAGGACAAACGCTTATTCACACGGTAAGTGTATTTGACCTAATAAAGGAGAATAAACTGGGCATGAACGTCATTTTTTTAATCGAAGGTGATGAAGAAACGGGTGGGGCAGACTTTAATAAATTCATAGCTGATCATAAAGAGAAATTACAGGCAGATTTCGTGCTAATCTCGGACGGAGAAATGAAAGGAAATAAACCCACTATTGAGGCTGGGCTGCGTGGGGGCTTTAATATGACACTTACCGTTACAACCGGTCCCAAAGATCTTCACAGCGGCTTGTATGGAAGTGCGGTACCCAATGCAATCCATGAACTCTCCAAAATAGTAAGTAAAATACATGGCGAAAAGAATAAAATTGCGGTTCCAGGATTTTACGATAATGTCGATCCTTTGCCCGATACAATCTCCTCTGAAAGCTCCCCAAGAGAGCATGCGTTGGATAACTTTAGCGAATACGACTTTTATACTCAAACAGGCCTCATGCCGGCCATAGAGGTTTCAGGCATTCAGGCAGGGTATATGGGGGAAGGTTACCGTAATAGCATGCCTGCTTCAGCCACTGCAAAAATCAATGTTCGACTGGTTAAAAGCCAAGAACCAGCAAAGCTGTTCAAATTATTTGAACGGTTTGTTCAAGAATCGCTTCCATCGCATAGTGCCTATACTTTGCACTATGATCATGCTCACAACGCAATTAAACTTGATACAAGCAATAAATACCTCCAGAAGGCTTCAAAAACACTTCATACAGTCTATGGGCAGCAACCACTCCTAGCCTATTCCGGTGGCGCTATACCAATTGTAGAATTATTCACCAATTTACTCAAAATACCCACTATTTTGGCAAATTTAGCAAATGAAGACTGTAATATGCATGCACCTAACGAAAATCTCGACATTGAGTTCATAAAAAAGGGTCTTGAATTCTCTCAACAGTTCTTCTCGTAACCATCCCTTGCAATTTTCCCCACAATTTGATAAAGTATACCCATGACAAACACGGGAAACACGTACGATCTGGTCATCATAACACGCGACGAAAAAGCTGAACAAATGGACGCAGTAAAAGGTATGATTACCGGATTTGATGGTAAAGTAACAGCTGAAAGAAAATGGGGAAAGAAAAAATTTGCCTATCCTATTAAAAAAGAGGGAGCTGGATATTATCAATCATGGACTGTTTCGCTTGAGGGACCACATATTGCGCCATTCAAACGAAAACTTGACCTTGACGAAAATGTATTACGGTACCTACTTATTAAGCAGTAATTATGGCGAGTAAATCAGTAAATAAAGTTATTTTAATTGGAAATCTTACTCGAGATCCGGAATTAAAGTACACACCATCAGGAACAGCAGTGTGCACATTTGGCGTTGCAACCAACCGAGCCTGGACAACGGCAGAAGGCGAAACAAAAGAAGATGTTCAGTTTCACCGAATTGTCGCTTGGCAAAAATTAGCAGAACTAGTTTCGAAATTATTAACTAAAGGACGAAAAGTATATTTAGAAGGACGAATTTCATATAAAGAGTTCGTCGGAAAAGATGGCCTAAAGAAGAATCTTACGGAAATCATCATGGATGATTTCGTATTATTCGATGATCGCCGAACTCAAGGGGCCGACGATTCGGCCACAGCAGCAAGTGTGCCAACCAGCGCGCCTGCAAAAGAACAAGAAATTCCGGTGGTCGACATTGATGATGTTGAAGAAAAACCGGCAAAACAAAAACCAGAAAATACCGACGTTATAACGGATGATGACATCCCATTTTAATTATGAAAGACTGTTTTTACTGTTCGCATAAAACCAATCCAAGCTTTGAAGACACTGCAAATTTGCAGAAGTTTTTAACAGCTCGAAAAAAAATCACTACGCATGAGCGAAGCCTATTGTGTGCAAAACACCAACGTAAACTTGCGAAAGCCGTAAAATACGCACGATTCTTGGCGCTTTTGCCTTACACAGCCTATCAAACAGATCAGGCAGGTCTTGAAAGCTAATCTTCTTGGTAAATTCTCAAAAAAACTGTATACTAATTTCTTAGTGTGATTCATATCTTTGTCATTCTGAGCGAAGCGAAGAATCTCCGTAATCCATAATGAAATTCAACAAACCTACAAATATCATTCTTGCGCTATGCACGGCAATTCTCTTATTTGGCACGGGCTATAAACTTGGACAATATAACCTTACTTCTCGAGGTGATTCTGCGTTTTCATTTTTTAACAAGACCGCTTCCCAAAAAAATGTCGACTTTTCACTATATTGGGAAACGTGGGATAAACTATCGGAAAAATATGTTGACCAAAAGAAAATCGATGAAAAAAAGCTTTACTACGACAGTATTAAAGGAATGGTTGCTTCAGTAGGGGATCCGTATACATTCTTTTTAACTCCTGATGAAAATAAATCGAGCAAAGACGAATTAGGTGGGAAATTTGAAGGAATTGGTGCGCAACTTGGGTTAAAAGAGGGAAAAATTGTAGTTATTGCACCACTTAAAGATTCCCCAGCACAAAAAATTGGTATAAAAGCAGGCGACGTTATTATTGAAGTTGATGGCAAACCAACAGATAAATGGACGATTATGCAGGCTGTTTCCAAAATTCGGGGTAAAGGGGGAACGACCGTCAAACTTGGCATTATGAGACAAGACAAAAAACTCTCATTTTCCGTTGTTCGTGCAGAAATCTTTGTTCCGACCGTTGAACTAACATATGAAAAAAATGTTGCAGTTCTAAAACTTTCCCGATTTGGCGATGACACAAATGCCCAGTGGGACAAAGCGATTACAGAGATTGAGCAAAAAGTTCAAAGTGGAGAAGTGAAAGGAATGGTTCTTGATATGCGTGACAATCCAGGTGGCTATTTACAAGGAGCCGTATATATAGCTAATGAATTTTTACCAGCCGATAAAATCGTCGTTTCGCAAGAATATACGAATCATCCGAAGGAGGAGTACAAAACGGATAGAGCGGGAAAATTACAGTCCTTACCTCTTGTAACGCTTATTAATGAGGGTTCGGCATCAGCCGCAGAAATTGTCGCGGGCGCTTTGAAAGATTATGGAAAAACAACACTCGTTGGTAAAAAATCATTTGGAAAAGGATCGGTTCAAGAAGCAATTGACCTGAAAAATGGAGCGGGACTACATGTGACAATTTCCAAATGGATTCTGCCAAAGGGAAAATGGATTAATGGAGTTGGTGTGAAACCTGATGTTGAAGTTGAGAACAAAATTCCTGAAGGAAATACATTGGAACGTGAAAATGATGCTCAGCTTGAAAAAGCCCTTAAAGAAGTTGTAAAATAACGGTTCTATGAAACATTTCTTACTATTTCTGGCTGTATTGGCTGTACTCTTGAGCATTACTCTCAAACAAGACTCGCTGTCACAAAAAACACCTCTGCTCAAGAACGTTAACGAAACAATTGTTTCCGAAGAATCTGCAACAATTGACGCTATTGCAAAAGCCTTACCTTCTGTCGTTACTATTAGAATTGATAAAACTACTACCACTCCTGGCCGATTTGAACTTAATCCGTACGACCCTTTTTCGCCATTCCGTCGCGTACCCGGAAGCCAAGAAAAAATTGAACAAAATATTGGTTCAGGTTTTGTGATTGATAAAGATGGGCTCATTGTAACCAATAAGCATGTAGTTGCCGATCCTGACGCTACATATAAAGTGTTAACGAACGACAATAAAACACATGATGTTAAAAAAATCTCCATGGACCCGTTAAACGATTTGGCAATTCTAAAAATTGATGCAAAAAATTTGATTCCACTACCTTTGGCAGATTCTTCTAAACTAAAGCTTGGTCAGCATGTTATTGCGATTGGAACTCCACTAGGTGAATTTACAAATACGGTTACGTCCGGAATTATCTCTGGTCTAGGTAGGGGAATAACCGCTGGTTCTCCATATGAACAATTCGTGGAGCGTTTAGATAATGTTATTCAAACTGATGCAGCCATTAATCCGGGCAACTCTGGTGGAGCACTCATTAACCTTGCCGGACAGGTTGTAGGAGTGAATACTGCTGTTTCAGGACAAGGTCAAAATATTGGATTTGCCATTCCTATTAATGTTGTAAAAGATTTAATTAAAAACTTCGATAAAAATGCAGGAACAATCAATCGTCCATTCATAGGAATTCGGTATCAAATGATTCAAGATCCACCGGGTGCACAAATTATTGAGGTTGTTGACGGGTCTCCTGCACAAAGAGCCGATCTACAAGAAGGAGATATTATTACTGAATTTGAAGGAGTCATAATAAAAGGGGAGGAAGACAAAACTATCCGAGAAAAAATTGCTTCGCACAAAATTGGCGATCAAATTCCTATAAAGATTCTTCGCGATGGGAAAAAAATCGATAAAACAATCACGCTTGAAGCATTTCAATAGCCCCTCCTGGTATAATATACCCATGTCAGACGACAAAATTCAGACATTAAAAGGGTTTCGAGATTTTTTAGGGCCACAGGCTCGAGCTCGTCAGTGGATGTTAAGTCAAATTCGAGAAGTTTTTGAGCTTTTTGGCTTTGAACCCTTAGAAACTCCTGCGCTTGAATACGCCGCTCTCTTAACGGGTAAATATGGAGAAGAAGCCGATAAATTAATCTACACTTTCCAAGACCGTGGAGGTCGCGATGTAGCCATGCGTTACGATCAAACCGTGCCTACCGCCCGAGTGATTTCTCAATATCAAAATGACCTTGCGCTGCCGTACAAACGCTATCAAATGCAACCCGTGTGGCGTGCCGATAAACCTCAAAAAGGACGGTATCGAGAATTTACCCAGTGCGATATTGATATACTAGGAAGCACCTCGCCCATGGCTGACGCAGAAATTATGGCATGTACGTATGCTGCATTCAAAAAAATTGGATTTAAAAACGTAAAACTACTCATTAATGACCGCAAAACACTGGTAGCAACGCTTGAAAAATACGCTACCGGTAGTGTGCCAGTATTCTCGATTATCCAAACGATCGATAAATTAGACAAAATTGGAAACGATGGCGTAGTGGCTGAACTTACTCAAAAAGGACTTGCTAATGATGCTGCTAAAAATGTTATCACCGACACGCAAAACATTCCCATTTCCGACAATCTTGGACAGATTTCTAATTTTACGGTTTCGCTCGGAGTCGCGCCAGAAGATATTGTATATACTCCCACGCTTGCTCGGGGTTTAGATTATTACACAGGTCTCATTTTCGAAGTTTCGCTTCCTGAATATCCAACCGGTTCACTGGGTGGCGGAGGTCGCTATGATAATTTAATCAAACAATTGGGCGGTCCCGATGTACCTGCTGTTGGAATTGCGTTTGGCTTTGATCGTATGATTGATGCTGCTCAAGATCTTAATTTGATCGCTTCTGCACAAAAGGGAACCGATGTGCTAGTGACAGTCTTTAGTGAAGAGCTTGCAGAATTGTCTGCCCAAGTTGCAACTCAGTTGCGAGCTGCTGGTATAAAATCAGAAGTTTTCCCAGGTACTGACAAACTCGAAAAACAATTAAAATACGCCGACAAAAAAGGTGTCCCATTTGTCGTGGTTATTGGGCCCGAAGAAGCAAAAAACAATTCAGTCACGCTCAAAAATCTCAAAACTCGAGAACAGGAGACATTATCAATTCCACGACTGATTACGCTACTGTCATCCTGAGGCAAAGCCGAAGGATCTCGGTGTGAAATAAACACCTAAATTCTTCAGTCGCTACGCTCTTTCAGAATGACATTGATATCATATGACAATCAATCCAAATATCGTAATTATCGAAGCAAATGGCGGTGTGGGAGGCGACGAAGCAAAATTATGGGCTTCTGATATGCTTACTTCGTATATGAAATTCGCCGCACGTAAAGGCTTCACCATAACACTCATTGAAGACAATATTGCTCGTATTAAAGGTCAAGGTGCATTTAACTTATTCAAAAACGAAACAGGCGTGCATCGTGTACAGCGAATTCCTTCTACTGAAAAACGGGGAAGAACTCATACATCCACAGCAGTCATCTTGGTACTCCCCGAAATTATTCAGGCTGAACAAACAATCAATCAAAACGACATCCAATGGGATTTTATTCGAAGCGGAGGGCATGGGGGACAAAATGTGAATAAAGTTGCAACAGCGGTTCGTCTTACACACAAACCAACCGGAATTGTTATTAATGCCTCACGTGAGCGTTTCCAACAAGCTAATCGTCAAATTGCACTTGGAATTCTGGCATCTAAACTCTACCAATTAGAGGTTGAAAAGCAACAAGGCCTGCGCCATTCATACGTTAAAGATGTTGGAACTGGTGATCGAGCCGAAAAAATTCGTACCTATAATTTCCCACAGAATCGATTAACTGATCATCGCATTAACAAAAGTTTCCATAATTTGGAAGACATTATCGATCAGGGTCGGTGGGAAAAGGTCTTAGGATAAACACCACTGGAAAATCGCAGGCAAATTATGGTATAATACTCATCACCTATGAAAGCAGCAATTCATCCACAATATTTCACCGACACCATTGTAACCTGTTCATGCGGGAATACCTTCACATCCGGCTCAATTAAAAAAGATATTCGCGTTGAAGTTTGCTACAAATGCCATCCGTTATACACCGGTGAAAAACGATTTGTCGACACATTGGGTCAAGTCGGAAAATTCCAAAAGAAACAAGAAGCAGCCAAAGGATATGTTCCTTCTGCTAAAAAACTCGACAAAAAAAATGCTAAATCCGGAAGTAATAAATCTCTTAAAGAACTCCTTCTCGAAGCGTAATTCTAACCTAAATTTACCCTTTTTTTACGCATAGCCCCTTGACCTTTGAGCCTTGGATCAAGTATAATGAATGGTATGGATTCACAAGCACCTGATACAGAATACTCCGGACAATCGATTAAGGTGTTGGAAGGCCTAGAACCCGTACGAAAGCGCCCCGCGATGTATATTGGCTCCACTTCTTTAGAAGGCGTTTACCACTGTTTAGCTGAAATTGTAGACAACTCAATCGACGAAGCCTTGGGTGGTTTTGCTAAAAATGTATATGTAAAAATCGGAAGCGATAACTATCTAACAGTTATCGATGATGGCCGAGGAATCCCTGTTGATGAAGTCCCTGGTTACGGGAAATCGGCACTTGAAATTGTTTTGACAAAATTACATGCCGGAGGAAAATTTGATGGAAAAACATACAAAGTTTCCGGAGGATTACATGGAGTTGGAGCTTCAGTCGTAAATGCACTTTCCGACCATTTAATTATCGAAATTAAACGAGCGGGCAAGATTTACCGACAAGAATATAAACGCGGAGAACCCCAAGGACCCGTTAAAGAAGTTACGGATTCAAAGCTCAATAGTCCTTTTAAAACAGGAACCGCAATGTCGTTTATTCCTGATGGCAGCATTTTTAAAGAAGGAATTGAGCTTGCAGCAAAACAAGTCCGCAAGCGAATTAAAGAACGTGCCTATCTTATTTCTTCCGTATTTTTCAAAATCGAAGACGTTCGCGAAGATATTACCTACGGATACTACTTCGATGGAGGAATCATTTCGCTTATTGCCGACATTAATAAAAATAAAAAAGTACTTCATGATCCTATTTACTTTAAAAAGGGAGTCGACGATGTCGAGCTTGAAATTGCAATTCAATATAACGACACCATGTCTGAGAATGTTGTTTCGTTTGTAAATGTTATTAATACCAAAGAAGGTGGAACACACTTGACTGGTTTTAAAATGGCCTTAACACGCGCCATTAATGCATACGCTAAAAAAGAAGGTGCCATTAAAGATAATCCCGAAGGACTTTCTGGAGAAGACGTTCGTGAAGGATTGACTGCTGTGGTGTACGTAAAAATGCCATCCAATGATTTGCAATTTGAAGGTCAAACAAAAACGAAACTAGGAAATGCAGAGATACAAGGAGTTGTCCAAACAGAAGTAAATAAATATCTTGATCAATATTTTGAAGAAAACCCTCGTGTCGCACGTGAAATTGTCGGAAAAATTTTACTAGCTCAAAAAGCTCGACTTGCTGCAAAAGCAGCAAAAGAAGCGGTTTTGAGAAAAGGAGCCTTAGAAGGTTCTGCACTTCCCGGAAAACTTGCTGATTGCCAAGAAAAAGATCCAGCAAAAAGTGAATTATTTATTGTGGAAGGAGATTCGGCAGGTGGATCGGCCAAACAGGGTCGCGACCGAAAATTTCAAGCAATTTTGCCATTGCGAGGCAAGATTTTGAACACTGAAAAAGCTTATTTAGATAAAGTACTTAATTTTAAGGAACTTAAAGATCTTGTTATTGCCTTAGGAATGGGAATCGGGGAAACGGTTGATTACGGCAAGCTTCGTTATCATAAAATTATTATTATGACCGATGCTGATGTTGATGGTGAGCACATTCGAACGCTTATTTTAACGTTCTTTTATCGACATATGAAATCAATTGTAGAACACGGTCATTTATATATTGCGCAACCGCCATTGTTTAAAGTGCAATCAGGGAAAGAATTCCATTATGCATTTTCTTCCGAAGAACGTGATGTAATTCTTAAGAAATTCACCGATAAACCTAATGTTATTATCCAACGTTATAAAGGATTAGGAGAAATGAACCCAGATCAATTGAGTAATACCACAATGAATCCCGAAGGGCGAATTTTGAAGCAGGTAACACTTGACGATAGTGAACAAGCAGACCAAGTTTTTTCAATGTTAATGGGCGACGAAGTTCCGCCCCGAAAAAAATTCATCCAAGCGCATGCACATAATGCCGATTTGGATGTGTAAGCGAAGCGTCATCCTGAGCGACCCCGAGCACTGTCGAGGGGGAGTCGAAGGATCTCAACTATTATAAATTATAAAAAAATATGAACATATCAAAACTAACAGCCGGAGATAAAGCTCCAGAAGAGGTTAATGTATTAATCGAAATTCCACAAGGATCATCCGTTAAATATGAAATAGATAAAGATTCCGGTGCTCTATTTATTGATCGTTTCTTGTACACCTCCATGTCATACCCATTTAATTACGGATATGTTCCACAAACGCTTGACGGCGATGGAGACGGAATCGATGTGCTCGTTTTGTCATCTCAAGTAGTGCAAGCAGGGACAGTATTACCAGCGCGTCCTATTGGTATGCTTGAAATGGAAGATGAAGAGGGAATGGATACAAAAGTAATTGCCGTACCTACAAAAAAGATTGATCCATTCTTTGCAAACATCGAAGATGTTTCTGATTTGGCCGATGCATACAAGAATAAAATTAAACATTTTTTTGACAGCTACAAACAGCTTGAACCAGGAAAATGGGTAAAAACTAAAGATTTCTTAGGAAAAGATGCAGCAATTGAAGCTATTAAAAAATCGATGAGTAAATAAAATACTCTCGTCGTACAACAAAACAAAACTATGGATGATGAAATGAGAATTAGGGATAAAAACAATACTACAACCGAAATTTCTTCGGAAATGAAACGTGCGTATTTGAATTACGCGATGTCGGTCATTGTTTCTCGTGCACTTCCCGATGTTCGTGACGGTTTAAAACCTGTACATCGTCGTATTTTGTACGCGATGTATCGAATTGGACTAACTGCCAGTGCGCGTTTTTCAAAATCAGCATCTGTAGTCGGAGAAGTGTTGGGTAAATATCATCCACATGGTGACGCGCCGGTATATGATTCGTTGGTCCGTATGGCCCAAGAATTTTCAATGCGATACCCACTCATTAAAGGTCAGGGAAACTTCGGGTCTATTGATGGCGATCCTCCTGCCGCAATGCGGTATACAGAGGTCAAGCTAACTAAAATCGCCGAAGAAATGCTTTTTGATATTGATAAAGCTACTGTTGACTGGATGGACAATTTCGATGCTAAATTACAAGAACCACAGTTTCTACCTGCAAAGCTTCCTAATTTGCTCCTCATGGGCGCTGAAGGTATTGCCGTTGGTATGGCAACCAAAATTCCTCCACATAATTTGTCGGAAATCGTCGATGGTATTTGTGCGATGATCGATAAAACAAAACGAGCGGATGCTCCGGTTACAGCTCCCGAAGATGTCGTGACAGGGGATACTCCTACTGAAGAGAAGTCGAAAGATAAAAAAGGAGTAAAAGTCGAACCGGTAGCAGAAGTTGCAAAAGATCATATTGATCGACTCAGCTTTGAAACATCACTTGAAGATTTAATGAAGCACATTAAGGGTCCTGATTTCCCAACTGCCGGACATATTTATGGCGGCGATGAAATTATTCAAGCATACGCAACTGGACGTGGAAAAATGATGGTTCGGGCAGAAGTTGATAGTGAAGATTTAGGAAAAGGAAAAACAGCAATTATTGTAAATGAACTTCCATATCAGGTTAATAAGGCAAATTTAGTTGCAAAAATTGCCGATTTAGTTCGCGACAAAAAAATTATTGGTATTTCTGATTTACGTGATGAATCCGACCGCGATGGAATTCGAGTTGTTATCGAACTCAAGCGAGATGCGTCATACAAGAAAATCCTTAACAATCTATACAAACACACCGATCTGCAAACATCGTATCCAATGAACATGGTGGTTTTGGTCGATGGCATGCCACAAACACTGTCGCTTAAGTCGATCTTGGAAAATTATCTAAAGCACCGCTGTACTGTTATCATTAAGCGCTCAGAGTTTGAATTGGCGCAAGCAAAGAGTCGCGCGCATATTCTTGAAGGACTTCTTATAGCACTTGATCATATCGATGAGGTTATCGCAATTATTCGAAAATCGGCAAATGAACCAGAGGCAAAAAGTAAATTGATGAGCAAACTAGGTCTATCAGATTTGCAGTCGCAAGCAATTTTGGACATGCAATTGAAGAGATTGACTGGTTTGGAGCGAGCCAAGATTGAAGATGAACTAAAAGCCTTACATGAAAGAATTGCATACCTCGAAGATTTACTCAAAGATATTTTCAAAATTCTTACAATCATTAAAGAAGAACTTTTATATTTGAAAGAAAAATATGGCGATCCTCGCCGAACAAAGATTTTCAAAAATCAACCCGGAAAGTTTTCAGAAGAAGAGCTTATTGAAAACAAAGAAGTCCTCATTACCTTAACAAAGCAAGGATACGCAAAATCAGTTCCACGTGATACGTTTAAAGTGCAGCATCGTGGTGGTAAAGGAGTTGCCGGAATGGACACAAACGAAGAAGATGATGTGTACTTTATAACCGCTGCAAAAACACATGACTCGATATTATTTTTTACGAATGCCGGCAAAGTGTATCAAACACGCGTGTGGGAAATTCCCGCTGGCTCACGAACGTCAAAAGGGAAAGCGTTAATAAATCTTATTAATATCGGTCCCGATGAAAAAGTAACATCAGTATTAACCTACAGTCAAGATCAAGCTAAATCTAAAGAAAAACAATTCATTCTCATGAGCACTCGTATGGGAACAGTCAAAAAAACGCTTCTTGCAGATTTTGCCAACATTCGAGCAAATGGTATTATTGCGATCAAACTTGAAAAAACTGATCAATTGTTATGGGCAATGCTTACCGATAACAACAAACGGATCATTTTTGCAACTAAAAAAGGACAATCACTTGCCTGTGACGAAAAAGACATTCGTTCAACCGGGCGTTCCAGCCAAGGAGTTATTGGAATGCGAATTGCCTCAGGCGACGTAATTACTTCGATGGATATTTTTGAAAAAGACAGTAAATTTGACTTATTAGTCTTATCAGAAAATGGTATTGGCAAACGTACTCCGCTTAAATTGTTCCCCGTCCAAAAACGAGGAGGCAAGGGAGTTAAAATAGCGAGTCTTGATGCCCGAACAGGTGAAATAGCTTTCTCCGGAGTCGTAGGACCTGACGTTGAGACACTTATTATCACCACCCAAAAAGGGCAAGTTGTAAAAATCCCACTTAGCAATATTCCAAAACTTTCACGTGCTGCAAAAGGAGTCATTTTGATGCGATTTAGTAAATCAGATGCAAAAATTGCAGGAGCAACGTTTGTCTAGGTACGGATCACTTTCTTTATGGAAATTAATGGAAAAAAGATAGCAATTAAAATTCTTGAACAGCTGCGCGACGAAGTAAAAAAACAGGGACTTACTCCAAAACTTGTAGTATTTTCTATTAATCCTTCCGAGAGTGATCAAATTTACATTAAATTAAAACGCGAAGCGGCAACGCTTATTGGCGCCGGATTTGAAGTAGTATATTTCAGAAAAACACCTCGTTTTGAAGAGTTTGCAAACATTTTGCGCAAAAAAGCAGATAGCATTGAAACAAGTGGTCTTATTATTCAACGCCCACTACCTTCCCAACTTTCGACTGAAACGGTATTTAATTACGTACCTACTATTAAAGAGATTGAAGGACACAAAGCAAAGTCGCCATTTTTGCCGCCACTTGGATTGGGGATATTAACAATGATTAAATATATTTTCGATCCAGCAAGTAAAGAAAATCCTGATAATTTGTCAGTCGATATTAAGAAAGACATGTCATTTTTTAAGAATGTATTGCGACGAAAGAAGATTGTCCTTATGGGCCGTGGAGAAACAGGTGGAAAACCAATTGGGAAAATTTTAAGTGCTTTGCGAATTAATTACATTAATACCCACAGTAAAACTTCACCAGAAAGTGAATTTTATGCCGATGCAGATATTATTATTACTGCAACCGGGAAAAAAGTTATTACCCCTCAAATGATCAAGCAAGGAGTAATATTACTGAATGTTGGTTTTAGACGTGAGGCAGGACTTTCAAAGGGGGACTACGATATGGATGAGGTTAAAGACATAGCAAGCTTCTATACTCCTACTCCCAATGGAATCGGGCCTCTGGAAATTGCCTATTTAATGAGTAATTTAGTTGAATCAGCAAAATTGCAGAAAGCGAAGTTTAGTTCTTAAATAACATGACCGATTTCTCAGACAAAGAAGGTCAACCAATTTCAGGTTCCACACAAACAAGAAGAGCATTTATCGGAAAAATTGCCGCTATTACAGGAATAGGAGGAGCAACTAAAGTTCTTTACGACCGACATTTCGCTTATAAAGATAACGAACTACAACCAGGCCCACCGCTCGAAGTTCCTACTTTTTTAGAAGTAACTCCTGAAACCGAAATGCTCCCCGCAATTGACTGGACTACTGAAAAAGTTCAGACTAGTATAGATCAAGCAATTCAGAGATCTTTAGAAACCGGCCGAGAAATTCTAGTTGAACTCCCCGAAGGAGAAATTCTTATCGATAAAACTATTACGTGTACTATTCCGGAAGGAGCAAAAATAAAATTGAAAGGGCATGAAAAGGGGAGTCGTCTAAAACTTGAACCAGCCCTTTCCGAGATCTCGCAAGAATGGGGTTCATTTGCACAAAGCAGCATTTTGTACTTTCGCGATATGGAAGGAGATCTGGGGATAGATGGGGTTCAGTTTGACGGATCATCATTAAGAGCTCAAGAGCGACGTGATCATGTAGCTGCTAAAAGTCCCTGGGATGCATTGGTTCTTATTGTTGGTAAAGGGGAGGGAGAAAAATATACTTCCGCTATGGATAGAGCGGGCAACAGAAAGGGAAAAGCAGAAGTTGTAAATAGCAGGTTTTATAATTCCGAGTCGGGGGGAGTAACTATGCAAAATATTCACGATGCACAATTCCATGATTCACAGGGAAGTAAACTCGATGTACTTTTCACCTCAACCTGGTGTGACGATGTTTCATCACGTAATTGTAGAGGTGAATATTTGCTGTCTGATGGAACCTATATCACCAGCGCACAGAATGTAAAACTAGAAAACTGGCAAATTAAAACTGCCCGACAAGCTTACGATTTACAAGGTGTACGAAATGCCTCTCTTACTCAATGTCATGCGTATGATAGCGCATTTGCTTTCGCATTTACTTTGTCTGAAACAGATAAAACAACGCCATCTGGAAATATCACTGTTGACGATAGTCACTCCGAGGGTTGTTTAACACCATTTAGTATTGGGGAAGTACAACAATTGCAGGTCTCAAACAGTAATCACGATAATGTGGGCGAATGGTATACGCAGTACGTGGCTGGAGATTTTCATCATGCAAGTGGCATTGTTCCGCTTGGCAATGCAATTGCACAACCTACGTCATTTATTTCATACGGGTCCCGTTATATTGAAGGAATTGATCTCGAGAATGTTTCCATGCGAGTAAGTCCGAACGCTCCTGAGAATTTTAGTTTAGCACATTTACCGGGTATCCGATATACAAACTAGTTCTTAAATAATTGCAAAAAAACTTCTTTCGGAATTTCTACAGAACCAATATTTTTCATCAGCTTCTTTCCTGCTTTTTGTTTTTTTAGCAATTTGTCTTTTCGACTTCTATCTCCACCGTAAAGCCCCGATATAACGTCTTTTCTAAACGGTGCAATTCGATTTGATGCAATAATTTTCCCTTTATATTGCGCTTGGATTTTTACTTCATATTGTTGACGCGGTATAAGTTCTTTAAGCTTAGAAGTAAGCTCAGAACCTCGTTCATATGCTTTCTCTGCTACGATATATTCCGAGAACTCATCCACTGGCTCCAAATTTAACATAATAATAAGCTTGTCTGCGTCTACCCGTCGATATTCCTTAAACTCCCACTGCAACGATGCATAACCAGAAGAAATTGTTTTAAGGCGATCAAAAAAACTTCCCATAAGTTCTGCCATCGGAATCTCGTACGACAGATATACGTGTGATTTATTATCCATATGCAAGAATGTAGCCCGCGCTTCTTCCGCTTGTCGCATAACTGCTCCTACGTACTCCTGTGGTGTAACGATGTCGACTGAAGCAATCGGCTCATCATATATTTTCTTCCCGTGCTCCATCGACTCATGGTAGTCGACTGTGGGTGATGTAAGTACAATATTGGCGTTAAACTCTCGTTCGAGTCGCTGTCGAACAACATCAGCGTGCAGCAGTCCTAAAAAACCTACGCGCAAACCTGATCCGAGAGCTTTACTAAATATTGGTTCAAACGTAAGTGCCGAGTCATTTAAGGTTAATTTTTCCATTGCATCAATAAGACTTACATACTCATCGGGGTCAGTTGGAAACATTGAAGAAAAAACCATCGGTTGCACCTTTCGATATCCAGGGAGCGCTTGAGAAGGGGAACTGGCAAGCGTTATAGTATCTCCAACCTGTACTTGGTGAATATCTTTGAGGTTAGTTACGATATATCCTATTTCACCCGCCCCCAAGGTTTGGGTCGGAACTAATGCTGGTTTGAAAATACCCACCTCAGTTCCTTCGAATGTTAAATTAGTCGCATGTAGATGCACCTTCATACCTTTTTTAAGAATTCCATCGACAATACGAACAAACGCAATAACTCCACGATATTGATCGTAATATGAATCGAAAATGAGTGCCTTAACACTTTCCGTCACCGCGAGTGGAGCGGGCGGAACTTTTTTAATAACTTCTTCTAATAATTCGCTAACGCCTTGTCCTGTTTTTGCCGATATTTCAAAAATTTCCGTTTCCTCAATTCCTAAAAACTGCGCAATTTCTTTTTTTGTATCTGCAACTCGAGCCGCTGGCATATCTATTTTATTGACTGCAGGAATAAGAATAATATTTTGTTCTAGGGCTTTGTACGTATGTGCAATTGTTTGGGCTTGGATTCCCTGAGTTGCATCAACCAACAAAATTGCTCCTTCAACACAAGCCAATGTTCGTTCAACTTCATACGAAAAATCCACGTGACCTGGTGTATCGATCAGATTGAGAATTGTGTCTTGATATTCCATTTTGACCGGGGCAAGTTTAATAGTAATTCCTCGCTCACGAGAAATAGGATTAGCATCAAGCATTTGAGCTTCATGACGGTCTTTGTCTACAGTCCCCGTAAGCTCCAGCAGTCTATCGGCGAGTGTAGATTTTCCATGATCAACATGTGCGATTATTGCAAAGTTTCTAATGTTCATATTCTTTTATAAATTCTTATAACAGGGTGGTCAAAAACACTCCAGGTTTCATCATACTGTTCATCGGGAAATTCAATAAGCGTTTTTCCAAACAGTTCTATTTTCGGATATGCGGTAAATCGCTTAATTTCAGAATATCCCAAAGCCCCAGAAGTAAGTTTATCATAATATTCGTTCGTAACGGGGAATAAGCGTTTTAACTGAGTACACCGCTTTTGGGAAAATCCACGATTTTTATTAGCGTCCTGTAAAGAGCAGGTAGCTGACCCTACAATTCTTCGAGAAGGAACAATAATGTAATCAGATTGTTGCATTGCTTTCACCAATTCATCTTGAAGTGCTCTATCGTGATCTACTTGATAAAAATCAAAGTTCAAAACTTGTAGATTTGGAACAAGCTTGCCGTACCCTTTGGGGGGTACCGGAATATTAATAACATTTCCTGCTTCTGAAAAAACAAGCTCATCTGCAGAAATATTCTCATACATCCATGTCGATGCTTGAAAACGAACATCTTGGTTTTGATAAATCGACACATATGCAATTCCATGTAGCGACAAAATTACAACAGTAACAATAAGTAGAGATTTTCTTATTGTTTTCTTTCCAATTTTCAAAAGGAGTTTGTTTAAAAAAAGTACTCCAAATATTCCAGCAATAGGCAATACTGGAGCCTCAAACCGTGTCCATTTAACAAATAAAAATGCCGAAGGAATGAGGTATAATAAAAACGCTCCTCGTAAAATTACCAATCGAATATCTCGCCAGTTTAAAAAGAAAAAACCAAGTAGAAAAAGTCCGAAAGTCCCAACTCCTAGTGCAACCGGGAATATATTTACTAACTGATATAAAACAGGAATACTAAACAAAAATTGGCGGGTATAAAATACAGGAATTGCCCCGGATGCGATTTTGGACTCATATGTAATAGTTGAAATGAAATCAGCTGTTGAAATAAGTATATGTGGCGAGGCTAGTAGGGTAAAGAGCATTGAAACAAGAGCTAAAATAACCATGTTTTTGATAAAACTCAGTAAAAAAAGATGGGGTTTTTTTCTAGCTTTGAATTGCGTCCATGTCATGACTAAAATCGGCAAAGCTAAAAATGTTGCAGATGAAATTTTTGTTCCAATTGCCAGACCTGCCAGTACTCCAAGCGATAGGAGTGTGCGACCAGCAATCTCTTTATTCACTCCTATTTGTAATGACAGATACAAAATCCCTAAGTACAGACTCGTTAGTAGCGATTCTGTTGTGCCAAAATGTGCAATTTGAATCGCGTATGGAGAAAAAACGAAAAGAAACATAATAATCAGAATCGATCCCTTGCCGATATATTCTGAAAAGAATTCTTTCAAGATCCGATAGATGATCCATATACTTGCCCATGATGATAAAACTGAAATATAGCGGAGCGCTATCGTTGCAAATTCAAACGAAATAGTTTCCGTGAAAGCTCCTCGAAGTGCAATATTCGAAACCTGAATAAAAAAATATGCAAGATATAAAGGTAGTTGACCATAAGCAAAAAAATGTGGATTCAAATGTTCTGATAATTTCAGTGACTCCACAGCTACTGCCATATTACGTTCATCGGGGTGCATAGGATAGGGGAGTCCCCACGAAATTCCTACCAATCGAGTATAAAATGCCGCACAAACTAAAGCCACGATAACCATTCGTTTCATAATCTCATTATATATCCTCGTAAGTCTATATAATAGAGTTATGCGTAAGAAAATTTCTGCACTGCTCAGAAACGAATTTATTCAAGGTGGCATTATCGTTACCGGGGCATCCATGGTGGTCAATGTAATTAACTACTTGTTCCAAAGCGCTGTGGCACATTCATTAGGTCCTGCGGGTTTGGGAGAGATCGCCGCTCTCTTTTCGTACACGAGTATTGCATCAGTTCCAATGGTTGTTTTAAGCATGTTAGTTATCCAGAAAGTTGGATCAGCACAAGGAGACAAGTATATTAAAGCAGCGCAGATCGAACAGTTTTTTCTGTTACAACTTAAAAGATTGTTTCCATTTCTGATAATCTCCTTTGTTTTAATTCCAATTATTCCTCGTATTACAAACTTATCCGTAACAACATCGGTAATAATAATTCCATATATATTTTTGACGCTTATTACATTACTGTACTCCGCACTATTACAGAGCGTAAAACTGTTTACAATCTATTCAGTGATTGGTGTTGTGGGAGTTATCGTGAAACTCTTAGGCGTATTAACTGTTCCATTTTTTACCATTAAACTACTCGGAGTTTTTATTTTTTTACTTTTGTCATTACTCATTACTTTTTACCTTTCGCGACTTTATTTATACAAGAATGTAGAATTAATTTCTCAAAAAAGTGAAATTCTTAGCAAAAAAATCCGAACCATACTTTTATCTCGAGAGTTTTTAATTACATTATTTTCACTCCTTGCAATCACTGCTTTCAATAATATTGACATTATTTTTGTTAAGAAATTTTTCACGTACGCTGATGCGGGACTATATGCATCGTGGTCATTGTTTGCAAAAATTATTCTCTATATCCTTACCCCACTAATATCAGTATCTTTCGTATTCTTTTCAAATCGCCAAGAAGAAAAAGCACAAAGGAAAACAATGAGTGGATTTATTATACTTATGACTCTTGTTTCTACATCAAGCTACGTAGTATATTCTTACGCTGGACATTTTATAATTCCGCTTTTTTTTGGAGATAGATTTTTGCCAGTAGTACCATTTTTAGGGAGCGCAAGTTTGTTTGGATCACTATATGCGACAATTTTTTTTATAAACAATTATTTTTTGGCCAAAATGAGTAAAATAGCATTGCTTTTACCAGGCGCGATTCCGGTATATATAGGTTTACTATTTTTCTTCCGTAATGCAATTGGATCTATCTTTTTGTTGAATGTATATTTCGCAGCAGGTCTTACAATCCTATACGTTATTTCATACCTATACTCAATTAAGCACGAAGCTTGATTGTTTTTGTGATCGAAGTCCCATCTTGAAAGGTTATTATAACTGTAAGTACTGCATTCTTGAGTTTTTTATGATATCGACACACTTTATTCGAGCAGGTTCCAAAGAGTAATTTTCTACTTAAGCTAAATTTTCCTTTTGTGTTAATCGTTCCACCAGCTCCTTCTTGCTTGCCGTCAGTCATATAACTAAGTTGATACTGAACATTTTTTGTTTTTTGTAAATTCGCTAAATACAATGTAACAGACTGCTTATTAGGTGCAACAGATGAACTCACGACTACATTTGCCTTTTTAGGTGCTTTTTTTGCGGCATACACGTCCGCATGAGATGAAAGAGTGAATACGGCTAAAGCGAGAGCAAGAACGGTTACGAGCGATTTTTGGATAAGCATACTTTACTGTATCAGTATTAGTTTGTAATGTAAAGTATTTTCTAACGAGGCTGCGGAGCGAGATACCTGATTCGAGACCAGTTGAGGACGCTACTTTGATTGTTTCTAAAATTGAGGCGGGCTCACTCTGGTTGAGAAGCAGCGTATCTCGCGGCGCATGTAGAGCCTATCAGCAACATACACATAGATTTTTACACAATTTATGTATAAAATACTCGCATGGACTCCAAAAAAAATACTCACTTTTTAAGCCTCATTGTTCCGGTTTATCGCCAAGAAAAGACTATTGTTGCGAATCTAAAAGAAATCTCACGCGTACTTGAAGAAATTCGATACGATCATGAAATAATTGCCGTCATTGATGGGCTAGTTGATGACGCATACAAAAAAATAAAAGCAGCACATATTCCTAAGGTAAAAACAATTGCTTACAAAAAGAATCAGGGAAAAGCATGGGCGCTTCGCTTAGGCCTTGCAAACGCGAAAGGAGATTATGCCATGTTTATCGATTCAGGGCTTGAAATTGACCCAAACGGTATTTCAATGCTTTTGGAACACATGGAATGGTACAACGCCGATGTTATCGTTGGCTCAAAACGCCACGCGGCTTCGCAAGTACATTACCCTTTAAACCGACGTATTCTAAGTTATGGATATTACTTATTAGTCAAAAGTTTATTTGGAGTAAAAGTACAAGATACACAAGCGGGCATTAAAATTTTCAGAAAACCAGTTTTGGAAAAAATACTTCCTCGTTTACTTGAGAAAAAGTTTGCAGGCGACTTGGAAATGCTTATAGCAGCTCGTAGTATGGGCTTTACTCGTATTTTTGAGGCTCCTATAAAAATGGACTACTCCATAAGCCCTCTTACATCAGCCGCGACCATGCATTCCGTTATTGGTATTTTCATCGATACGCTAGCTCTTTTTTACCGCGCTCATATTTTGCGCTATTACAGTCCAAAAAGGAGTAAAGTTGTTGTATGAAACAGCCGTTCGTTTCCGTTATTATCCCGCTCCTAAAACTCTCTGAAACGTTGCTTGAAGAGAATCTGCCCGCATTTGAGCACCAAACATTCAAACATTTCGAGGTTATTGTTTTACCTAATGAATCGTCTGATCTAGATAAAGCCTTATTGAAAAAATACAAATTCTTAAAGATAATTCCCACCAAAAAAGTAACTCGCCCAGCGCTCAAACGCGACATAGGCGCAAAAAATGCACAAGGGGATATTCTTGCATTTATTGATGATGATGCACATCCGCAAAACGGCTGGCTCAAAAATGCAGTACATGTTTTCAATAAAAAAAACGTTGCCGCAGTGTGCGGACCGGGAATTATTCCAAAATATGCACGCCTTTGGGAAAGAGTGTTTGATGAAGTCCTTAAAACAAAAGTAGGAAGTGGGGGATTCGCGTATCGCTTCATCAAACAACCCGCACGATACGTAGACGATTATCCTTCCATGAATTTTCTTATAAAAAAAGATGTCTTTACCTCCCTGGGCGGCTTTAACAACGAATTCTGGCCTGGTGAAGACAGTAAACTGTGCGAAGACATCGTATATAAACTCAATGAAAAAATTTATTACGATCCAATAGTAACCATTTATCATCATCGCCGAAACGATTTGACAGGCTATTTACGTCAGCACGGCAATTACGGATTCCATCGAGGTGCCTTTCTTGCCCATGGCGACAAAAACTCACGACGTATTACGTATCTCGTTCCCACATTTTTCTTAGTGTATCTATTTTTTCTTTCAGCTCTTGGAGCATTCACTATCTTACAAGGATCCTCACTCTCGATTTTTATATATATCGTTGCAATTCCCGCAATTCTTTACGCGTTTCTTTTGTTAATATTAGCAAGAAGTTCTTACAAAAACACAAACAGCTTGAAAATATCGATTCTATCAGCTATAGTCTTATTCTTAACACACGTAATATACGGCGTTCGATTTATAAAAGGATTTTATGCGGGCTCAACAAAAAAAGAAAAAATCTATGGCAACTGATGTACAAGTAATAAAACGAGGAGACGTTGAAATTCGAGTTACCCGACCAACATGCATTTCTGCTGCAACATGTGTCGTATACGCTCCTAATACATTTGACCTTGATGAAGAAAATATTGCCATTATCAAAGAAGGGGAATGGGACAAAATAGAAAAGATAATTGCGGCCGCGCAGTCGTGCCCAGTTTTGGCAATTGAGATACTGCAAAAAGGAAAGAAAATTTATCCAAAGTAATTGGCCTTGACATCACATGGCCATCATGACATACTTAACTATATGCCTCCCAAAGCCATAAAGATGCCAATTTTGACTAAAACTACCAATACACGAGGTGTCAAAATAAAAAAACTCAAGGATATTGTAGCTATTGTCGGGTATCCTCCAATTGAATCGAAAAAGGGAACACCGCTCCTTTCTCAGAATCGACAATTTCAATATTTTAATGCGCCAACATACATTTACCCTATGCTCCCTGCGTACACTGCATCAAATCTAAAAAAACACGGATATAAAGTGTATTGGATGGACGGTATTTCGGAACGAAAAAAGTACGATGCGTGGATGGATGAGCTTGCAGCTTCGGGCGCCGACTATTTAATGGTGGAAACAAAATCACCAATCGTAAAAACCCACTGGAAACAGATAAATGATATTAAAAAACGACTTCCTTTCTTAAAACTCGTCTGGGTAGGTGACCATATTACCGCTTTTCCGATTGAAACCATGGAAAATAGCAACGTCGATTATCTTATCACCGGCGGTGACTACGATTTTGTCATGGTGAATTTGCTTAACCACATTTATTTGGGCGAGAAATTGGAACCGGGCATATATTGGCGACAAGGAGACAAAGACATTAAGGCTCGGGCAAAAGTTAAAACACACTTAAAAAATGGGGGAATAGCCTGCACACTCGGTGGGGCTGTTATTCGCCACTCACTGGACGAGTTGCCATTTGTTGATAGAACCCTTACCAAATGGGAGCTGTATGCCTACGAAAATGGAAATTACAAATACACTCCCGCCACGTACATGTATTCCGGACGCGATTGCTGGTGGAACCGATGCACATTCTGCGTGTGGGATCACACATTAAATCCAATTGGCTCATATAGAAGCTTTTCACCCGAACGACTATTTGCCGAAGTTAAGCATGTAGTTGATAAATATGGAGTAAAAGAAATTTTTGATGACGCGGGTACACTTTTTATCGGCCCTCGACTCAAAAAATTCTGCGATTTAATGATAAAAAGCGGTTACAACAAAAAAGTTCGCTATGGCTGTAACATGCGATTCAATGCGGTTAATCAAGAGTACTACGATCTTATGGGTAAAGCAGGTTTCCGATTTATTTTGTACGGAATGGAATCAGGAAACCAAAAAACGCTTGACCGACTCGATAAAGGAACTAAAGAAGCTGATGCCATTGTCGGTCCTATGATGGCTCGCAAAGCTGGTTTGGACCCGCACATTACTATCATGTTGGGGTATCCATGGGAATCGTACAAGGACGCAAAGCGAACTATTGAAATTGCAAAATACGCATTTAAGAAAGGCTATTACGAAACAATGCAAGCGACTATCGTAATTCCATACCCCGCAACGCCATTATGGAAAGAATGTAAAGAAAATGATTGGCTATTAACCGAAGATTACGATGATTATGACATGCGCCAACCCGTTATGAAGATTCCATTCGCTCATAAAAAGATCCTCGAACTTGAACAAGACCTTTATTCAGCTTTTATGACACCACAATATATTACACGAAAGATCTTGAGTATTCGAAGCCCCCACGATTTTATGTACCTCTTCTATATGGGAAAAAAACTCATCGGACACTTACTTGACTTTGATCCAAATCAAACAAAAGTTAGCTATATTTCCCCAAGATTCTGGAAAAATGCAGTTGGAAAATTAGGCGGCCACTTCTTTGCTCCAAAAACATCCGTCGATGCCGAAAAAAGCGCTATTCGATTAGTAGATTCTGCAGTGAATATTTAAGAGGAAAATACTATTCCCATTTAAAGACTTGCTCCAATTATACTTAATGAAGCTCTATGAACACAGAAACACTAATAGATTTTCTTCTGCATGTATTATTCTCGAGTTTTACTTTCTATAGTATTTATAGAAAATGGGGACAGTACGCCAGCGCACTGTTGGGAGCAATTATTGGAGGAATACTAATAGATAGCGATCATTTGATTGATTATTTTTTTGCGTATGGAACTCACTTCAATTTTACTACATTTATCAATGGACATGAATTTTTAGTATCAAACAAAATACACATAGTATTTCATGCTTGGGAATATGTAATCGGAATTATATTGATAGTATTATTTCTTGATAAAAAAAGGGTGGGTATACGTGTTTTTCTACTTGCATTAGCAACAAGCATGCTTTTTCATCTCATGATTGACACAGTCTTGCATAAGAATCATATTAAAATGTATTCAGTAGTATATCGAGCATCAGTAAACTTTGACCTTGATAGACTATCTACGCCTGAGCAAATAGTACGTCAAAATGAGCTGCGAAAACAATTTAAATTAGAAAAACACGGTAAGTACTAATCAAGTTGTTTAATTGCCTCTACAATATCTCCTAAATATTTACTACCCGACGGTACTAGTCCAAGAGTCGGAAGATACGTAGACAATGGCGCTATCACTTCAACCCGGATAGAACCGGCTCCGGTTTCACGGGCTGCACGTACTGTATCTGCCAGAATTCCTCTTCCAGCTAGTAATTCAGCAATTTCTGTTTTACTTTCTGAAGGAAGATCAACTCCTGCTAACATGCCCGATAAACGAGGAATTTCGTCAACACCCTGACGCATTCTCACCACTGGTGCATTGGGATAGCTGATGGCAGCAGATTCAATCGGTCTTTTTGGATCATGCCACAACTTAATATCATTATCTTGGGCGCGAGCAACAACTTCATCAAGTGTCATTACATGAGGACGAAAATCACTCTGATCATGAACATGTGTTCTTCCGGGAAATCTTCCCTGAGATACATCTTCTAAATGAGCAGCTACAAAAAATGCAGCCGGGTTAAGTTCTAATAATCGAGAGATAATCGTTTCTGACGTTATTCTACTTGGAAAAAAAATAGTGTCTTGTAATATAGGAGGCTCACTTTTATCTCCGGCGACTCTTCTAACATGTCCCCATGCACCTTGCATTGTTGCTAAAACAATATTGTCATAATTACCAGGATTCCATTCTTCTACTATTTTTACTTCAGGAAAATAACACTCATAACGACCAACAATGTCTTGAAGTCTATACGGAAGAGCGGACACACCATCGAATTGGGCATCACTTAGCTGGGCTCCAAGCTTATTAAATGTAAACCTTGTCAGAGGAGCAAGCTTAGCGTGAGAGACATTATAGATAACACTAGGGTTTTCTTTTGTCATAACTTATAGCAATTATTATACTACAAGCTCTCTCTATTAGCTCAACATAATAAGGCTACTGTGCAACGTCTTGCATAATCTCTTTGGCTTCCTCTTCCTTATGGAGTTTAACAAGAACTATTGCAAGATTTCTACGGATATTTGGTTCTTGGGGAGCGATTTTTAGAGCCTTGCGCAGCACGGTTTCAGCTTCGGTATATTTATTCTGAATAAAGAGCAAGTATCCAATCGCTTGGTACGACTGCCATAAATTAGGATTTGCAGCAATTGCCCTTTCATAACTTGCTATTGCGTTTGGAATATCTTTCTTTTGCTGATACGTAGTTCCCAAATTGTGTAGCGCATCGCCATATTGAGGATTTAGTTCAATTGCACGCTTAAAATGAATAATAGCTTGGTCAAAATCTCCGTGACGTGAATAGTAATCGCCTAAATTGTTGTGATTTTGCGGGCTAGTTGGCGACGTTTTTCCGGTAGCAAGCCACAAAAAATCTTGATTCCTCCAATCAAGATTACGAGAAAGTGTGCGTGGCACAAACAAGGCAATTATGACAACAAACAAACCATAGCCAATATATTTTGCATTTTCATGTAGTACAAGTTTTGCCAAACCCCATGCTAGCACCACGCTAAGCGCTGCTACTCCTAAATACACGTATCGTTCTGCGACAACCCAAGCAATGGGTAGCGGAGTGAGGGTAGGGAGGAGAATAATCGTAAACATGCCCAGCCAAAATGCAATAAATTTCTGCTTTTTGAAAGTAGCAGCCAAAAGAACGAAATAGATAACTACCAACACGCACCGCAAGAAAAACTCCATCTTTGTAAACACAAGTTCTGAATGATAAAAACTAAGTGAGAGTGGCAGCATGAATAGAATTAAATATGAAGAGAGGGCAATTGGAATTTGGTATAAAGGATTCATTACACCAGAGCTTTGGTAGAAATTTGTTTGAAGCGACTCGACGCGTTGGCCAATTTGACTTATGTAAAAAGCTCCTAAAGCTCCAGCGAGAGCGAAATATGGCAATAACCTCTTATAATTCTCTTTTACTGAGCCAAAACACAATTCATACCATACGAGGAGCAACGGAAATACTGTGGCTTTTTCCGATGTCCATAAAGCTAATATAAAAAAGAGAATTGATAATATATATCTCCACACGCTCCTGCGAGCTATTAAGTAGAAAAGAAATGCAGCTAGAAAGAAAAATCCATACTGTGTGTATGTGCCACCTGAAATCCAGGTTACCGATTCTGTAACAAGCGGGTGCACTGCAAAAATACTCGCAGCAAAAAAAGCAATCAGTTCAAATCCAAAGGTACATACAATCGCGTAGAGCAAAAGTACGGAACCCGCATGAAATAAAATATTTGATAATCGAAATAACGTTGGATCAGCTCCGGTAACAGTGTAAATAGTTGTGTATAGTAGAGTACGAAGAGCCGATTGTGGGCGTATAAACGCATTTCCAAAATCGCCAACGAGTGGATTATTCTGAATTACTGCAATATCATCGGACAAAAAAGCATGCTGTAGGGTCATTACATAACACCCAATTACCAGAAAGAATAGAAAAATCATTCGCGTCATGTGTTCGCGCAACCATTTTTTTTGATACGTTGTAAACATCATAGAACTTCATTATTTTACTAAATATTTTGTTACAATACATCTTTGTAACGCTATGAATGCTAAAAAATACACTCCACTTCTTTCGATAATCATTCCAACTCTCAATAATGAACGTGATATGCCTGTGCTTATGAAATCAATTTCTGCGCAAACGTACCCAAAAAATCGAATTGAACTCCTGGTTCTGGACGGAGGCTCAAATGACAAAACTACCCAAATCGCAAAAAAATACGGGGCAAAAGTATTTCATAATAAGGACGTTATGGCAGAACCCGGAGTAAATTTAGGCATGGAAAAAGCAAAAGGGGACCTTATGATGATTCTAGCAGTAGATAATATTTATGAAGACAAAGGGGCCTTTGAAAAAATTGTAAGCGTTTTTGAAGATCCTACAATTTTTGCGGCGTTCCCTAAACACGATAGTAATAAAAACGATAATCTCTTTACTACATATCATAATACATTTACCGATCCATTTAATCATTTCGTGTACGGCGACAGTGCAAATGGACGTACGTTTTCACGGGTATATAAAACAATCACATCGAACGACATCTATGACGTGTACGACTATAACTCAAACCCCATGCCACCCATGATTGCATTTGCACAAGGAATAACCGTGCGAGGATCGTATCGACGTAGCAAACAAGATGCGTTTGATGATATTTCTCCGATCATCAAATTAATCAAAAGTAAGAAAAAAATAGCTTTTGTTCACTCTGTATCCCTGATGCACCACACAACGCGCGATATTCACCATTTCATTCGAAAACAACGATGGGCAACGCATAATGCGATATCAAAAACAGATTATGGAATTTCGTACCGAACAAATTTTATTCCAAAAAAAAATCAAACACGCATGAAATTGTGGCCAGTATATGCGTTTAGCATTATTGGCCCGCTTGCTGTTTCACTTTTCGGCCTCATTCGCGATAAAAATATGATATGGTTATTTCATCCAATTGCAGCGCTCGTAAGCGCATATGCAAGCGCAGTTGAAATTTTAGTATATACTGTTAAAAAGCAGTCTCGGATAAGCCGACAGTAATGTATGGATTTTACAAAGAAAAAATTTAAAAAGTATAGCGATAATAGGGGAGACCTCATTGTTTTCTTGCAAAAAGGCGACTTAGCGGATGCCTACAAAACATTCGGTCAAATATATTTCGTAACGTTTACGCAAAAAGGTATTGTCCGAGGGAACCACTATCATAATATATGGCATGAATGGTTTGGCGTTGTAGCCGGAAAAGTTCGCGTAACGCTTGAAGATGTAAAAACAAAAAAACGGAAAGAATTTATTCTTGATGCAAAAAAGGATATTTACACCCGCCTTGAAATCGGCCCTGGAATTGCTCATAAGATTGAAAGTCTTACAAAATATGCTGCGTTATTAAATTATGCTGACGGTGAATGGAGCTCCGACGATAGCATTCGTTACGAAATAGTGTAATTATGGATTTCTTTGCCCACAAAACAGCCATTGTTGAATCAAAAACTATCGGAAAAGATTCTCGCATATGGGCATATACGCATGTCTTGCCTGGGGCGCAAATTGGAGAAAACGCAAACATTTGCGATTTCTGCTTTATTGAGAATGATGTAGTTTTAGGCAATAATGTGACCGTTAAATGCGGGGTATATTTGTGGGATGGAATAACTGTTGAGGATAATGTCATGATTGGCCCGGCGGCTGCTTTTACGAATGATCTGTTTCCGCGAAGTAAAAATACCGAATATAAACTCGAAAAAACACTTCTTAAGAAAGGCTGTAGCATTGGAGCGAACGCTACGATAATTGCAGGAATAACAATTGGAGAGCACGCACTGGTAGGAGCCGGAGCAGTAGTAACCAAATCGGTTCCAAATTTTGGACTCGCGTACGGAAACCCTGCAACTCTGAATGGATTTATATGTGTTTGTACCAAAAAAATGCTGTTTGAACAAGATAATTATACCTGTTATTGTGGTCGAAAATATGTTAAAAAGAACTCTTCTACTGTTGAACAAAATGTATGAAAAAACCGACAAGTTTAGTAACGGGTGGAGCAGGCTTTATTGGAAGCCACGTTGTAGATCATTTGCTTTCAATGGGACACAACGTAGTGGTTCTTGATGATTTAAGCGGAGGATTTACTCGAAACGTCCCAAAAGATTCTGTTTTTGTAACAGGTAGCATTCTGAATGAAAAACTTCTTGATCAATTATTTGAAATGTGCCGGTTTGATTACGTATATCATTTGGCAGCATATGCAGCTGAAGGCTTGAGCCATTTCATTCGTCATTTTAATTACGACAATAATTTAATTGGCTCAGTAAATCTCATTAACCGAAGCATTCTACATAAGGTAAAGCGATTTGTTTTCACTTCTAGCATCGCAGTCTATGGCGCTAATCAAACGCCCATGCGCGAAGATATGCAACCCCAACCCGAAGACCCCTACGGCATTGCCAAATATGCCGTTGAACTTGATCTGAAAGCCGCCTACCACATGCATGGACTTGAGCACACCATCTTTCGACCTCATAACGTATATGGCGAACGCCAAAATCACGGTGATCCATATCGTAACGTTTTAGGAATTTTCATAAATAACATGATGTTGGGAAAACCCATGACTATTTTTGGAGACGGCACTCAAACACGAGCGTTTTCATACATCGATGATGTTGCCCCCTATATTGCCAATTGTGTCGATAAAAAAGAAACAGTAAACGAAATTTATAATATTGGCGCCGACAAACCCTACACCGTTAACGAACTTGCGCAAGTGATGGCAGATTCATTGGGAATTAAACCCACCATTAAGCATTTAGCTGCTCGTAAAGAAGTTTTACATGCATTCTCAGATCATTCCAAAGTTGCTCGTGATTTTAATATTCAAAAATATGTTGATTTACAAATAGGTATTGAACGTATGGTCGCATGGGCAAAAGAAATCGGCCCGCTGCCAACAAAGAAATTTAAGAATATTGAAATTTACGAAAACTTGCCACCTTCCTGGCAAAAAATGGTTGAATAATATGGATATAAAATTTTTAGATTTTGATCGGCAGTTTAAAACCTTGTCGCAGGAAATCGAGAAGGCGATTGCGGGAGTGCTTAAACGGCAGATATTTATTTTAGGTCCTGAAGTTGAAGCATTCGAAAAAGATTTTGCGAAGTATTTGGGAGTCAAATATGTTGTTGGTCTTAATTCTGGAACTGATGCATTGGAATTTTGTTTACGAGCGTTAGATATTAAAGAAGGCGATGAGGTTATTACCCCCGCAAATAGTTTCGTAGCAACATCGCTTGCAATCTCATACGTTGGAGCAAAACCAGTACTCGTAGATTGCGATCCTGATACATATCAAGTAAGCATTACCGACATCGAAAAGAAAATTACTAAAAAAACAAAGGCAATTTTACCGGTTCATTTATACGGTGCGCCTTGCGAGATTGATAAGATCATAAAAATTGCAAAGAAGCATAAGTTATTTGTAATCGAAGATGTCGCTCAAGCCGTTGGATCTACACTCAACGGAAAAAAACTCGGCTCTTTTGGAGATATTAACGCATTTAGTTTCTACCCCGGAAAAAATTTAGGAGCGTATGGCGACGCAGGAGCCATTGCCACAAACAGCAAAAAACTGTTTGAAAAAGCAAAATTTTTACGTAACTACGGCCAAACAAAAAAATATCATCACGTAACATTCGGCCGTAATAGCCGTCTTGATGAAATCCAAGCAGCCGTCTTACGAGTAAAACTCAAATACATTGATGATTGGAACTTAGCACGCCGTCAAGTCGCAAATATATATTACGACACACTCTCAAAAATTAAAACACAAGTATTGCTTCCAAAAGGAGAATCAAATTATCATTTATTTGTAATAGAAACTAAAAAACGCAATCAATTGCAAAAATTTCTTGAAAAAAATAACATTGGCACGCTTATTCATTATCCAATTCCAATACATTTACAAAAAACATATTCTCATTTAGGTCATAAAAAGGGCAATTTTCCGGTTGCTGAGAAAGTTGCAAAAAGTATTCTTAGCCTACCCATTTATCCCGGTCTTACAAAAAAAGAAATTACTCATATCTCACAAAAAATCGAA
The DNA here is from genome assembly GCA_964422025.1 of uncultured Gammaproteobacteria bacterium. GTDB lineage: Bacteria > Patescibacteriota > Microgenomatia > UBA1406 > HO2-37-13b > 2-01-FULL-39-24. Next base: position 321,269 of record CAYQYZ010000001.1, read on the forward strand.
TCCTTTTTTTCATGACAACTATTTTTATAACCGGATCAACAAGTTTTTTGGGAAGGTCAGTCATTTCTCGTCTTGAAAAAAGTAAAAAATACACATTAATAAAAACATCATTTTCCGGTGATATAAAAAACGGTGTTCAAAAATTGGATTTACTGGATTTTAAAAAAACGCGGGCGCTTTTAGTAAAAACTAAACCTTCAGTCATTCTGCATTTTGCAGCTCTGGTTAATTTAACCCGCGATTTTGAAACTGCCCGCAAGTGTATTGACGCAAATATCATCGCAACATTAAATCTTTTGGAATCTACAAAAGACCTTGGAGTCAAAAAAATCGTTTTTACCAGCACAGAAGAAGTGTACGGCGACAATAAGACTCCGTATAAAGAACATCAAAATCCTCGACCGCCATCGATGTATTCTATTAGCAAGGTCGCGGGCGAGAACTTATTGCAATATTACAGCGTGCTCCACGGGTTCACGTTCATCGCACTTCGCTTTGGTACATTTTTTGGGCCAGGTAGCCAGCCGGACCGTTTTTTAACGCAAGTCATTCAGACCGCTCTTGCAAATAAACAAATTTTATTAAATTCGGGCCAGTTAAAACGCGATTACATTTTTATCGATGACGCGGTACTGGCAATTGAACAAGCAATAAAAACACCAATATCTAAAAATGAGATTATTAATATCGGTGGAAAAACTGCTATTTCACTATATACATTTGTAAAAAAAGTAGTCAAACATTCTCAAAATACCTCAAAAATAATTCTCAATGCTTTTCCTGATCGAGTCGGGGAAGCTCGATATCAAAAATTAAGTATTTCTCGCGCAAAAAAAATTCTTAAATGGGAACCAACAACGAGTTTAGACGATGGTATCAAAAAATCCGTTGATTTTTTCCGACAGAACAATTATCATGTAAACGATGAAAACGCACGACCCCGAAGCAAAACTTCGCGCAGAAATTGAAACAAAGATTGAAAAAATTTTTGCTCTTCGACAAAAGAATAAAAAGTTTGTTCCAGGAAAATCTTGGATTCAGTATGCAGGGGGGGTATTTGATCATAAGGAAATTAATGCGGCTACAAGTTCACTTATCGACGGATGGTTTGGTTTAGGTGCAAAAGGGGAATTGTTTGAGCAGAAAATGGCTAAATTTGTGGGTGCAAAGGGTTCCATTTTGACAAACTCTGGCTCGAGCGCCAATTTACTCGCGGTTACTTCGTTACTTTCCTATTTTTTCCCTAATCATTTAAATCCGGGCGATGAGGTCATTACTGCCGCATGTGGATTTCCAACCACGGTCAATCCACTCATTCAAAATAATTTAAAACCCGTTTTTGTCGATGTTAACCCCGATACGTTAAATATTGAAGTCGAAGATTTGGAAAAAGCTGTTTCAAAAAAGACGCGGGCTGTTATTTTAGCTCACACGTTGGGAAATCCATTTGAAGTCGATAAAGTTGTTGAATTTTGTAAAGCTCATGATTTGTTTTTTATCGAAGATAATTGTGATGGGTTAGGTTCTGAATATGATGGAAAACGAACCGGAGGATTTGGAATTTTGGGAACGCAATCATTTTATCCACCACACCATATGACCATGGGCGAAGGGGGAGCAATTCATTACAACGACTTACGTTTCGAGCGGATTACCCGCTCATTGCGCGATTGGGGACGATCATGCTGGTGCAGAGGCGATGAAAAACGTACGTGGGGCACCTGCCAAGCTCGTTTCAATTATCGAATCGATGGAAAAATGTACGATCACAAATACATGTTTAATCAAATTGGATACAACTTAAAACCCATTGAAGCACAAGCCGCCATGGGACTTGAACAACTAAAACGAATGCCCGGTTTTATTAAAAAACGCGATCATAATTTTAAACGACTTTTTAATTATGCAAAAGAATGGGAGCAGTATTTTTACCTTCCTACTTCACTTCCTAAAGCAAAGCCATGTTGGTTCTCATTCCCATTAACAATTCGCGACGACGTGAAATTTACTCGACATAAATTAACACTCTTTTTAGAAGACCGCATGATCCAAACTCGTCCACTTTTCGCTGGAAATATTACTAAACAACACGCATATGCGAGAACACGAGTTAATTACCGTCAAGTTGGAAACTTAGACAACTCCACGCGCGTTTTACATAACACGCTCTTTGTAGGAATTTATCCGGGGAATGAGGATCAAGAAATTGATTACATTGCCGAAAGCATTAGTGACTTTTTGAAGAAGCAATAGTCTGATATACTGATGTAATGATACTATGTTCAACTCTTCATGATCCTGATAATCGACTCTTGGACGATTTGCCCTCTGCATCTAAAGTAGTTCTTAAAAATTTCGATCAGTGGGTTGTGCGTACAACTTCTTCTACAAGTAAAGAAGTCATTTCCCAACTTGATAAACTCAATGTTTCGGTTGTTTCCAATGCGCAAGTAATTATTCCAGATAATACAGTAGAAAATGATCATCTCGTCGCTCTATCTGAGGGGCTCAACCAATCTCTATTAATCAAAACTCAAACTCTTGCCTATATTGATGGCGATCGAGTTATTGTGGCAGCCAAATATTTCAAAGAAGAATTTGAAAAAATGGCACAACTTATTAATAGAATTAAATTCACTGAGAAATATTATTTAAATCTAGGACGAAGCCCTGAAGACTTTTTTACTCATCATGCACCCTTAGTTCAAACAGAGCTTGGATTCTCTAAATTGTATACAGATGTATTTCAAATTTTAGATAAAAACAAGAACGTAAAAGCCATTGACATCGGAAGTACAGGACATGTTATGACACTCGATGTAGCGCACGGCATAATCGAGCAATCCCAAAACATGGAACGAGTTACGTATCCGCATCCATTGTGGCTTATTATTGCAAAGAAAATGGGCGCAACTATTGATACATGCACCATCCAGAAAGTTCTAACATTTGAAACACCGGAGCAATATAGAAATGAAATTAGCGAACGCTTGCTGAAACTTGGTAAACATGATGAATCGCAAAATTACAAAGATCCACATACTCAATTTGCTGTGTTGCAAGATGAATATATGTCAACGTTGGGAATAAAAGGTCCCCATAGTGCAACGTCACCTGAAGAGTGGGGAAAACGATTTGATTTGGAAAAAAGTTATTTGCAGGTTCTGAAAAAGTATCTTGGTGACATTGTTTCTTCCAAAAAGGAAATCACTTTTTTTGAAAAAGAAATCGATGAGAAAATAAAAACAATCAACACTCAAAAGGAAGCAATAATAAAAACACTTTCAACTCCTGAGGATCAAATTCGAGCACGGCTGCGCGTTGCGATGGGCCAATAGATCTGATATAATCTCGGCCTATGATACTTACGTCAACTCTTCATGATCCATCAGCAACCCTTTTAGATAGCATTGCTGCTGCGGCTACAAACGTTCATAGGCACTATGAAACATGGGTTGTCCGCGTTACCGGAAATACGGATGAGGCGGTTATTCAACGATTAAAAGACTGCGGAGTAAAAGTTATTGGAAAAGAGGCGGAAAGTGAGATTGACAATCCGATCGAAAATGATCATCTGATTGCCCTCCGCGGTGCACTGGTTGAAGCACAGAATAAGAATGACAAAATAATTCACTATCAAGATGGGGATCGGGTTATTATGGCCGCTTCAAGATATGAAGATGATTTTGCAGAAACTGTAAAAGATGTGCAATCACTCCTTCACGAAAAAGGAGACAATCCCACCTTAACATACATTAACCTACGAAGGAGTGGACAGGACTATGCGACGCATCATGCAGCATTATTACAAACGGAGCTTGACTTCAATACATGGTATACCGGAGTTATGGGAATTCCTTTAGATATCGGAAGCACTTCACATGTTATGACCAGCGATGTTGTTGAGCAAATTTTAAAAAGATCACCCGAATTAGAGCGTGTAAACTTTCCCCATCCTATTTGGCTTATGGTTGCCAAAGAAATGAAGGCCGACATTAATTCCATTGAAACCAGAAAAGTTGGAGCATTTGAAACACCTCTACAATATCGCAAGCAGGTAGCCGCAGGTCTTGCAGACAGACCAGTGACTATCCTTTCACCCAATACAGAAACTGGAGGAACTGATAGTAGAATTGCCACTGACGCTGAACTGAGTGAAAATTATGGTCTGCAAACCCAGGTATATTTAACTACAGAAGGCTTAACAGGTCTACAAGGGAATTTTAGAAGGACAGAATGGAACAATCGCTTCAATAACGTCGAGCAATATTTAAGTTTTTTACGAGCACATCTGGATGTCTTTGCAATCGATCAAGAAAGTATCCCACACTATGAAGGTGCTATTGCAAGAACTCTCGAATCGGTAGCACGACAACGTGTATTAATGGAAGAACTACTTCCCGAAAATGGAATGGGTCCTTTAGATCCTAGAAGAGATATTGAGTCCAGGATAAGTGCATATTCACAAGAATTTAGACTAACTGATCCGCGAAACAGAGACGAAGATCTTCCATCAACCGTTCCCGACGCGGGAACTCGTCCAGGAATAGAACGCTTTTAACCTTTCAGCGACTTCTTCATTTGCACCGTAATATCAAACTCTTTGGCAAGTTGTAAGCAAGTTTTTTGAAGGCTTTCTAAATTCTTTTTATCAAGAAACTTTTTCAATGAATTGTCGTTTGGAATTTTGTTGTGGGGTTTTAGTAAATATGCTGCACCTGACTGTTTAATAGCTTCACCGAGTGACGGCTCGCAGGAAATTATAAACGGTAATCCACATAATAAAAAGTCCCAAATTTTGAGGGGTTCAATAAATTTTGTAGAGCCGAATTTGTCATCGTACACAGCAATTCCCACATCGCACGTAGTTGCAAATTCTTGCCATTCACGACGAGAATGCAAATGATACACCTTCCATTTTTTTAGCTTATACTTTCTACAATTCTCTTCAAATGCTTCGTGGTTTCCCACGGGCGCAAAATGGAATTCCATGCTTGGGCGAATTTTTTGAATCTTTTCAAGTACTGTAAATAAAATAGTAAATTGTCGTGGGGTTATACAGCTACCCGTCCAACACATTTTGTTTCCGGTTCGCTTACTTTTTCCTTTCCTATACAAACGCGAGTCGTATTGATTTGAATTAGGAATATAATCCGCATCAACATGCAAATACTTTTTTTTGTAATCAACCAGACCTTCGCAAACCGCCCACACGTAATGAGATTGGGTACTTGCTAGCTCATCTGCTTTTTCATACAAAAACTGCATGACTTTATTTTTAAATCTATTCTGATTAAAATCGACTGCATAAAATGCAAGTTCAAACAGCATAAATTTTCGAAGCGCAACTAACGCAAGTGTGGAAAGGGGGTCGATGCCAATATATACAACTTTATTATTCTTGTTTTTCGACAAATAATCCCATGCTAAATAAAACACGATTAATGTATCGATAACATATTTAATAGGCGCAATTTTTCCTAAAAACGCAGGTATTCGAAGTTTTTTTTCTTTCTTCCATTTTCCAATTAATATTGGTCGATCATAGTTTTCCAAGGGAAGCTGAACAGTATCTACATACAATCCAGCACTCGTAAGTCCGTTACAGACCGAAGAGTATGGTCCTTCAAGCGCATCATACGGTTCGCTTTTCCGATATACGATATGCGTTACTACAAAAGCCTTTGCAAAATACATGTGGTGTATTATACTATGCCAACAACTAAAACATTATGAGTAATCCAAAAATCAGCGTTGTGCTGCCAACATACAATCGTCCAGACTACATTGTTCTCTCTATCAAATCTATTTTAAACCAGACTTTTAAAAACTTTGAAATCCTAGTACTTGATGATGCATCGACTGATAATACTGAAGAAGTAGTTTTAGGGTTCAATGATAAGCGGATTGTTTACATTAAAAACAAAAAGAACATGGGGTATGCCGCAAACATTAAAAAAGGGTTTGGCATGTCAAAAGGAAAGTACATTTTTATGATTTCCGACGATGACATGATCATGAGCACTACGCTATTTGCAGAAATTGTGAAAGTTATGGATAAAACAAATGCGGGTTATGCGCAGACTGGTTTGGTTTACTACGACCAAGACCATTACAAACCTTCGGTTATTGATCATGTTGCAACAAAATTGATTTTTGAAAAACCATCGCCTGATATTTTCTACAAGACATCAAACTGGCATTACGGATTTATGTCGGGAAACGTTTTCCGAAAAGATTTTATAAATATTGATCGCGATTTTCATGAAACCGATATTTGGTGGCCGTTTTTAAAAGCTGCATATAGTGCCATTAAAGACCATGGGGCGGTTTATTTTGGAAAGCATTTTATTGTTGCCCGCACAAGCACCACGGGGCTTATTGCATGGCTTGATATAAATAAAAATGGGAGTTTTTATATGGATTTGTTGTTCGATATTTATAAGGAGTTCGATAAGGACCCAGTGCGATTTCAAAAATATTTAAAAAATCGCCTTGATGTAGTTGTGGGAACATTACCTGGTATAAAATACTACACATCAAATGAAAATATAAAGGGTATGGCGTATGCAATTGTTAAACATCGACCTGAATACATATTCGAAAAGTCATTTTGGATCAATGTAATGGGGGCTCTTCTTGCACCAAAACCGATTTTAGGAGCACTTCGACCAATTCGAACATTTATAGGGCAACGAAAACTTGCGGCATTCCTTCGAAAGATCCAACTTGAAAAAAATCTTGATTTGGCACTGGCGGGTACTTCCAAAAAAAATTAACATGAAGAAATACCTCATAACCGGCGGCTTTGGCCTTATTGGCTCAACGCTCGCTTCCCAATTAAAAGGCGATGTAACATTGGTAAGTAGATCAAAAAAACATATTCACCGAATTGATAAAAAGAAATTCAAAATTCTTATTAAACCAATTGAAAAACTGACTAAAAATGATTTAAAAGACATTGATATTATTTATCACTGTGCAAGTACTGTCGATAATTACAATATTCTCACCGATCCATATATTGACGTGCAGACAAATATTATGGGCACTATTCACATTCTGGAATTATGTAAAGCAATGAAAAAAATGCCAAAAATTGTTTTCCTTTCTACATTCTTTATATATGGAAACGAATATGAACGAAGCAAAAAAAAGATTACCGAAGAATCTCCAACTGAACCGCTTGCTATTTATCCGGCAACTAAATTGTGCACCGAGAGCATAATAAAGAGTTACCACGCAATTTTTAATATTCCTTACACGATCGTTCGTCTTACAAATGTGTATGGAGAAGCAGAAGATTACGACAACAAAAAGAAGGGCGCATTAAATTGGCTCATTATGCAAGCAATAAAAGGCAACGATCTTTCAGTGTATAAAGGGGGAAATTTTTACCGAGATTATATACACGTTGACGATGTGGCACGCGGTATTATTTCTTTGAACAATAAAGAAAATGACACATTCTTAATAGGTTTTGGGACTCCCGTGTATTTTAGAATGCTCATTAAATATATTCTAACTGCGACAAGTAATAAATCGAAGGTTTTTGAAATCGATCCTCCGGAATTTCATAAACACGTTGGAGTGCGCAATTTTGTAGCAAATACAAGCAAAATGCGAAAAACTGGATGGAAGCCAACAATATCACCTAAAGAGGGAATTACCCGAGTGGTTAATTATTACAAAACACTTGCATGACAAAAGCTCCACTAATCTCAATTATAATTACCAATTTTAATGCCAAACGATGGCTTGATAAATGTATCGGATCAATTCAAGAGCAAAAGTTCAAAGATTATGAAATTGTGTTTGTAAATGATGGGTCAACTGATGGATCATTTGAATACGCACAAAAAAAATTCCCGGGATGTGCTTTTGTGAATAGCATTGCAAATGCGGGGTTTGCACGTGCAAATAATTTGGGGGCTATGTCCGCCCGAGGAGAGTATCTATTTATTCTTAACGCAGATACATATCTTGAAAAAGATACACTCTCAAAGTTAGCAGCCACACTCAAAAAACATCCTCGCTACAAAATTGCACAACTGGATATTCGTCGGTATGACAAGGCAAACATGGATGGGGAAGCGTGTACATTTCAAATAGATCGATTTGGGTATCCGATTTGGTCGGGTAAAGATGAAAATCCATTTTATGCCGATGCCGCAGCAATGATTATAAAAAAAGACCTTTTTTTCAAAATTGGTGGCTTTGATGATCGGTTCTACATTTATCTTGAGGATTTAGATCTTGCATGGCGCGCCCGATTACTTGGAAACACGGTGTATTATCTTCAGGGAATACATGTATATCACTTTGCAGGCGGCACCTCGGTGTCTACGCAAGTAAAAGAGGGTACGTACGCAACGTCGTTACGACGTCGATACGACGCGCAAAAGAACAATCTTCGCACGCTTATTAAGAACGTGGAGCTTCCAAATCTAGTATGGCAACTTCCTGGATCCACACTCCTCGCTTCTGGAGAAGGCTTTTTATACTTACTAAAGGGCAATGTGGCGGGATTTTTGGCTTTGCATAATGCAATCCTTTGGAATATACTGAACGTAGTTGATTCATTACGGGAACGAGCAAAAGTACAAAAAATGCGTACAGTAAGCGACTTTGAAATTTTTAAAAACGCCGATCGTCGCATTTCCAAACTTTCTTCGCTTATTTCATACGGAATTCCGAAAATGAACCAATAACGGTCATGAAGAATTTGTTTTTAAAGATTTATCCGGCACTTACCATCCTTTTATTCCCCGTATTTTTTGTGCACCGACTTTTTAAGGAAAATTACTTATTTTACGGAGAAGAGCGTGGATTTCTAAACTATGATTTCGTGAATTATCGATACGATACTATTTGGGAAACAACAAAGAATTTTGGGGCAATAACTTCTAATCACTTTAATATTTTTACCACCGGATTTTTCTGGAAAATAACAACGTATTTTGGAGTGTCTAATTTGCATGCTGAAATGCTTTTTTATTACTTCATCACTTTCTCTACGGTTTTATTTGGATATTTAGCATTTAAAAAAGTGTCCAATAATAAAGGTTTGTCACTATTGATAGGCCTTACGTATATAACCACTTACAACTATTACGCCACAATCACCACCACCCCAAAGATGCTCCAGGTTATTATTTTACCTATGACGCTGTATTTTTGGTTGCAGTTTATCGATACTAAAAAATTACGTTATTTCATTCTTAATACACTGCTTTTAGGGCTGTTCTTAGGAATCGGTATTAACCCACCGCAGATGATTGGAGCGTATATATTTATTTTTCTTTACATTGGATTCTTTAACTTTCAGCGCAAAAATATTCCGTACATTGCTCTCTTCTTAACCCCCTTTGTATTAAATATCTTGTTCGTATTTATTCTCAATACCATTGTCATACGCCACAGCGGACAGGTTTTTTCATACGACATTTTTAAAGAAGTTTTTAATGCTACAAAGGCTGTTGCATATGAAATAATGCGTTTCTTTGGAGCGTGGTGGGACTATGCCGGAAGCGGGGGACTGTTTTATAATCACATCGGCCCCTATTACCATTCTTTCCCGGGAATCATAATTACCTACATTCCATTTGCCTTGTTCTTATACCTCATTGTTGAGCAAAAAAGAGAGAACATGTCGCTGCGAAATAAATTAATTGCATTAACGCTACTACTTTTATTCTTTGTAAAAGGGGGTGCAATGCCATTTGGAGAACTTTTCGATAAAGCGTATCAGCACATTAGTTTATTGCGAATCTTTCGTGAACCATGGGCAAAATTTATTGCAGATTATATTTTTGCAGTATATGTAAGCATCGTATATTTATACACGACAACCCATGAACGAGCCCAAAAAATTGTATTGTATATTTTGACGTTTTTATTTATTTTCCAGCTCATCCCCCTCACACTCGGACTCGTTATCGATCACAGAAATATTTCCTGGAAAATCAGTGATGTAAATGTCCCATCGTATTGGAATACCATTCAACATTGGACAAAACAAAATACTCAAAATAAACGAATACTGGTGCTACCAGCGCGAGTTGATGATGGAGGAACAATGGTACAAAATTGGCGACCTTATTATTTTATTGGCTACCCTGATGATTATTATATTTATGGCGATATTATTAATAGTCAATACAATAGTGACGAAGACAAATACATTACGCAAAATTTTTTGAAAAATCTTACGCCACAATTGTTGCAAATGGCTTCAATCGAATATGTTATAGATAAGCTTGACATTGCTCCTCAGCAAGGCCAAGTCATAATTGGGAGTGACGCAGTAAGTAGCAGCCTTGATCTTCGAGAAAAATTACGATTTGACGGAGTAAATGTTTTTCCAGTTAAAGAGGGTAATATAACTGAACGGTTACGGGTAGTAAGCAAGATCTTTTCTGCTCCCGAGAATTGTGCAGATTTTTTCAAAAAAAATAAAACCTCGGACTTTACAGCAAGTGCATACATTCACAAAAATGTAACTGCGGTCGCGGGAAATATCTCGGATTCTAAGCCTCAAATAACTCGAATAGATAAAACAGATTACAAAGTAGATTTCGATCAAAGTTCCAGTGCAAATACGGCAATCTTTTTGGCAGAAACATTTAACACTGGGTGGCAGTGGTATGATTCAACGAGTACATTTGCCCAACCGGTAACTGTCGAAAACAATCATCAAAAGGCAAACTGCTTTGCAAATCTATGGATTTTTCCTAAAAGTGAAACCGAAGCTCATTCTACATTATATTTGCGTTACGCTCCACAAGTTATGTATGAGCGCATGAAAGTTGCATATCTCTCGATCATTGGTCTTTTAATACTTATTGGTTTTGGAATTACCCGAACTCGCAAATCGACAAAATCAACTGATTTGCAAACAAGCATACTGTCACCACATCGAATTATTACCTCACTTTTTATGCGGTATAAGCCTAAGCACTTTGGAAAACTTACGATTGAATATCGATTGATATTCTTGACAATTACGCTAATCATGTTGGTATTCGATTTTCTGGATCCTCGGGCATACCATGATTTGTACATTGTCTTATTTACCATTTTCTGGATGATAACGAGCATTTCATATAAACTTAATCCGAAAGTAAACATGTATGCTGCTTGTTTTTTCCTCTTTTTAATCGTCATAAACCGACTTGCGTCGTTTATATATATGGCAGATAAACTTGGTGTATGGACAATTATGTTTATTGTATATATTGGTATGTATTCTCTTATTTACGATTACATTACCGTAGAACGTACCGATACTTTTGAGTCATTTATGATGAAAGTGAAACAAGATATTGCATATTTTGAGAAGTATCATAGCAAAATTTTGTCTAAGTCTCTCTGGTTTTTGCATGGAACTTTGGAAAAGTCTCGATATTGGATAATCCGCATATATGGAATGAGAGGAAAAACAACACGCGATTGGATAGTGCTATGGAGTAAGATCGCAATTACAGCGGTTATTTTAAGTATTGGATTTTTTATATTCAACAAAATTGATAGTAAAGTGAATCGGTTCTCGTTTGATCCGGTTGTAGAAAAAGTTGAGCCATCAATTATTTACCCATCAACTAAAGTTATTATTTGGGGCGAGAATTTTGGATGGAAGGAACAAGAAGGATCGATACTGCAGAATCAATATGGAGAAGTTCGAACAGATGTATGGACAGATACAAAAATAGTTTTTGAAACGCCACTTTCCTGGCCACCGGGGGAATTGCAATTTAGAATTGTAAAACCAAGCAATTACGAAGGTCGACATATTTATGCAGTAAGTAAAATCTTTAAAATTCAATTACTTCCACGCGGAAACGAATTTACCCCAATGGATGATGAATTTTTTAGACAATTAAAGGATCTTGATCCTGAGACAAGAGAAATAAATGGATACTAAAAAAATTTCCCTAATTACCCTTTTAATAATTATTACGGTCGGCCTTTATTTCCGCGTTGTTGGCATTCAAAAAAATCTTTCGTTCTGGAATGACGAATCGCACGCAGCTATTTACTCGCGAGGGGTTGCGTACACAGGGTTACCACGCGACACGGAAGGCCGCGGACGAGGTATTTATCAGATCGGGCTGTACTATGTAACTGGAGCAAGTTTTAAGCTATTTGGAATTTCGCAAACTAGTGGACGGTTACCTTCCGTTGCAGTGGGAACTATTTTGATAGGAGCGATGTATTTTGTAACGAAGAAAGTGACGAAAAAGGAATTACCTGCACTTCTTGCCAGTTTCTTGATGTCGTTTTCCCAAATTCAGCTAGCGTGGTCTACACAGTTGCGGCCTTACATTTGGCTCGAGCTTTTTTCTCTATTGGTCTTTTATCTTGGAATTAAGTCGCTAAAGAGTAGGGCGCAGATTTTCGATAGAAACTTTCTAATTGCTGCAGCACTCGGGGGACTCTCATATTTATTTCACCCCATTGGATTTTTTAATATAATTTTCCTATTCGGTATTTTTTCTTACAAAAGTTTGGCTGCCAAAAAATGGTGGTATCTATTTTCAATTATTCCGTTGGGAGTTATTACATTTTTCTTGATATATTTTTCGATTGGACGCAACATGGCGGATTTGATTGCATTTGTATTTAAGATAAATACAAACACACTTCATTATCGCGTTTTTCTGCGAGCTAATTATGACTGGTTACTTTTGAGCGCAGGTATTGGGGCTCTGTATTTGTACACAAAGGAGAAGAGAGTAGCAATAGTGTTAATAAGTTTTATTGGACTTATTTTATTCCTAGCAATTTTCAAAATTAACGCATCGTATGTTCGTTATTGCTTGCCAGCATTTCCCCTTATATACATACTTTTTAGCGCGGGAATTGAAGGACTTAGCACATATTACACCAACTATACGAAAAAGAGAAAATTGTATGCGCCATTTTTTTTACTCTTTGCTGGAATTTTCTTATACTTTCCGATCCAACGCGATAAGATTCTAGCTGCCCCACGTTTTTATTACACTATTAACGGCGACATGCGCGAAAATCCAATTGTGGACTACCAAAAAGCTTTTGAAAGAATTTCGGTCATGATTGAAGGTAAAGATTCGTTAATTCTCATGGATGCCTGGAACGATCGAATTCCATGGTATTTACCAGGAAGAAAATACATATTTTTAGTAAAAAACGAAAAGAAAATTGATCCAACATTTAACGAGCCTATGATAGGTACGATTGAAGGATTTGAAAAAGAAAAGAAGAAATATAAAAGTGGTCTAGTTATAGTTGAAAATTGGGAAAGCTTAACTCCGTACGATTTACAACAACATATCCGAAATACTCTAAAACACGACTTCGATGTTCAAAATTTACCGTATAATGAAGCTGATAAATGGGGGATTAGTATTTACAGTTGGGGATTATGATAAAAAAAGGATTTACTACAACAATTATTTTTGCTCTAAGTACATTCGTACAACTGGTTAGTCAAATTATAGTAACCCGGATTTACGGAGCATCACTTACGCTCGATATCTTTCTTGCAGCCGTTGCAATTCCAACAGTTATTGTAACGGTAATTTACGCCACACTTAACGATACCTTTTTGCCTGAACTTGCTTCTAAAAAAGCCGACGAAAAGGATGAATATGTACTAGGAAACCTACTCAGCTTAACGGGTATATCCCTTTTCGCATCACTTATTCTGAGCTTCTTTTCCGATCCAATAAGCGCACTGTTATATGCACCTCGGGGCGCAGAATTTGTAACACAAGTGTCATTTCAAATGAGATTTTTGTTTTTAAGTATTCCAATGGCAGTGGGTGCGACAATACTAGGAAGTTATTTTTATGAACGAAAGGATTTTATTCGATTTCCAATAGCGCAACTAATAGGGAGCTTAGTAAACATACTCATGATACTTGTATTAGCTCCCACAATTGGGATCTGGGCTCTAATAAGCGCTTTTGTGGTTAATATTCTTATTCAAATTCTTTTTGTTATTCCAAAAGAACTTTTTACTACCACACCTCTTTTTTCAAACCCAATCGCGCTCCTCCTTACGTGGTTTCCGCTCATTGTAGGAAATTTTGCTATGCGATCAGATCCAATATTAATCCGGTCTATTGGCGCAGATTTACCAAGTGGATATTTGGTGTACTTAAATTTGGTTACGAAAATCTTTGCGCTCGCAACGAGTGTTGCAACAATTGGAGTTCAGGTAATGCTATTACCACACCTAGTTGAGTACTTTCAGAAACAGGAGCTTGATAAAGCATTCTCCACGGTTAGAAAAGCGAAGATCGGAGCAATTCTTATCTCAGTTGCAGTAACAATTCTTTTAGTTTTCATTGCGCCCGTCGTTATTTCACTTGTTTTTGTGGGTGGACAATTCACTCAATATGATGCGCAAGTCACCAGTTCAATGATTCCACTTTTTGTGATTCCGGCAATTGGATGGGGTGTAAATTCTATATTTATGCAACCACTTATTGCGCTAAAAAAACGATATTTGGTAGGAACTATCCATGTAGGTTCTATGGTTATGGGATTTGGCATTGGAAATTTGATTAACTCTCAATTAGGCCCACTTCAAGGAATCGTTTGGGGCTTAACTACGCTAATTTTTTCTGGTATCATTGGAAATGAACTCGTATGGCAATACTACAAACGAAAACTCCAAAAGTCTCAGTTGTTATCGTAAATTATCATACGGATCAGCTTGTTTTAAATCTGCTTGCTCAAATAGGGGACAGTACTGAAATTGAAATTATTCTGGTTGATAATAGCTCTGCACCATCCATAGAGAGTAAACTGCCAAAACTTGAATCGCTGGTTTACTTGTTTCAAAATAAAAACCTCGGATTTTCGGGCGCAAATAATGTGGGAATTAAGCGGACAAAAGGAGAGTGGGTGTTTTTATTGAATAGCGACACCCTTACATCAGGGAAAGATATTTTAAAACTCGTTAAGATCTGTGAGAGTGAAGGCGCTTGGGCGGGAGCTCCGCGTTTGGTGAATGAAGATGGAACAATTCAACAATCAGTCGGCTATTTTGATGCTCCGCATAAGGGAGCTGTTAATTGGCTCTTTGCGCGTCCTCGATTCGTTACTGCCTCTATGAGAGACTACATGCGCGTCGATTTTGCAACCGGAGCCGCACTATTGATTAAAAATTCAGTGTTTGAAAAAATAGGACTTCTGGATGAAAAAAGTTTTTTTATGTATTTCGAAGATGTTGATTTTTGTTATCGATTATACAAAGAGAAAATTTCCGTTTTATATGTGCCACAGATAAAAATTACCCATTTCGGCGGAAAAAGTGCCGATCAAAATATACAAGAAAAAAATACAAATTATGTAACCGCTCGAAATGCATACATTAAAAAACACCGTGGGAATATTGTATTATTTTTAAATAATGTTTTTAAACTATTCGTGTAGCCTTTTAGCGCTCTCTAGGAGAGAACACTTAATGCAAAAATGAAATATACAAAATTTTTCACCCTTCTCATTGTAATATTCTCATTTTTAGTCTTATCACATAAGTTACCCTCCTCCTTCATTTTTCACCCCGATTTTGCCCGCGATGTATTCGATATTACCCGAATTTCACAAGGCAAATTAATGCTCATCGGACCCAAGCTCACCTTCGGCGGCATTTACTCTGGACCTTATTACTATTATTTATTACTGCCGATTCTCGCTCTCACGAACTACTCAATTAATGCGTTACTGTATTTTAATACCGCGCTATTTGCTGTTGCTTTGGGATTTTTGTTCTATGAGTTATCCAGGAGATTTTCAATCTACGAGAGTATATTGGGAGTTTCGGTGATCTTATTCTCACCTTTTTATTTAATAGCATCTCGCAACCCCAGTAATGCATTCACGTACATTCCATTTTTAATAATACTTTTAACAATTCTTTATTTTTACAAAATTACAAAACCAAAACAGTTAATACTGATGGGAATATTTGCTGGAATTCTTGTAACGTTTCATTTAGTAGTTGGGAGCGTAGTTGCGTTCGCTTCGCTTATGCTACTGGCAGATGTTAAAAAAAGACAACACGTTTTATGGTACTTTTTAGGCTTTCCAATTGCATTCTTGCCCCTAATCCTTTTTGAGTTAAAACATAACTTTATAATGTTAAAGAATACATTTATTGATAAATCCTATCTACTTTGGGTCAAAAATAGTAACATCCCTGGTGGCATTACGGGTAAAAAGAATCCGATTGAGAATTTTGTTTTTATCAGTCAGGCTATGCAAAAATTTACCGTTGTAAACCCTCTTGTTCTATTTGTCTTGGCGGGAGTAAAACACCACGCTCAGAGATTCACAGGAAAAGACGGCTGGCTGCTTATGAGCAGTCTATTATCTTTAGTACTCCTCGCACTCACTATGCGATTTCAATTTATTTACCACTACTTATTCGCTACTATTTTACTTTTATTATTCACGACTGTAATTATTTTTCTAAAACAAAAGTGGCACATTTTTCTAATCATTTTGCTTGCGCTTGAACTTACTTATATTCCAAAAGAAATGTACGATAATTCATGGCGCAAGTATCAAACATACGAACAAACAGTCAACTATGTATTGGAGAATAAACTGCTTCAAAATGGTGAGAGTTTTAATGTCATTCAAGTAACTGAACCCGACCTGCTTTCCCCAAATGGCTTTGAATATCGCTTCTATTTACAACAGCACGGTTTTAAACCGGAATCGGAATTTGCGTACAAGACCTCTAAAAAACTTTTAATCTTCAGTGAAAAACCAGAATATGATATAAAGAAACTTGATA
The DNA here is from genome assembly GCA_964422025.1 of uncultured Gammaproteobacteria bacterium. Classification (GTDB taxonomy): domain Bacteria; phylum Patescibacteriota; class Microgenomatia; order UBA1406; family HO2-37-13b; genus 2-01-FULL-39-24. The sequence continues at coordinate 338,061 of CAYQYZ010000001.1, forward strand.
GCTGGGAATCGCGAGAATTTGGCACAGAATTTTTACCAAAAGCAAAAAAATATTCATCGGGAGCAATCACTATTTATGTCACAGAAAAATAAAAAAGTTAGCATTATTGTTGCGGCTTACAATGAGGAGCTACGAATAGGGGAGTGCTTGTCGTCTTTGACCAAGCAAGATTATGGATCGTACGAGATTATACTCACCGACGACGGATCGTACGACAACACCGTTTCAATAGCAAAAAGGTATCCTGTAAAAGTCATAAAAAATAATCACCATGGAACCGCAAAAAGTCGTAATAAAGCAGCTTCTCAAGCTACCGGAGAGATTCTTGCTTTTCTGGATGCTGATATGACGTTTGAGCCCAATTTCCTAAGCAAACTCGTACTTCCAATAAATAATGGAGTGTCAAGAGGAACATTTTCTAAACTCGAATATGTTAAGAATTGGAACAACCCCATCGCTCGATTGTGGAATTGGGTTAATAATCCTGATTTGCCTGATAAATATCGAGTTTCTCAGAAAAGTAATACGGGCGAAGATTTTCGTGCATTATTAGCCTCAGAATTCCATAGAATTGGCGGATTTGATGATACCGGATATACTGATACATGGAGTTTGGCAAAAAAACTTGGCTACAAACCAACGAATGCGACTGGAGCAGTTTACTATCATTATAATCCGGAAACATACGAGGAAGTACTACGCCAAGCAGCCTGGATTGGAAGACGTTCTTACAAATACGGAATACTTGGAGATATGGTTGCGTTTGGACGATCAAATTTAGTCTCATCAGTCCTCAAAGGCGCACTTCTTATGTTGAAAAAGAAGGAACTGCGAGCAATTCCATTCCATTTGCATTATGACACGGGAATCATTGTCGGAATGCTTTCACGAATGTTTTCAGGGAAACGGAGTAAGTAACTATACTTCCCATCCATTAGGATGATTGGTATACCAGGCTACAAGGGAAGTCACGCTATCTTCGAGCGAATGCGTGGGTTGCCAACCCAAAACAGAAGTAATTTTTTTATTTGAAGCGACTGCTCGCGAAACATCTCCTTTTCGAAGTTCGCCCGAACCTATTTCAAATTCTTTTCCAGTAATTTTTTTAACTGCTTCAACGATTTCCAAAACGGAATTTCCAACACCGGTTCCTAAATTAAATATATCGGGCTCATTTCGGGTTTCCAAATATTCAACCGCTTTTATATGTGCATTATTCAAATCAACCACATTCACATAATCTCGAATTGGAGTTCCATCTGCAGTAGAAACTTTCGGACAGGTGAGTTTAAATTCAGCAATTCCCAAAGCCCCTCGAACTGCATTTTGCATTAAATGAAATGATGGCTTTTTTGAATCACCAATACCACCATCGTCCGTTGCTCCACATACATTAAAGTAGCGCAAAAAAATGTAATTGATTCCATAAATTTTGTAATACCAATCGATTATTCGTTCGCTCATATACTTTGATTCGCTATACGGGTGCGACTGCGGACTAATCGGGTGAGATTCATCAAAAAATTCCGCTTGCGGCTCGCCGTATATGGAGCAGGTTGAGGAAAAGACAATTTTTTTTAAGTTGTGTTTTCTCATCGACTCCAAAAGAGCGACCGTAGTCGCAATGTTATTTCCAAAATACAATTCCGGATGAAGTTCAGACTCTCCTACGTTACAAAACGCTGCATAATGAATTACCGTGTCAATTCCACTCTCTTTTAAGAATACTTCATCCATACCCGTTCGAATATCCGTTTCATAAAAACGCATTTTTTCACTTCCATGTTTATCTTGCAAAGCCTTAAGAGGACCTGAAAATCCACGAATATAATTATCGGCCCCAACAACTTCATACCCAGAATCCAAAAATAGAGAACAGGCAACTGATCCAATATACCCACCCGCCCCAGTTATTAAAATTTTTTTCATAAATTTTTGCGAATTTTTTCTGCTAACTCTAGCATTTCTGTGCCAAATGGAAGTGTGACCATCTGCTTTGCTTCTTCGATAGACACCCATTTATACTCAGAGGCTTCATCATTAATTGTAATAGTATCTGCAGGATTTTTCATAGTGCAGAAAAATGGAATAATAAGTAGGTGCACACGATCACTTCTGACATCCGAATATAGTTTGGGAAGTAGTGTAATTACATTAATTTCAATGCCAACTTCTTCACGAATTTCTCGTCTAAGACCTTCTTCGCTATCTTCGGAAAATTCAAGCCCACCACCCGGGCACTGCCATATTTCACTTTTCCCCTTCGTAATTTCCTTATATTCAGGGCCAATATCTGCTCGTTGTGTAAAAAGATATTTTTCATCTCGCTCGATAATACCGACGACAACAGGCGTAATTGTACGATTCATACTTTGTATTGTATAATAGAGCGTATGAAAAAACCAATCTGTAGTTTTGAAGATTTTGCAAAAGCCGATTTGCGCGTAGGGCAGGTAACTGCAGCGGAAAAGGTAGAAGGTTCTGAAAAACTAATTGCACTTACGGTAGATCTTGGCGAAGACTGGGGAACAGTAGAGATTCTCACAGGGCTGCAGGCCTTTTATGACCCAAGTGACTTTGTAAATAACAAATATGTATTTATCGTGAACCTTGAACCTCGAAGAATGATGGGGAGAATGTCGAATGGCATGTTCTTAGCTGCAGATAGCACAGAAAAACCAATCCCACTACAAATGCCCGATGTCACTCCAAACGGCAGTTCAGTTATATAACTCCTTTCATCTTGACATTAAACCTCCATGTGATAAGCTAGATATATGGATAATTCCAAGATAAGAAATCATTCCGACACCATCAGTGGCGCCGTCGTTTTAGCCTTCATTGCAATTCTCATCATGAATTTCTTTAATATTCGCCTTCCTGTTTCTGTTACTACAAGTGCTCAAAGCGGAGAGTTGGCTGTCGTTGGGGAGGGGAAAGTAGATATTGTTCCCGATGCAGCATATGTTGATCTGGGAATTAATGTAAACGGCGTTGTAAGCGTTCAGGAAGCTCAAAACAAAGTCGATTCGGTGAATAATGCCGTCATTGCAGCAGTAAAACAGCTGGGAATTAACAAGGAAGACGTTAAAACAACGAATTACTCGATTAATCCAAATTATGTGTATGAAGGGGGCAGAGATCAGATTAATGGATACAATGGAAATGCAACAATTACTGTTAAAACTAAAAAGACTGACTTGGTTCCAATGATTATTCAAGTAGCTACTGCAGCAGGTGCAAACCAAGTACAAGGAGCCCGATTTAGCATTGAAAAACCGGAAAGTTACCGCGCACAAGCTCGAAATAAAGCAATCGAGAACGCAAAAGAACAAGCCAAGTCACTTGCGGCCGACTTAGGAATAAAACTTGGAAAAGTAACGAATATTGTTGAATCCACGGGCGTGGGTGGGGGACCAGTTGCTGAAATGATGAAAACATATCCGGTTACTGGTGGTGGTGGGGGTCCTGCAATTGAACCCGGCACACAAACAATCTCTTCAGTCGTGACTTTGTACTTCGATAAGAAATAATATAGTAAAATATAACAATGGATAAACTCATTGTTATAACTGGCCAAACGGCAACGGGTAAAACTTCGCTCGCTCACAAACTCGCATTAGAAAAGAATGGAGAACTCATCAATGCCGATTCTCGACAGATTTATAAACATCTCGATATTGTAACTGGCAAAGAGCGGTTGGCCGATGTCCCGATATGGCTGTACGACATTGTAGAGCCCAATACGCCGTTCTCTTCAAGCGAGTACGCCCAACATGCTAGGAGAGTTATTAAGGAGATTCATAGCCGTGGAAAAACTCCCATAATAGTCGGCGGAACGTATTTATATATAAAGAATCTTTTATACGGATTTGAAACGGAATCAATCGGGCCCGATTGGAATTTGCGTGAGGAGCTGAACACGGCTTCACTTGAGGATCTACAAATGAGGCTTATGGACATGAATTACGATATGTTCGACAGTATGAATAATTCGGATCAGAATAATCCGAGAAGGTTGATTAGGAGGATTGAAATTCTTTCACACCCAGATCCTTCGGTCTCCGCCAGCCGGCGGATCCCTCAGGATGACAAAGGCCTCGCTCAGAATGATATTGAGATTATCGGCCTTCGCTTTGCAGATGATGAAAAACTCCGAGCCACAATTGAGAAAAGGGTTCGCTCCCGTATTGCAGCAGGAGCAATCGAGGAGACTCGTAATCTACTCTCCATGGACTATAAAAAGACTGATCCCGGATTGCAAACAATTGGATACAAACAAATCATTCAGTTCTTAGAAGGAGAAATTTTAGAAGAAGAAATGATTGCGCTTTGGATAACTGCGGAAGTCCAATACGCTAAAAGGCAATACACTTTTATGAAAACCAACTCCGCCATTGCGTGGCATACTATCTAGAGTAGTCTTCAGCAAAATGTATTGCCCTTTAGCATATCTCTCGATCTTAGCGACAAACAGAGCTGCCCCAGCAGTTCCATGTTCGAACGCATGTTTCAACAACTGGTGCGCAAAATTCGACCACAGGTCGGCAAACTTGCATACACCAATTCCATCCACAACCCATCCAGTTTCCACATTGTGACATCATCATAGGTATTTGGTTTAAACTTATAACAATAAAAGAGTAATTTTTCCTAGAATAAAAGTCAAGAGGACGAACTATATAAAACCGATCATTTTGAAGAAAGTCGCTTCATATCTGCTTCTACCATCATCGCGACAAGCTCTTCAAATGTAACTTTGGGCTTCCAACCAAGCTTTTCATGCGCTTTGGTAGCCTTACCTTGCAGGTAATGGAGCTCTGCAGGGCGCAAAAATCGAGGATCCGTTTTTACATATTGTTCCCAGCCTTTCACCCCAGCAGCTTCAAACGCGGCTTCAACAAAATCACGAACACTTCGAGCTTTTCCTGTTGCAACAACGTAATCGTCTGGAGTATCTTGTTGTAACATCAAATACATTGCTTCCACAAAGTCACCAGCAAATCCCCAGTCACGTTTTGCATCTAAATTGCCCAAACGCAGCTCTTTGGCAAGCCCCAATTTAATTCGAGCGACACCGTCGGTAATTTTACGAGTAACAAATTGAATTCCTCGAATAGGTGATTCATGATTAAATAGAATACCGTTACTACAATACATATTGTACGATTCGCGGAAATTTACCGTCATCCAATATGCATATACTTTTGCAATTGCATACGGGCTTCGAGGGTGAAATGGAGTATTTTCATCTTGATAATCATCGGTTTGACCAAGTCCATACATTTCAGAAGTAGATGCCTGATAAAAACGAGTAGTAGGAGAAAATAATTTAATAGCATTCAGCATGTATAAAACACCTAAAGCATTCACTTCAGTAGTTAGCTTTGCCTGATCCCATGAAGAGCCAACGAACGATTGAGCTCCCAAATTATAGATTTCATCAGGAGACGTAATTTTCACAATTCTCATGAGCGAAGATTCATCGCCCAAGTCACCTTCCATAAATTCAATGTCTTTTGCAATTCCCAGAAAATCCAAATGTTCAAAATTTGGATTAGAATATCGACGCGTCATTCCATAGACCTTATATCCTTTTTCCAGAAGAAGTTTAGCCAGATACGGTCCATCTTGTCCAAGAATTCCTGTTACAAGTGCTTTTTTCGCCATATGGGTTTACTATACTAGGATTTTAAACGAAAAACAATAGTTTATAATGAATTAATGGAATTAAACGGCTCCGCTCGATACACTGCTCAGGCATCGTCGCATCGCCTGTAACTTCATTATGCAAAAACTAATCAAATTAGCTCAAACTAAGACCTCGATAAACATCCTAATAAATACGGTGGGCACCTATTTTGGCGTCTTCACAACAATCATTTACTTCCTCGCCCTGGCTCGCTACTTATCAAAGCCCGAAATGGCGGTGTATAGCGTTCTTTTTGCAATCGCAAACGTACTCGCTAATTTTTTTGACTTAGGAGTAAATGCCAGTATTTATGCCAATTTGCCCCATTTCGTACATAACCGTGCACAAACCATGGAGTTTGTTAAAACCAATCTAATTTTTCAAACAGTCATCGCACTTGTAGCACTGACTATCCTATGGTTGTTTATTCCTGTCATTAACACCGATCTTTTACATTTAAACACCACATACGATAATTACTTTTGGACCTTTGTATCGGTATTTTTCTTCATGTGGCAGAACACTATCCTTAACTCACTCTTTGCCCGCGAACAATTTATATACGCCAATGTTGCCCAAACAATTGCAAATGTTTCCAAAATCGGACTCGTTTTAATTCTCATGTATTTTCAAAAATTAACCGTCACAAATACAATTATCGTGCTGGGAGTGTTTGGACAAGTCCTATTTATACTTTGTATTCTCATCAAGCAACGATCACTTCTTGCCGATTTCATTCGCGCTCCCATAAACCGCGAAGATATCCGTTTGCGTTATATGGGAACATACTTTATCGCCACCCAAGCCTTTACCTTGGCTTCACGCCTCGACTTATTCATGATTGCCCACTATCTACCTCTAGAACGGGTAGGGGAGTATAGTATTGCTCAAAAGATCATTTTAAATATCATTACAACGGTAAATAGTATTACTCAAGTTGTTTCCCCGCAGTTTGCAAAAGTAAAAAGTAGGCTGGAAATTAAACGACTTTTAAAGCATTCACTAACCTACATCCTGCTCCCCGCAGGTGTGTTTGCCGCAGCCGTTATTACTCCTGACTTTATTTACACACTAGTTCTTTCTGAAAAATGGACAAACGCCATAGGAATTACCCGAGTTTTAAGTGGAATTTACATTTTCTACACAATTCTAAGTATTCCACTTTTGTTTTTCCTGTACACCATCAAAAAACCGGCCTACATTCTCGTAATCAATCTCATCTTTCTTTCAATTATGGCACTAGGAAATTACCTCCTCATTCCAATATATGGAGTATACGGGCCCGCAATTGCAATGGCTTTGGCTATGGGAGTAGTGGGAATATTTACGGTAGTAACCCTGCGTAAAGAGATTAATAACATCAATCCGGACTAACTTCCTATTTTGGGCGCCATACGATATACTATACCTATTCATTTGCTCTCGTAGCTCAGATGGATAGAGCATCAGATTGCGGATCTGAAGGTCGAAGGTTCGAGTCCTTTCGAGAGCACATGTTGGGAAAATGGGGGTGTAGTTTAGTGGTAGAATAGAGGTCTCCAAAACCTTTGACGGAAGTTCGATTCTTCCCACCCCCGCA
>CAYQYZ010000002.1:0-139618 GCA_964422025.1 uncultured Gammaproteobacteria bacterium
ACACTCCAGCTGTTGAAGTTACAGTATCTGCAGCGCTATCTCCGAGCGTTGTAGCTCCATTTAATGCTGTCGTGCTGTTTGCAGTGAATACTCCGGCTAAGTTAAGTCCTCCACCAGCAATGAAGTCTGTGCCCGCGTTTCCGATGTTGGTAATTAAGTTTGTTGCCGCATCGATTGCTCCGGCAAGAGTAAAGGCTGAGATTGTATCGGTTGCACTGTCAAACGTAATTCCGCCATTAAGAGCTGATGTTCCAGCGACCGTTAGATTACCAAGTGTACCAAGGCTGGTGAGCGATGAGGCGGTAACTCCTACTCCTAGGCCTGAACCAGTAAGCACATCAGTTCCGTTGATTTTGTAGGTTGATCCGGAGGAAAGGTTTGCAGATCCTGCAACGTCTAATTTATATCCGGGAGTCGTTGTACCAACTCCCAAGTTCCCTGAGACATCTGCGTTTCCGACGACTGAGAGTTTGTTTGCTGGTGAAGACGTTCCAACACCCAAGTTATCTGCGGTGGTGGTGAGAGCTACGATACTTCCGAAATCAGTGAATCCTGAAGTATTAGTATCAGTATCTGTGTCAGCTGCACATGCCCAACCGGAAGCATCGGTGTATTTAAGAATTTCTCCGTCTGTACAGCCTTTAAGTAATGTTAGTCCTCCAGATCCAACCTCCAACCCAGAGTTAGAAGAGGTAGAACCGGTGGTTCCTGATGATGTTAGAGCAACGGTAAGTGCTCCTGAAGAAAGCGTTACGCCATTTCCGGTGAAGTTAGTAAGAGTACGTCCACCAACCAGGAGTCCTCCACCGAATGCGCCTGAGTTACCTACTCCTAAGTTAGTGAGCGTACCCACGGATGTGAGTGAAGATGCGGTGATTCCTGCGCCTAAGGTGTTACCTGAAAGAACGTCTGTTCCTGCGATCTTGTAGGTAGATCCTGATGATATGTTTGCTGAACCGGCTACGTCTAACTTGTATCCTGGATTTGTTGTGCCAATTCCAAAGTTTCCCGAAACGTCTGCATTCCCTACGACTGATAATTTATTTGCAGGGGACGATGTTCCAATTCCTACACTATCAGCCGTTGTAGTAAGAGCAACGATTGAACCGAAATCAGTGAATCCTGAGATATTACCGGTATTCGTATCCGTGTCCGCCGCACATGCCCATCCACTAGCGTCTGTATATTTGAGAAGTTCTCCGTCTGTACAGCCTTTGAGAAGAGTTAATCCTCCCGATCCAACTTCCAACCCTGAGTTAGATGATGTGGAACCGGTGGTTCCCGATGAAGTAAGGCCGATGGTGAGTGCGTTACCCGATACTACGATTCCGTTTCCTGTTAAATCAGTAAACGCATCCCCGTTTACAGTGAAGGTCTGCCCAGTGGCAAGGGTAAGTCCTCCATTACCAACAATTGCTCCGGTAACTGTTAGGTTTCCGAGAGTTCCGACGGACGTGAGCGATGATGCAGTAACTCCTACTCCAAGAGCTGAGCCTGAGAGAACATCGGCTCCATTGATTTTGTATGTTGAACCGCTTGAGAGGTTGGTAGAACCTGCAACATCAAGTTTGAATGCAGGGGTGGTTGTTCCAACTCCCAGATTACCCGAAATGTCAGCATTTCCAACGACTGAGAGCTTGTTGGTTGGTGATGAAGTTCCAACTCCCAAATTATCTGCGGTGGTGGTGAGAGCTACGATACTTCCGAAATCAGTGAATCCTGAAGTATTAGTATCAGTATCTGTGTCAGTTGCACATGCCCATCCACCTGCATCGGTGTATTTAAGAATTTCCCCATCGGTACATCCCTTAAGTAGGGTTAATCCTCCTGAGCCAACCTCTAAACCTGAGTTTGATGATGTGGATCCTGTTGTTCCGGAAGAAGTTAGATTTACCGTTAATGCTCCTGATGAAAGTGTTACGCCATTACCAGTGAAGTTCGTAAGAGTTCGTCCGCCCACTAAAAGGCCACCGCCAAATGAACCTGAGTTGCCTACTCCCAAGTTGGTAAGAGTGCCGACTGATGTTAGTGATGAGGCGGTAACTCCCGAACCTAATGTTGTTCCTGATAATACATCTGTTCCATTGATTTTGTATGTTGAACCTGTGGAAATATTCACGTTTCCTGCAACATCAAGTTTGTATCCTGGAGTTGTTGTTCCGACTCCGAGGTTACCTGAGATATCAGCATTTCCAACGACTGAGAGCTTGTTGGTTGGTGAGCTTGTGCCAACTCCAAGATTATCTGCTGTGGTGGTGAGAGCTACGATGCTTCCAAAATCAGTAAACCCGGAAACATTTCCAGTGTTTGAATCAGTCGAACATGCCCAACCAGAAGCGTCGGTATATTTAAGCAATTCTCCATCGGCACAGCCTTTGAGGAGTGTGAGTCCGCCCGAACCAACTTCTAACCCAGAGTTAGAGGAGGTGGAACCGGTGGTTCCAGATGAAGTAAGGCCGATGGTGAGTGCGTTACCCGATACTACGATTCCGTTTCCAGTTAAATCTGTAAATGCATCCCCATTTATCGTGAATGTTTGACCAGTCGCAAGCGTGAGTCCGCCGTTACCAACAATTGCACCGGTGACTGTAAGGTTTCCAAGTGTCCCAAGACTGGTGAGCGATGAGGCTGTGACTCCAACACCTAGGCCTGAAGCTGAGAGTACATCAGTTCCATTGATTTTGTATGTTGAACCTGATGAAAGATTAGCTGAACCGGCAACATCGAGTTTGAAAGCTGGAGTGGTTGTTCCAACTCCCAAGTTCCCCGAAATATCAGCATTTCCAACGACTGAAAGTTTGTTAGTTGGGGAAGATGTGCCAACTCCCAAGTTGTCTGCAGTGGTGGTGAGAGCGACTATACTTCCAAAATCAGTGAATCCGGAAACATTTCCTGAATTTGAATCGGTTGCACATGCCCATCCACCCGCATCGGTATATTTGAGAAGTTCTCCATCGGTACAGCCTTTGAGCAAGGTAAGTCCGGCTGAACCAACCTCTAAACCCGAGTTGGATGACGTAGATCCAGTGGTTCCAGATGCGGTTAGACTCACTGTTAACGCTCCCGATGAGAGCGTTACTCCATTACCAGTAAAGTCGGTTAGTGTTTCTCCACCGACGAGTAAACCTCCACCAAATGAGCCAGAGTTACCTACTCCCAAGTTGGTAAGAGTGCCGACTGATGTTAGTGATGAGGCGGTAACTCCCGAACCTAATGTTGTTCCTGATAATACATCTGTTCCATTGATTTTGTATGTTGAACCTGTTGAAAGATTTGCTGAACCGGCAACGTCTAACTTATATCCGGGATTTGTTGTTCCGATTCCAAAGTTTCCAGAAACATCGGCATTACCCACGACACTCAATTTATTTGCAGGAGAAGATGTTCCTATTCCCACGCTGTCAGCGGTGGTGGTAAGAGCCACTATACTTCCGAAATCAGTAAATCCTGCGCTATTGGTATCAGTATCTATGTCGCTTGCACATGCCCATCCTCCTGCATCGGTGTATTTGAGAAGTTCTCCATCGGTACAGCCTTTGAGGAGTGTGAGTCCAGCGCTTCCAACCTCTAAACCCGAGTTTGATGATGTGGATCCGGTTGTTCCAGAGGTGGTAAGCCCGATTGTTAGTGCATTTCCTGATATTATGATTCCACTTCCGGTTAAATCTGTAAATGCATCCCCATTCATCGTAAATGTTTGACCAGTGGCAAGGGTGAGTCCCCCATTTCCAACAATCGCACCGGTGACCGTAAGGTTTCCGAGTGTACCGACAGAGGTTAGTGATGAGGCAGTAACTCCGACACCAAGTGCAGTTCCAGAAAGAACATCGGTTCCATTGATTTTGTAGGTGGAGCCTGATGAGAGGTTAGTTGAACCTGCAACATCGAGTTTAAATGCAGGAGTGGTTGTACCAACTCCCAAGTTACCCGAGATGTCTGCGGTACCGACTACTGAAAGCTTGTTTGTTGGTGAGCTTGTGCCAACTCCCAAGTTGTCCGCAGTGGTAGTAAGAGCTACGATAGAACCAAAGTCGGTGAACCCTGAGACGTTTCCAGTATTTGAATCAGTCGAACAGGCCCATCCACCTGCGTCAGTATATTTGAGAAGTTCGCCATCAGTACATCCTTTGAGCAAAGTAAGTCCTCCTGAACCAACCTCCAAACCTGAGTTAGATGAAGTTGAGCCGGTGGTTCCTGATGAGGTTAGATTTACCGCCAGAGCATTCGAGCTGACCGTTATACCACTTCCTGAAAAATCGGTAACTGTTTCTGAATTGATTGAAACACCGGATAAAGCAGTAAGTAGACCTGCTAAGTTAAGCCCACCTGCACCCGTAAAGTCAGTTCCGCTGTTGCCAATGTCAGTAATTATATTCGTCGCCATGTTGATTGTTCCACCAGCAGTGAAAGCAGAGATGGTATCGGTTGAACTGTCAAATGAAATTCCTCCGTTTAATGCTGAAGTGCCGGTAACGGTAAGATTTCCAAGTGTTCCAAGACTGGTTAATGAGGAAGACGTAACTCCTACACCGAGGGCAGAGCCGGTGAGCACATCAGTTCCATTGATTTTGTATGTTGAACCCGATGAAAGGTTGGTAGATCCGGCAATGTCTAATTTAAAGGCAGGGGTAGTAACTCCAATTCCCAGGTTTCCTGAGATATCTGCGTTTCCAACTACTGAGAGTTTGTTTGTTGGGGAAGATGTGCCAACTCCGAGATTATCTGCGGTAGTTGTGAGTGCTACGATACTTCCGAAATCGGTGAAGCCTGCCAAATTCGCGCCGGTTGTATCGATATCAATTGCACACGCCCAACCAGAAGCATCGGTGTATTTAAGTAATTCATTATCTGCACAGCCTTTGAGGAGCGTAAGTCCTCCCGAACCAACTTCCAACCCCGAGTTTGATGAACTAGATCCTGTTGTTCCGGATGAGGTAAGTCCGACCGTTAATGTGCCACCGCTCAACACGATTCCGTTTCCAGTTAAGTCAGTGATTGCGTCTGAATTTACATTCAACGCTTGTCCAGCTGCAAGCGTGAGTCCACCATTGCCAACAATTGCTCCGGTGACTGTTAAGTTTCCAAGTGTCCCTAGCTGAGTAAGTGATGAGGACGTAACACCTACTCCCAAAGCGGAACCGGAGAGGACATCAGTTCCATTGATTTTGTACGTATTCCCCGCTGAAAGATTTGTGCTCCCTACGACGTCAAGTTTGAATGCCGGAGATGTTGTTCCAACTCCCAAGTTTCCTGAGATGTCTGCGTTTCCAAGTACAGAAAGTTTATTGGTAGGTGATGATGTGCCAACCCCCAAGTTATCTGCAGATGTTATTAAAGCCACGATATTCCCAAAATCCGTGAATCCTGAAGTACTTCCCGATGTTGTATCGATATCAGCCGAACATGCCCATCCGCCAGCATCGGTATACTTAAGAAGTTCTCCGTCAGAACAACCCTTAAGCAATGTAAGTCCGCCCGTACCTACTTCCAAACCTGAATTTGACGAAGTTGCGCCCGTATTACTACTAGTCGTCAAGTTGACAAATAGCGAATTACTCGTAACCACGATTCCGTTTCCGGAAAAATCAGTAACCGTTTCTGAATCAAGTGAAACTCCAGATGAGGCTGTGAGAAGCCCCGCAAGTGTTAATCCGCCACTTGCAGTAAAGTCAGTTCCCGCATTTCCAACGTTTGTTATGAGATTATTTGCAAGATTAATGGTTCCACCGGCTGTAAAGGCTGAAATAGTGTCGGTCGAGTTATCAAAAGTAATTCCTCCGTTTAGGGCTGAGGCGCCTGTTACAGTTACATTTCCAAGTGTTCCAAGGCTTGTTAAGCTTGATGCCGTGACTCCAGTTCCCAATGCAGTTCCTGTAAGAACGTCTGCTCCATTAATTTTGAACGCATACCCCGATGCAAGATTAGCATCTCCGGCAACATCTAGCTTATACCCAGGTGTAGAAGTTCCGATTCCTACATTGTCACCACTATCGGTAAGACGCACATTTGTGCCATCATCAATCCAGCCAGTACTGAGCCCACTTGTGATTGTTAGAATTTTATTTGAGGCGTCGGTAGTAAGTACAATTCCTGATCCGGCCGCCACAGTAAGCTTGTCGCTGTTTGAACCAGCAACAATATCGCTTTGACCAGAAACAGAGAATGTTTTGAAAATATTTTGAGCAGATCCTTTGTCGGTATTCGCGATTTCCAGTCCATCTACCGAAATACCATCGCCTTCTTCAAGTGATACATCGCCTGTTCTACCTGAAATAGATGAAACAACATTCAAATCAAGTTTAATTTCGGGCGTTTGGCCTTCGCTTATTAAAATTCCTTTGCCGGCCGTTAATCCGTAAAGTACGTTAGATGCAGTTAATTCCCCTGTCCCTAAATCGAGATCCTGATTGGTCAGTGTGACTGTGTCGTTAAACGTACTGGGACCATTAACTTCGAGCGAAGATCCAAGTGTTACTAGATCTTTGAAAAAAGCGGGAATGGTAAACGTAACTCCGGTTTTTGATCGATCGACCGTTGCAGCCAGTACAGAAGGGGATGTTTTTTGATTTTGAGCAGTCTTTTTTTGGGGTTGTGAAGTGACGGGTGGCTTGTATGCAAATTTACTCGTAAAGTCATGGAATTTTTCAGGCAATGATGATACAGTAGATGAAACTAGTAATACTAGTCCCGCAAGTATGCTTACTGCTTGTTGGAGAAAATGGTTCATTGCTTATATTAGACTAATCAATATTAATAAGGAAATCAAGAGCAAATTACTATGAAACAGGATCAAAAACCCTATACCCCCACCCGTATATTTGATCACACTACTACAACAATAAAAATTGTACTTTTAGCCATTTAACTCAAAATTCTCCGATAAATCATTGACACCGCGCCTTATTTTTATTGTATAGTGAGACTATGTTTAAGCGGATTTTTTTGGTTTCCGTGTTATTTTTTTATTGGATAATATCCTTTTCTGTCGCCTATGCTCAATCTCCCGACGCTTCTGCAGTAACCGGAAATGAGAGCAACACATCATTCGCCGTTGCCAACAATGTTCCGATAAAAGATAAAATTATTCATGACGGCGACATTGTTTCTACCACTTCCACCGGATTCGTACTCAGCCGAATTCCCTACGATTCGTCCATGAATGGCGTCGTTTCAAATGACGCGGCAATTATTTTTGTGGTTGCTGGAGAAGACGCTACCTACCCCGTTGTAACCAGCGGGACAGCACAAGTTAACTGCAGTAACAAAGAAGGAAGCATTAAAAAAGGCGACTTAGTAACTTCCTCGACTGACGCTGGAACATGCGTAAAAAGCACGACAGCCGGATACGTTTTAGGCACAGCTCTTGAAGATTTTAAGCCCGAAATATCAGAAGGAAAATTGAGAGTTGCTCTGAATGTGCATTACGTAACTCCATCATTTACGCTCAGTAACAGCTTATCAGATATTTTCAAGCTCTCGGCAATTGCGAGTTATGAACAACCCCTAACTGTATTCAAGTACGTTATCGCTGCAATCGTGGTTATTTGTTCGTTTGTATTTGGTTTCTGGTATTTTGGAAGAATTGCTCGCACAGGAGTAGAAGCGCTCGGCCGAAACCCGCTGGCCTCGCGCATGATTCAATTTGGCATTATTATTAACGTCGTTATAACGGTGGCTATTATAGGCTCGGGATTGATATTAGCCTTAGTAATTATTAGACTGTAACTATGAACCTATTTTCAAAAAAAACCAATCAAAGCGAAGAGGAAATTATTCTACATGCCCATAAAAAGGCTCAAGCGATTATTAAAGAAGCCGTCGACAGCGCACAACAATTACTAACGCAAACACAATTACTTACTGACTCATTAAAAGAGCAAACAGCGCTTGGAATGAAATCGGCGGTTGAAGCTCAAACGAAACGACTAGATGCCGAAATGAAAGCAGGAATCGAAAAAGTGCTTGCGGAATTTAATACGAACGTGCAAAAACAGCTAACGGATAGTTCTAAATTACTTGAAACAAAAACTGCTGACGAATTTATAAAAGTTCAGGCTGAACTGGCTGAGTATAAGAAAGCAAAAGAACTCGCTATGGAAGCGTTGGTTGCCAAGAAAGTGACTGAAATTGCCCAGGACGTGTTGGGTAAAACTATTGATGCAAAAACCCATGAATCGCTTGTTATAGAAGCGATTGAAAAGGCAGGAAAAGGTGGGTTTTTTAGATAATATGCAATACGAAATGGTAGACGAATCACTGGTTACTGTATCTCAGAGAGATCAACTTGTTGAAAAACTTGAAGCACTTTCTAAGGGCATATATGCAAAAAAGGGCCAAACGTCGTTAGACGATTTAACGATTACAGTGCAAAACATGATTGTGTCATTCTTGCAAAAGAATAAAGTCGATACGAAAAAAAATACAGACGTATTAAAAGCGTTCAATACTCTGGCAGCACACGTTAAGTCGCTCCCTACCCTAACGATTGAAATGGCATTTGAACCAACCGTTTCCCAACTAGCTAAATTTGCGGGAAAAATTGAACTATTCGGATCGCGACCGTTGCTAAAAGCAAAAGTAAATCCACAAATGTTAGCTGGAGCAGTTCTTGAAATGAATGGTAAACGGCTTGATCATTCTATAAATAACACGAACGTATGAAATCATATAACGAATATCTAAAAATAACCGGCGAATTTGGAGAAGTTACTGAAATTAAGTTACCCCTCGTAACGGTAACCGGTTTACCAAGCGTTGCTCCTTTTGAGCTTGTTCTATTTGAATCTGGAATAGTTGGTGAAGTGTTTGCTATTCATAAACATGCAGTTGAAATAATTCTGTTCAGCAAAAAAAGTCCTGCAACGGGCGAAAAAGTGGTTCGTACAAAAGAGCTACTCCAAGTCCCTGTTGGAAGCGAGCTTTTGGGAGCAGTCATCGATCCAACGGGCGGCGCAATTGGTACGTCAGCAAAGGTTGCCGCAAAGAAAACAAACGATTTGAATGGAAAAGTGATGGGTATTACGTCGCGTGCAAGCATCACTAAACCATTCGACTCAGGAATGACGGTCATCGATATGCTACTTCCACTTGGGAAGGGTCAAAAACAGTTAATCATTGGCGATCGTAAGACAGGTAAAACCTCATTTCTATTATCAATTCTTAAAGCGCAAGCAAAAACAGGAACCGTGGTTATTTACGCAGCTATCGGAAAGAAGCAAAGCGATGTGCGTCACGTATTGGCATATATCGAGAGTGAAAAGTTGCAAAAACAAACAGTTGTGGTTGCGTCAAACTCGTCAGATTCCCCCGGACTCATTTACTTAACTCCATTCACAGCTATGACAATTGCAGAAGGCTTTCGAGATGAAGGCAAAGATGTTGTCGTTATTTTGGATGATTTAAGCACGCATGCAAAATTTTATCGTGAAATGAGCCTTATTGGAAAACGATTCCCGGGTCGAGAATCGTATCCAGGAGATATTTTCTTTACCCATTCACGACTTCTTGAACGTTCGGGAAATTTCCTGCAGGAAGGAAAAAAAGAAGAGGTATCAATTACCTGCTTGCCGGTGGTTGAAACTGTTGAGTCCGATCTAACAAGCTACATTGCAACCAATATTATGTCGATGACCGACGGCCATATTTTCTTTGATCAAGGAACATTCGCCAAAGGACGCAGACCTGCTATAAACATTCCCCTTTCAGTTACTCGTGTGGGTCGACAAGCGCAGTCGCCCTTGCGGCGCGACATTAATCAAAAACTCACTGCATTCCTGTCACTATTTGAACAAATGGAAAATTTATCGCATTTTGGAGCTGAACTATCGGGAAAGGTACAAAATACGATTAAAACTGGGGAACGCATGCATGCGTTCCTGAATCAACCTAAGCACGTTATTATTGATACACACATACAGCTGGTCGTTTTTGCTCTTATGTGGGGAAATAGTATTGAAGATGCAGATCCCGCATCTATTCAGGAAAAGATTCGAAAACTTGCGGAGGCATCAGAAAAGGATGCTGGACTAAAGAAAACACTTCTAGAAATCACGTCCGTAGAAAATTTGGATGACTTATTATTACAAGTGAATCAAAAAAGAGATCAATTTTCGGCTATCATTGGCGAAGTTAAAACAGTGACTACTGAAACGGTTGTGACTACTGAGCCTCCGGCTGCTCCCGGATCCACGCCGGCAACCACTCCAGCAAATCCTCCTACGCCACAAACCACAACGGTTACCAAAACCATTACCCAGACTGACAGTATTTTATTCGTTCCCATGACTGATAAAAAATAATTATGCAACGTTATCGACAAATTAAAGATGAAATAGGATTACTTTCAAGCCTGCGAATTCTATGCACTTCGTACGAAGAGATTTCGGTTATGAATATGCAACGCATTCGAGGAATGGTGCTTTCAACACGTACATTCTACACGAAGCTGGCAAAAGTATACTATCATGTGAAGACTTCATATAAAGATGAGCTTAAAAAAGATGAGAAAAAGAATAAAGCAGCCCAAGAAATTGCCCGCAAAAATGGAAAAACGGTGGCCGTATTCATTTCCGCAAATGCAAAACTCCATGGAGTTATTATTGATAACGTATTTCAATCATTTGAGAAATATATAACAAGTAATGAAGCGGACGTGATTATTATTGGAAAACTTGGACGAGAATTGTACGAACGTTTAATTCCAGATGGACGCAAAAAAGAATATCTATATTTCGAGATACCTGATATGCAAGTTGCGCTTGAAGACTTACGAACGATTGTGTATCACTTGCTCGAATACGAGAAAATTACTGTTTTTTATGGTCAATATAACAGTATGTTAGATCAAGTAGCTCAAATGACCAATATTACGGGCGACGCTATTTTAGAAAAAGAAGTCGTAACCGGTAAAAATGAGGCGTTTCTTTTTGAACCAAAGTTAGAAGACATTGTTGATTACTTTGAGAAACAAATTTTCTCTGCCCTCTTCAAACAAACAGTACACGAGTCCCAATTGGCACGGTTTGCTTCCCGTATTACTGCTATGGAATTTGCGCTTGACCGCATTGATGGTAAGGAGAATAATCTTTATAATGAAAGGCGTCGCATTACTCGCTTAATCAATAATAAAACCCAACAAGAACGTATGTCGGGCATTTCGTTATGGGGAGCAAAATTATAACTATGATAAACAAAGGAACCGTTACTGCAATTAAAGGAAATGTTGTCGAAGTTCATTTTCCGGGAATTCCTCCGGCAATGAATGATATTTTAGTCTTAAAAGAAGATCCTAAGGTTCGACTTGAAGTATATAGCTCGGTTGAAGGATCAATTTATTATTGTTTGGCGTTATCGCACGTTGAGCGCTTATGGCGCGGCTGCGAAGTTCAAAATACCATGCAGCCACTTAAGGTTCCGGTTGGGGCCGGCATGTTAG
The DNA here is from genome assembly GCA_964422025.1 of uncultured Gammaproteobacteria bacterium. GTDB lineage: Bacteria > Patescibacteriota > Microgenomatia > UBA1406 > HO2-37-13b > 2-01-FULL-39-24. The sequence goes on from CAYQYZ010000002.1 coordinate 11,435, forward strand.
GGCGGGTCATTAATATGTTCGGTACCGCCCAAGACGGCAAAGGCGACATAAAAGCAGCCGACGAGTGGCCAATATTTGGTCGTGAGCTTGCAATGGAAAAAGTCGTTCCGCCTAATAAGATTCTCGAGACGGGAATTAAAGCAATCGACTTTTTCTCACCCGTATTACGCGGAGGTAAAGTAGGCTTGTTTGGAGGTGCAGGCGTAGGAAAAACAGTCCTTTTAACAGAAATTATTCATAACGTGGTTATTTTGAACAAAGATAAAGCAGTTTCCGTGTTTACCGGTGTAGGTGAACGTATCCGGGAAGGTCATGAATTGTACAACGTGCTCGATAAAAGCGGTGTATTGCCCAAGGTGGCGCTGCTTTACGGACAAATGGGTGAAAACGCAGCTGTTCGGTTTCGTACTGCATTTGCAGGCGTAACTATGGCTGAATATTTCCGTGACAAGGAACAAAAAGACGTATTATTCTTTATCGACAACGTTTTCCGGTTTGCTCAGGCTGGTTATGAACTTGCGACGCTTATGAATTCCATTCCTTCAGAAGGCGGATATCAGGCAACGCTTGCTTCTGAAATGGCCGACTTACATGAGCGCTTAGTCTCATACGAAAACGGTTCAATAACGTCTATTGAAGCGGTGTACGTTCCGTCTGACGACATTACCGATCAGGGAGTTCAGGCGGTATTCCCCTATTTGGACTCCACGATCGTTCTTTCTCGCCAAGTGTATCAGGAAGGCCATTTCCCGGCTATTGATTTACTTGCTTCTACATCGGGCGGATTGAATGAGGATATTGTAGGAAAGGATCATTATGAAAGCGCTATTGCGTCGCTGAGTTTGCTTAAAAAGGCCTTATCGTTAGATCGCGTCGTTTCATTGGTCGGAGAATCTGAACTTTCAGCAGGCGATCAAACATTGTACCGCCGAGCTAAGATTCTCAAAAACTACATGACCCAAAATTTCTACGTTACAAAGGCCCAGACAGGCAAAGAAGGTCAATATATTCCCGTTGCACAAACAGTAGATGACGTAAAACAGATTCTTTCGGGCCGATTTGATGACTTTCCTGCTGAAACATTCTTGTATATTGGCGGTGTGAAGGATTTGATAAATCAATAGTATGGACACTTCGATCAAAATTACGATTCATGACGCCGATAAAATCGTGTATGAAGGCCAGGCAGAATCAATAACTACTTTTAACGAACGTGGAGTTTTCGATATACTGCCTTATCATACCCAGTTTATATCGATTATTAAAACGTCGATTACTATTAATAACAAAGGACAAGAGAAAAAAGAATTTACGATCGATTCGGGGATTTTAGAGGTGCTGAATAATGAGGTGAATGTATTCTTGGGGATTGATGTGGTAAGGATTTAGGATCTTATTCCATCACTCTTTCATCTGTTCGTGAATACGAAAGTACTTCCGCATTTGAAAACCACAATGGAATTTCATAAGCGGCTTCTTCAACATTACCTGAAGCATGAATCAAATTCTTGATTGGTCGCTTCGCGGTGTTTGCTAAGTATGATGAGTCGAATGAATAGTCTCCTCGGATTGTTCCTGGGGCAGACATAAGCGGTAATGTATGACCACAAATTTTGCGAACAAGTTCAACAGCATGAGGTCCTTCAAGTACAAAAGCAAACACTGGACCGCTGGTAATCATGTCAGCCAACCATTCTCGAATCATCTTTCCAATTTCAAGCGGATCGCTGGTACCTAATTCTTTTACTAAATCGACGCCTAATTTCTCGTAATTTTCAACCGTTTTTCCACCCATTCCTCTGATGAATTCTTCTCGGGAAACAGGATAATGCTTATCGGCAAGTTCACGATCGGCATGAATGAGCTTTGCAGCGACCATTTTAAGTCCAACTTTTTCAAAGCGAGAAACGATGGCGCCAATAAGTCCACGTGAAACGGCATCGGGTTTTAAAATAACGAGTGTTTGTTCTTTCATAGTTTGTATTGTACTGGGTTTACGACAAAAAAACAATGAGTAGGTGGGTTAAAATCCGAAAAGTTGGTGAAAAAAGGCCGTTATAGGCTTGCCAGCAACTAAAATTGCAACTGTGCCTAGAACTAAAAAGGGGCCAAAGGGTAACTTACTTTTCAATCCCTTTCTTCTTAGCAGTAACAGCGCCAGTCCGACAAGTCCACCGGTTACAAAAGCAACATATAATGCTAAAAATCCGCCCTCAAGCCCCAACAGAAACCCCATGGGAAACGCGAGTTTAACATCGCCAAAACCCATTCCCCGCCCTTTAGTAACGAAAAAGAAGAAAAATAGGGTAAGCATGAGCGCAACTGCAGCGGTTAGATTTGGCAGCAAGGCTTGGAGCGAGTCGGCAGAATACACAGGAAGTAGGATCGATGCTACCAAGAGAGCGATTGTGGCTTCGTCGGGAATGATGTGATATTTTAAATCGGCAAAGAAAATTACGATAAGGCTGGATGCGATAGTTAAGTACAAGAATAACCAGATGGATTGTCCAGTCAAGAACGTAATTCCAAGGGGAAAAAGTGAGAAATATATTGCAACAAATATAACGGACGTTAAAATCTCTACAATAGGGTAATAAAAAGAAATGTGTTTTTTACAATATCGACACTCTCCTCTATTAAGTATATATGAGAGTACCGGAACCAAATCCCGAGCTCGTAGCTGCTTTTTACAATGATCACAGTGTGACCTTCCTCCGATTCCCTCTTCGTTTGAAAGACGATCGATAAGCACGTTCAAAAATGATCCAATACACAGTCCAAGAATTCCAATATAAATTGCAACAAGCATAGGATCAAGATTACCCGATTCGAAGGGCTTTTTCAAACGGAGTCTTATTCTTAAACGGAGCGATGAGCGACATATTAAGCCCCCCATTTACAAATACATCTTTTGCGACAGCAATTACCTCTTCTTTTGTAACTGCCTGTATTTTATTAATCAATTCTTCTGGAGAAATAATTTCTTTTTGCATAAGCAGCTTTTTGCCATAAAATGAGGCAACATTTAATGAGTCTTCGAGTGAAAGAATAAGTCCACCTTTCATAAGCTCTTTTACACGGGTAATTTCTTCATCAGATATACTCCCCCCAAGTATCTTGGAATGCTCTGCTAGAATGACCTTGATCGATTCAAGTACTTGTTTTTCATCAGCTCGGATTCCAGCGTGTGTTACGATTGTTCCAGTGTCGGAATAAAAATCGGTGTATGTACTTACATGGTAAGCCAATCCCCTGCGTTCACGAACTTCCATGAATAATCGTGAAGCCATTCCCTTTCCGAGAATCGCAGAAAGTACCTGGAGTGCATATCGGCGAGGATCTTCGTATGAAAATGCTCGGAATCCAATACATAGGTGAGCCTGCTCCGTTTTTTTGCTTCTAAAAAGTGTTTGTGGTGCAGTTTGATTCTCAATCACCGGTAAGTACGAGCCCGCTTTTCCATCTTTCCAACCTGCGAACTTTTGATCAATGATTTTTTCGGCATTAATTCCCGCAAATCCGCCCGCTGCTACAAACACGGCATTTGACGGGTGGTAGAATTCGCCAATGTAATCGGTGAATGTTTTACGATCAAAGCTCATAACTGTTTCCTTGCTTCCGGCAATATCAAAGCCAAGTGGATTCCCTTGATATAGTAACCCTTCAAAGAGCTCGAAGACCTTGCGCTGGGGCATATCTTCATACATGTTGATTTCTTCTACAATAACGCCCTTCTCACGTTCAATCTCATCGGGGCTAAGAAGCGGTCGTTGAACCATATCGGCAATTACATCCGTGATTTGTTCAAAATGTTCACTGGGAGCTTTAACGTAATAGCCTGTGTGGTCTTGTGAAGTAAATGCGTTAAATGCCCCACCAAGTCCTTCGATAATTGATGCAAGTTGTAGGGTGCTTGGATACTTTTTTGAACCCTTGAATGCCATATGTTCGAAAAAGTGGGCAATACCGTTGTTTTTAGCATGCTCGTATCGAGATCCGGCACCGACTAATAAGAGAGCTGTTACCGATGGAAATGCTTCGGTGTCTACGACGATCGTATTAAGATTGTTGGAAAGTTTTTTGAGGTGAGTTTTCATAGGATGAAGAAATTATATCACAAAGTTCAATACTCTACCCGCAACATAAATGACTTTATATTCTTTCCCGTCAATATACCGTTGCACGCCATCAAGCTTTAGGGCTTGCGATAAAACTAACTCCTCAGTCGCCTGTGAAGATTGCATGCTTACGATGCCTCGGACTTTACCTTGTACTTGAATTGCAATTGTTACCTGCTTTTCAAGTGTAAGAGAATCGTCCTTTTGAGGCCATGGGGCAATATGGATGCTTTCTTTTTGACCAAACACATCACGCCAAATATGATCACTCATGTACGGAGCGAACGGAGCAAGCAATTTTAGGAAATCTTGAGCTCCTTGCATACTAAGCATCTCATCCTTTGACTCTTCCCACAGGTTCAAAAATTTCATTAAAGCAGAAATGCACGTGTTGAACTTCACGTTCGTAATATCTGAGTCAATAGTAGAAATGACACTTTGAAGCTCTGCGTCTAATGTGTTTGATATATGACCTGTTGACTTAGCGAACTTATCAGACGAGTAGTACAACTGCCAGGTCCTACTTATAAAACGATACGCACCTTGCATTGCGGCCGTTGACCACGCGACTTCCTGCCCAAATGGGGCCATAAACATTTCATATACTCGCAGTGTATCAGCACCAAATTCATCGATCACGTCATTAGGGTTAATTACGTTTCCTAATGACTTACTCATTTTACGGCTATCAGTAGCAAGGACCATGCCTACGTTGCGTAATCGAGTGAAAGGTTCCTTAAAATCAACCAAGCCAATATCATTTAAAGCTTTCATCCAGAAGCGCGAGTACAGCAAATGAAGTACTGCGTGCTCGGCCCCACCAATGTACCAGTCAATGGGATTCCAAGCCATAGCAGGCGGTTTGATGAGGTCATTCCAGGCTTGCAAAGATGGTTTGGTATTAGTTGGAAAATCATCGCCACGGGGAAAGTATAAAAAGTACCAGCAGCTCCCTGCCCAGTTTGGCATGGTGTCCGTTTCGCGGGTTGCTGGTTTTTTACAATGCGGACACGTGGTGTTTACAAATTCTGGGATTTGAGAAAGTGGTGATTGACCCGTTTCGGTTGGTTCATATGAGTCGACATACGGGAGTGTTAATGGTAACTGATCATCAGATAATGGAAACCACCCATATAAAGAATCCTCAATTTCACCTACAAATTCTGATATCTTTTGAGCTATTTTAGGAGTATTTGGATATAGGTTTTGGTCATTTTGGACGGTTGACCAATATGACACTTTATCATCAGCACAGGCCCTGCAAAACACCATAGGGATCGGTTCCCCCCAATATCGCTGTCGCGAAAAAACCCAATCGCGAAGATGATATGATGTTTTCTTTTCTCCGATTTTTTCTTTGGTAGACCATTCAATAAATTCTGCAGTAACTGCCGTAACTTCTTTTCCGGTGAATGGACCAGAATCGAGTAATGTTCCACTACCTTCATGAGCATTTACTGGGGTATCGGTTTCGCTTTTTACCACTTCACGTAATGGAATATTGTACTTTTGGGCAAATTCGACATCGCGAACGTCGTGGGCTGAACATCGAATCGCTCCGGTTCCAAACGACATAAGGGCAAAATTTGCAATCCAGATGGGCATTTTTTCATTCGGTCTAAATGGATCGGTTGCGTATAGTCCGGTGAATACGCCTGTTTTTTCTTTGCTCTGAGCCCGATCGTTGGGTGCAATAGAGCGAATTTCGGTAACATAATTTACTACCTCAGGACTTGCTCCACTCTTTAATACCTTATCAACTAATGGATGCTCGGGTGCTACGACTAAATATGTATCTGCAAAACTCCATGCCGGGTATGCGGTAAACGTATCTAAAACATACTCCATTCCTTCTACCTGGTGGTGAATTACCATCCCCTCTTTCTTCCCAATCCAATTGCGCTGCATTTGCAGAATTCCTGAAGGCCAATCAAGACCGTCAAGATCGGCAAGCAAGTCATCGGCATACTTAGTAATTCTAAAAATCCACTGTGGTAATATGCGCTCCTCGACCTTATTCCCACATCGTTCATGCGTGCCATCGGCTAAAACCTCTTCAAGAGCCAAACCTGTTTTACAACTCGGGCAATAAAAAATAGGCGTTTCTTTTTTATGCAAAAGGCCCATTTTAAAAAACTGAATAAACAGCCACTGAGTCCATTGGTAATATGATGGATCGGTCGTCGAGAATTCTTTAGACCAATCATATGACAGTCCGATTCGTTGCATTTGTAGTTTAAAATTCGCGATATTTTGGGGAACAATATCTATAGGGTTCCTTTTGAGCTTAATGGCTGCGTTTTCAGCAGGCAAGCCAAAGGCGTCCCATCCCATGGGGTGCAGAACCGATTCCCCTTTCATCCGATGGTATCGAGCAAGCACATCGGTTCCTGTGTATACACGGGCGTGACCAGTGTGAAGTCCGGAACCAGAAGGATACGGGAACATTACTAAGGTGTAGGACTTATTATTACCAGGAGTTGCAGTCGCTTTATACGTACCCTCAGTCTCCCACTTTTGAGCAATCACGGGTTCAATATCTTTTGGAATATATTTACGATACATACGACATATTATACAACACGATCCTATGATTGCTTTTTTTCTTGGAAACATTCATAATGATAGTACGATAAGACGTATGAAAAAATACCACACATTACTTGCATACTACAGTTTGATTATTTCAACACTATTAATTGTATGGTCAACAATTTTTGTATCAAAGCATAGTGGATATATACTAGCGCTTTTAATCCTTCCAATTAGTGTGTATTTTTGGATACTTGTGACGGGTAAATTACCTCATGTACATACCGAAGACAGTTCTTCAGATTCAAGTCAGACCATTTTTACCTTTTTACTTACCATTGCCTTTATTATTAGTTCCGCGAGTATTGTTCTGTATATTGCTGTTCTTGGATTACAACCAAAAAGTTCGCAGCAAACCCAAACGCTTCCCGATCTAACGAAGCTAGAAAAACAAATGCAATCAATTAAACACAATAATGAACTATTGGAGAAGGTGGTTATTAAGCTTGACATACTTGAAACCAATATTAATAAGCTCGATGTGGAAACATCAATTCCTACGAGCAGCCCTGAAGCATCTATGGAAGCCCGGATCAAAGAATTATTAAAAACATCGAATTAAATTATGCGTTTAGTTGAAAAGATTTTCTTTGTTTATTGCACAGCACTTGCACTTTTTTTCACAGTCGCAGCTACGGTCGTACTGTTTAAAGGTAACAATTATATATTAATACTTTTTATACTTCCAATTCCTGGCTACTTTGTATATTATATGGTTCTTGCACTTGCAAAACGAAGATCTTTACCTCAAGGCTCAACTTCACGAACGTTTATTTTAATGGTAATACTATGTCTATGTTTATTAACATCCTATGCGGTAAGTAAAATATACATTCAGCCAAATGCGAGCAAATCACAAGCTAGGTGGCAAAAATTAATACAGCCAAGCATAACTCCTAGTAAGAACTTAGGGTACATTGAAGTTGATCCTGAACAAGCATCAGATTCGTGGGTCAACCTGCGCAATAACCCTTCTACAGAAGCGGCAGTAATTGGAAAAGCAACAGTTGGAAAAAAATACTCTATATTAGTGATACGATCAAATTGGATTAAAATCCAAATGGACGCATCAAGTTCGGCATGGATTAGTAAAAAATTTATAAAAAATACACAATGAAAAAGATAATACTAATTTATAATGTGGCAATAATAACGGTCGTTACATTTATAGGATTCATAGAATCAACGTCATACGCACAACTTATAAGCAGTATTATTTTCTTTCCGCTCACGATTTATTTCTGGAGGATGATCGTTCCTTCAACTGCAAGCACACCAAATGTTGCTTTAAAAAAAGCAGCTGTACTTAAGAAAGCAAAAAAGATTGATGCTAAACCAGAAGATGCCCCTATTAAACTCACTGAGTTAGATGAGATAAAAGATACGGACGTAGATAATAACCGACGTATGTTTTTACGACTTATTGGATCTGCGGGCGTGTCTGTTTTTATTCTTTCAATATTTACAGGCAAAGCTGAAGCGGCATTTTTTGGAAGTAACCCTGGTCCTGGTACTATTGGAGTCAAAGATTCATCGGGAACACTTATCGATCCATCCGAAAAACAACCAACCGATGGATACAACATTTCACAAGTAGATGATGAAATACCTTCATACTATGGTTATGTAAATAAAACAGGCGCTTGGTACATTGTAAAAGAAGATGCTACGGGAGCATATAGATATGTGAAAGGAGCAAGTAGTTTTTCAACTAATTGGACAAATCGCGCTAGCTTAACATATGACTATTTTGATTCTATTTTTTAAGTTTTTATGCTATAGTAACTAAATATTTCTATGCCAACTAATCAGACTCTTTTCGTTACCGACATTAATGGCTCAGTTAGAGAATGTTTAAATATTTCACATGACACGACATACCCGGGATACGTGAAGGTGGAATTTTCTTCTAACAGAAATGCTCCAGCGACATATTTTGAGTGGTACCCGGTAGATGATTTTATTCAAAATAATCCAACACTTGCCCATATTGTAAAGAAAGGCAAGCAACCAGCAGATGATGATTTGGGTACAGTAACCCGCGCTACATTTACTACAATCACTGATAAGACCAAATCATGGCAACCAGGTATTTACAAAGGTATTCCCCTATGGATTTCTCGAGGAATTGGCGAAGGACAAGTTAGAAATGTAACAGATAATACGCATAATTCGCTCACTATCGATGAAAAATTTGACATTAAACCTGACAAAACATCGCAATATGTTCTATCGTATAATGTACATAATCCAACCGTTATGAATAATGCATTACCAGAAAATGAAAATTGAATATTTTTTAGGCGGAGCAGCTGGATTGGTTATTTTTGGATACGTTTTAGATATCCTTGCTGGACCACTTACGTTAGTTATTAATTCCCCGTTTGATTTTCTTACGCCGGTTATGCTTTCTACCTATCCATTCACGGCCGTATCGGTTGGCGCAAAGACAGTTGCCATTTTTGTTAGTACGGTAATGATTGTAACTACTGCTGGGGGCACTAAGTATAGTTTGCAATCAATAATTGTTTTTATTATGGCAGCACTTATGGAACTTTTTGCAATTCAACAAATAGCAACTCACGGCAATAACGTTTCTATGCAGTGGAATTTAGCATTTGCATTCTCTGGCGTATTACTTGTAGTTCCTGCAGTTATATATATGATTATGGCGATGGTAAAATCTGCACATAAAAATTTAGTGGCAGATCCGTACGAATCTGACTCGTAGCACTACCGGTGAAACAATTCGTCGTCAGTAAGGATGCTAGCAAAACTTTTCGACAAGGTCAGAAGAATATGCTAAATTTATAGTATGGCAACAATTACAATCGATCGAAGTATTAATGCAGATGATGCATTTGCAATGTCTGCGGGTATCACATTTGTTGCTCTCGCATCTGGATCTGCATCATACCAAACTCAACCGACAGGTATTACCACGTGGACAACAGCGACTATTGTTCAATCCTCTGCTTGGCAATCTGTGTGTTATGGAAACAATATTGTTGTTGCAGTAAGCTCCACATCTGGAACAATCGCTGCTACTTCCCCGGCTGGTGTCACCGCGACATGGACATTACGGACAATGCCCGCAACAGCAAGCTGGTATGCAGTTGCATATGGCTTATCGAAATTTGTCGCAGTGACAGGTGGTGCTTCAACTGTTGGAGCTTATTCGATTGACGGAGCAAAGTGGACACTCACGGGTGCACTGACAACAAGCGGAGACTGGAGAGCCCTGACTTTTGGAAATGATCGCTTTGTTGCACTTTCGTACAACAGCACAAACACGAACTATTCAACAAATGGTACAACGTGGAGTGCAGGAGGTGCACTTCCTGCGACTCGTAACTGGACATCGGTGACCTATGGAGAGAGCACCTTTGTCGCAGTTGCCTCAGGAACTGATAAAGGAGCATACTCGACAGACGGCGGAGTCAACTGGACAGAAATGACGATGCCATCATCTTCAAACTGGAATTCGGTCACGTATGGAAACGGAACGTTTGTCGCTGTAAGTAATACGTCGGGGACTATCGCAGCATATTCTGCTAATGGTATCGCTTGGACTTCTGCAACACTCCCAAACACACGAACCTGGGTTGCTGTCGCATTTGGGAATAACCTATTCACAGCAATTGCCAGCACTTCAACAACAGGAGCAGCATTTAGCTATGACGGTGTCAGTTGGAGTGGAGGCTCCATTGCAACTGTTTCGCAAGCAATTAGCTGTATGTGCCACACGCCCACCACCTGGAACTCAAACGACACACTTGTTATTACAAACAATTCAACTCTCACTGTCAATACAGACCAAAGTAAATTCTGGGGCTTCATAACCCTCACGAACGGAAAACTGCTCATTACAAATTCATCTACATCCACGGGTATCCGCTTTACCATGGGTCGCGTATCTGGGGCAGCTGCCGCGACTATCACTCCGGGATCAGGTATTGGAGATATTGAAATTACGGGAGACTGGATCGAGTTAGGTACCGGAGATGGAAGCTCTGGACAAACTATGACAGCCCCCTTCTCAGACTACATTGCGGCGCTCTGGGTCGAAACGGCATCTGGTTCGGGAATCTATGAACAGTGGCTCAATGCAACCGGCTCATACAGCGACGCGTCCCCTATTCTCCGCGAAGGATTTGCAGCAATCGGGTCAGGTAGACGAGGTAAATTTTTCATCCAACAGGCAAATGCATCTCCGTATGGACCAACTATCCTCAACGGGACAGATGGAAGTATCGCACAAAAACTCATTACTGTTGACTCAACCACAGGACTCTATCCAGGCGCTTCGATTCTTGGCCCCGGAATCCCTGCAAACACGGTCGTGAATCGGGTCATTTCATCCACCCTCCTTGAAACAAATGCCATCTCCACGACTGAACTCTCCCCTGATTGGACCTCAGTCGCATATGGAAACAGTGTTTACGTGGCAGTGTCCGGTACCAGCTCAAACATAGCAGCAACATCTGCTGATGGGGTTACCTGGACCAAACGAACACTTCCATTTGTGGCTAACTGGAACTCAGTTTGTTATGGAGCAACGAGTGCCTTGTTTGTGGCAGTCTGTTCAGATGTGACGACAACTGGAGGAACTGCCATTGGGTCGAGATTTTGTGCAACAAGCCCTGATGGCATTACGTGGACAAGGCGTGCTATTCCACTCCCTTCTGTACTTGCTCAAAACTGGACATCAGTTGCTACCAACGGCACAAGCTTTGTCGCAGTTGGATCACTTGCAGACGGAACCGCCACGACAGTAGGTGCGTATTCTGCTGACGGGATCACCTGGTCAGCATCAACCATGACCTCAGCAATATGGCGTTCAGTCACCTATGGTGCTGGTGCGGCCAACAGATATGTTGCCGTTTCAAGCACGACTATTTCTAACTGGGACGCGGACGGAACAGGCACATGGACAAACGGTGGTGCTATGACATCCGCAAACTATTTGAGCATCGCATGGAATGGAACGCGCTTTTATGCAGTTTCTGGTTCAAGCACGGTCAGTATGTGGTCCACAGATGCTACATCTTGGACGACGGGTGCTGTACTGAACAACTCGACGAGTCGCGGAGTCGCTTGGGACGGAACAAACTTCGTAATCGTTTCAACAACAAACTCAGTTAACACATCCAGAACCCCTGCAGGTACGACGGGGACGCTCACCAACACAACCATGGCAGCAGCCAATGCAAACAACTGGACGGCGGTGTGCGCAAATGGAACAACGTTGGTAGCTGTATCATCCTCATCAAACTTGAGAAGTGCAGCGTTGACCTCCACAGACTCTGGAGCCAACTGGACACTTCAAACGGGAACTCCTCTGGACGTATCACTTACCTGTTATAACCCGTATGTATCCCAACTTTCAAATACAGTCGAATTTGGCGACAACATCAATGGAAATAAGGTTCCCTCAGGGGCAAAAGTCAGATGTCCCAACATCATGTTTACATCTGCAGTGCCCGTCAACATCCAAACAGCATCCTCCATCGTCGGAGCAAACATGGTCATGACTGCAGGAGGATCACTTGTCGCCAATACCTGCTTGTTTGATGAGTCATACAACACCTTTAATCAGGCAGAAACACTTTCCCTCACAAATGTTGGTTTCTCTATCCCACCACTCATCAATGAATCGTATGGTGTCACGTTTAATAGTGTTGGCTTTGCCCTTGAGCCAGTCCGCCGGTATTACACCTACTCAGCGACTATTGGTTCGGATGGCTGGTTTACTCGCGATAGACGTTACGGAGCTGGAACGACCACTTGGACATACTTGAATAATGCAAGCATCACTGATTTTAATTACTGCGTTGGCTCGCCAAAAGCACTCCAAGTGGCAGTTTCTTCAGTAACCGCCCCTGCGCCAATGTTAACCATCTCGTACACACAAAACTCAACGTGGAGCTATGTCCGCTTTTACGCTCTCAATTGTGTCGCTTCCTTTCAAGATGCATTTAACTTCCTCACGAACTTTAATGACAACACGATGGAGCACCTGGAAATGTACGGTGTTGCCCCCATGCTGTTTCAGACTTCAAGCGGAAATACGTTTACAGATGTACGCATTGCAGAAGATATGTTTAATGGATATAGAAGCTTTCCGACCACGGGTGCACGCATCGGCAATGATCCAACTGCGCAGGCTAAACTCGTCGATGACACCAAGTACTATCTGAAAGTCCGAACTTTTTATGACTGGAACAATCTTTCAAATTATGCAGAAGGCCGAACAGTATCTGCAACGCCGTTTATTGGAAGTAAATTTTTCCCAGCAATATTTGGAGCAATAAATACCGCCACTCGTGCCGTCACTCTGACATGGATCAGGCGTGACCCTACATCCAGCGGTGCAGCGGGAACGACGACGTATCAAATATTTAGAAGCACTTCACCAGGCTTTACTCCCAGCTCTGCAAACAGAATATTTGACACTTTGACCGTCGCAACCGTTTCATACCTCAACGGTTTTGTCGCGACCATAACCGCCACAGCGTCGCCCGTAAGAACAATTACGTTTGCTGCAGCAGGTAGAACAATCACCCTTGGTGGTGCTGGTGCAGGAAGCTTTACAACCGCAGGATTTGTGGCTGGAGGAAATGTGGTTGTAGCCGGAACTGTTTCTAACAATGGCACGTACACCATACTATCTTTTACAGCGACTGTCATCACCCTGACCACCAATCACACCAATTTAGTCAATGAAACTGCTCCAAACGGCGCAACTCTCGATGGTCAACCACCTGTAAACGGCACAAGTTACTACTATAAATTACGCAAGCACGATGCAATCCTCACGGGTATAACAAGTGCTTCAGGGACCGTCGCAACGACTACCCTCACAACAGCTGGAAACTTTAATACGGGTCTTGGGTCAGTCATCAACCTTCAAGGAATAAGCGGGCAAACCAAAATCAGGATTCCCGTCAGATCTACCACCAACTTTATGGCAGCGAACATTTTCCCTGGCCTCACCCTTGCAGGAACAGGTATCGGATCAGGGGCAAAGGTTGTGAGCATCGACACCGCATGGCAGATAACCGTCGATGTGACCAATTCATCGACGTTTGTTGGGACAACAGCCACTTTGGGGTTAGCCAACGGGACAGCGCCTGACAACATCTACGTTGTTGGGCCCGGAATCGCCCGCCCAACACGCGTGGCATCTATCACAAACTCGACCACTTTAGAGGTTGATACCGCATTTATTGCAACCCTTTCTGCTCAGGCGATATTTTTTGAATATGGGACAGACAGCGCAGAAGTTGAAGTTACCCCAAGCGGTCCGACTACTGCCGCATTTAACTTCCTTACTCAATCAAATGACTTCACCCATGCCAACTGGGTAAAAACAAATCTCACCGCGACAGCAAACCAAGTCTCGGGACCAAATGATATTGGCTTTGGTATCGCCGCAGCTCCAACCGCCGACCGACTCGTTTCGACCGGCCCAACAGCAAAGGCTGTACAGACTATCACCTCATACCTGGAAGTCGGCGCTATCTATACTTTCTCCGTATATATCAGATGTGACGCTCATCATTATTCCCAAACTGTCTCGGGAAAGATTTCTATCAATACAACAGTTGCCACGGATCAAGCATTTACAGCATCAGGAGTCTGGCAACGAATCTCAGCTACTTTTACCGCAACCGCCGTCACGCATGAATTTACCATTCAGATGACAACAGAGGGAAGTTACATCTATGCCTCAAGTGCTCTGGTTAATCAGGGCTCCTCCGCTCTTGTCCCCATCACCACCACCACCGTAAAAACAGCTGTGGCAAGCGGTGGACGCACACTGACTTTTGCATCAGGTATCGACGGAGCCAATACCATTACCGCCTCATCAGGCGACTTCACAACAGCACCTGCTTTTGCAATTGGAGACAGTATTATTGTGCAAGGAACATCTGATAATGACGGCACCTATGTATTATCTGCTGTAACAACTACTGTATTGACAGTGACTCCAGCACAACCCCTAGTTACGGGTGCGGGAGCACAATCATCTGGCTCCATCGTCGGGTCTGTTCTTGCCTCAGCAGCCCAAGAGCTTACCTCTGCACTTGCGTGGTGCCGAGCAACTGGAGGTAACACGTCAAATCAGGGTATTGAAGTTGCTTTTGCTGCATTGCCAACTGGATCATTTTGGACTGAGCTGTATGTTGGGACGACAGCAGGCTTTACACCATCTTCTATTAATCGCGTTGGTTATACTCTTAACTTGCTTGGAGCTTCAACCTCCTTTTACCTCCTCAACTCCAATAACAACATTATCGACACGCTCGCTCAGGAAGGATACGGCGGATATTCTGGTACACGAGTATTCTTGCGAGGTGCTTCGAACAACAAATTCCTCGATTGGAACATTGACTTTAACTATGGTGCTGTACCTGCTATCGGAGATGTCGCAAATCTTTCCAACGACAATATCTTTGACGACTTCACCGTCAAAAACTTTAGAAACCTCAACACCTCACCGTTTATTTCTATTAATGATAGTAGTGGACTTACCCTTCAAAACATCACCATTGAGCAAGCAAATGATATCCCCTATTCACTTCAATCATTAAACACCATTCTCAAGGGTGTGACGGGAGCCAATGCCGCTCAAGCAACGAACGCCACAACATATTTCTTCGGAGCAGGCGCATTTGCAACTGACGGACTTGCCATCGCCTATCAAGCCGTGTATGACAACATCTTTTATGAACTGTACCATTCGCCCACAACCGGTGCACTTCACATGCTTTTCAACGCAAGCTCATCTGACACACCACCGTATACTATCGTCTCGGGCACACCAGCATTTGGAAACAACGGCCGTTTGTATTTGCGTACTGCTGGTGACTCGATCGAATACACCTGGCCATACCGTATTTATGGTATTTCCAGCTTCCGCGATATCATCCTCAAAAAAAATGGATTGGATCTGGGCTCAAGCTTGGACGGACTTGAATCACTTCTGGTTGAATTCAAAATCGATACGGGTACAGGAACAACGTACGGCGCATACCAAACTGCTACCCCAGCCAACCTTGCAGCCACATCTGTTTCCACCACCACCGGATTCCTTCTGAAAATCCGCATTACCGCCCAACCCGGAATGCTTTTTTCTACTCAAACAAATGCCTTTGTTGTCGGAGAAGAAATTGAAGGAACTACGTCTGGCGCAACAGCTACCGTTGATGATGTGCACAACCTAACAACAACAACGGGATGCGTCATATTGTCAAATATCACCGGCTCATTTATTCCCACAGAACTTGTTCGTCGTAATTCTGACAACCAAACGCGCGCAACGAACGTCGTAACCAACACGCAGTTCGCCCTGTTCCCATCCTTTAACAGCTATATTGACGGTTTGCAGATTTTTACCAATACCGTTGGCCCTGGTGATTATCCTGGGAGAATCGTGGACATTGTTCTGACCAACGTAACCACCGGAAGTACCTATTATGTATATAAAACGTCGGGAGGGTTACTTCTGGGCTCTGGGACAGCCAGTGGCGCGACAGTCACCATTCCAAATGTGGCGTATGTGACTGATTTTGGTATCACCATCCGTGTCCGCAAGTCCAGCGCCGTCACAAAGTACCTTCCATTTGAAACGCAGGCTACAGTAACCGTTGCTGGTGCAAATGTATTTACATCGCAAATCGAAGATGCTATTGTAGCAGCCTCCTACGGTTCAATTGGTAGTGACTTTACGATAAATTACACGCAAAAGCGTATCTATCACTCATCGGGAAGCTCTGTGTACTCCGTGAATGCTTTGTATTCATATCTACAAGATGTGTTTGATGAAGAATCACAATTAGATGACACCGTACCAATGTCCGCACAAACGCCAACCGAATACACGCTCATCAACGGATGGTTCATGGATGATGAGTCATTTAAATACCTCACGGGTGGGGCTGTCCAAACATCGGGCTGGACGGGTGGTGTTATTCGCATGAAAGCATATGATGCGACCGGTGCTGGTACAGCGTTTGGATCGTCAGATATCGGTAAAGTGATTACGGAGACAGATAGCGGTGACACGGGAACCATCCTTGCCTATGATGAACGCACAGCCACTGAGATCGGCTACGTGTGGATCCGCCCTGATACTCTGGCTGACACGTTTGCCGATGTAAACTCTGCCTACACCGTAGCGACAAGCTCCGCAGCCGGCGTCTTTACTGCAGCCAGCAGCACTGGTGAAACGATTTGGTCCAATATATTCTCGCTCGGTACGCTTGTAAGTGGTTCTACACTAGATGTCTGGCAAAATGATGTCCAAATCACTCCATGGTGGACCAGCGGGCATATAGATATCTTGGTGAAGGTAAAAGAAATGGGAACAGAAACAGATAGCGGCAACATCACCGTTCTTGCCCGTAAATATTCTACTCTCTATGACCATTTTGTCATCGATGCATCTACCGGTCGCAACCCGGTGCCTTTGGCGGCTTTTGCCGATGGAAATAATGAAACAGCATCGGGCACCGTAGCCGGATATTCAGATATAACATTTGATTTTGGGGCTTCAAGTCAAGATCTTGGGAATGGCAACGGAAGCCAACCGTATGATGTGGTCATTGACGGAGCCGGTCGACCACTCACTGAAATATATGAATACCTCAAATATGTAACGCGTTCAGGCTCTGGAACAACCCTTAACGGTGTTAACGGTGAGTTCTATATTGCGGTCGGCGACTACCGTTTTAACTACGATACAGAAGCATCTGGACCATTTGTGGAGGGTGAGCGAATTAACGGTAGCGGCGCCGTGTATGGCTATCTTGTGTCGCTTATTGACAGCGGAGCAACGGGCACCATGACGCTGCGCAATGTTCATGGAAGTTTTGCAGATGATATGGCAATCTCAGGAGTAACATCAGGTGCAACAGCGGCCGTTAATGGAGCCCCGGAAGCAATTACTGCTTCTAAGCAAGCGCCTTTCGGAACCTTTGCCGGAGGGTCATTTTTCGGAGCCCGCGGCGTATTCCTAACTAATATGGATATTGCCGACGCCAATAACTATGAATTAATCGATGCAACGAACACCAGTCAAGTTCCACCTGCCACCGTAAACGTCCTGGTAGGAGGCTTAGTCTCCGGTGACCGAGTGAGCGTTTTCCGAACCACCGGAGCAAACGAAATCATCAATAAAACATATCTCGCTTCTCACGCCACTACCAACTCAGCAGCAACCACCGCATGGGAAGCAACCGGAGCGATCCCTGCCGACACACCAGCGGCGGGCTTTATTCGTCTTGTAAAGACCGCATCAAGTACTGAAGAGCGCTTAGAGTACACATCGTGGACGGGTGCTATTTTTACACTTGCAGGGGCGCATGCTGGCGGTTATGGCACCGGCGACACCGCGTATGTACCGTACATTGACGAACAAGCCAGCAGTACAAGTATTTCCAAGAGTGTTACCTATGTTTCTGATCGTACGGTGATGACCCGAGTTCGAAAAGTTGGCATTCAACCATTCACCACCACCGGATCACTAACATCAACGGGTTACTCCGCAACAGCAGTAAGGACCGCAGATACCATCGCATAACCAAATACTATATTTACATGAGCAAAACTAAAAGACAAACATTTTACTCCGATTATAACGACACAATTAATCTTGTAAAGAAAAATGGAGCTTATTCAATAATAGTTGATAAATTTGAAGAATCTGGTATAGAAATTGAAGCATTATGGGAAGAAGTGTTCAATAAGTTTGAACAGCAAATATCACTGTCAAACGTGCTTATACTTGGCTTTGGAGCAGGGTCAATTATGAAGACGTTTAGAAAGAAATACCCCTTAAGCAAAATTACTGGAATTGAAATAGATCCAGAAATGATACGCATAGCAAACGACTACTTTCCTGAAAATATGAAAGATGTAAATGTCATCATTACCGATGCCGTGTCGTACATTAACAACTTGGAGGACAAGGTTATGTATGACCTTATTGTGGTGGATTGTTATTTAGGCGGTACGCTTTTTACGGGAATATCGAATATGCAGTTTTTGCTCAAACTAAAAAAAATAGCCCGACGAGTACTATTTAATCAAGTATTTTTACCACATGATAAAGAGGAATTAAAAAAGATTGAGTATCTACGGACACTTGATGTGGTTCATAAAGTAAAGGCATTAAAATTACCATATAACATAATTCTTGAATATTAATTCGCCGTGTGATATGGTAAGCAATGTATTATGGATAAACATTATGTTTGTATTGGCGGATGTGGACTGGTTGCCGACGCTATGATTAAGTGCAATAGTGTAGGTTGTTGGCGTGCCCGAAATCCGCTTGGAGAATGCTTTTGTGAGGATTTCAAACACGATGATTTCCACAAACAGTATGGAATCAACAATAAAGAAAGTGAGAATTCTAATATAACAAATTCGGATTAAATATATCAAATTCGGATTAAGTATATCAATACTCCGAAAGTCCTTGACAGTGATTATTTGCAAACTTTATACTGTTTCTCAGTATTCATAATTTACACATAAACTTTTTTTAAAGAAATAAGCAATGGCAACCATTAGTTCAGATTTTACAATTGATTACGTTAATAAACGTGTCTACCATTCAGCAAATAATAATGTATACACCGTAAACGCACTCTATTCCTATCTACAAGATACCTTTGATGAACTTGCCCAGATGGATGACACCATCCCGATGTCGGCACAGACACCAACAGATTACACCCTCATTAACGGATGGTTCATGGACGAGGAATCATTTAAATATCTCAAAGGAGGAGCCATTCAAACAAGCGGATACAACGGAGAAATTCAAATTCTTCTGCTTGATGGGACATATGTAAGCGCTGTATCTGGAGACATCGGTAAAACAGTACTTGATGATGCTGTCGCTTCCGGCCAGCTCCTTGCATACGACAACACTCTGCAAAAATGGTGGATCCGGCATACAGGAACGATAGCAAATAACTCTGTCATGACAATCTCCACCGGTACCGGTGCTGGAGATGCGCTTGGAGCATCTGTTACCGGAGAAAACCTATACCCAAACGTCTATACTCTTGGATCTATCGAAGAAGATGACAGTCAACAGATTTACATTATTCAAAATGGATCACGACTGACCGAGTGGTGGCCAGAATCAGGATCCGGAACGCAGCAGATTGATGTACTTATCAAAGTCAAAGAGGCAGGTACCGAAATAAATAGCGGTGCTATCACTGTATTTCTTAGACATTACCCAAGCGGCGGAAATGCCGACTTGTACGACCACTTCGGAATCGATCTTACCGCTGGAGGCCGAAATGCGGTTCCTCTTGCTACCTCTCCTGACTTAAACAACTTGACTGCCACAGCAACCGTATCAGGATACAGTGACGTAACAATCGCTTTCGTAAATGGAACCCTCACCTATACGGGCATGTCAGCTGCTTTTACGAACCTTGAGACTGTCACACAAGCCTCAAGCGGTGCAACTGGTATCTATCTTTACTCCACCACATCAAGCGGAGCAGGAACCATGACGCTCGGAAATGTTGTTGGGACTTTTGACGGGACAAACGTTATTACTGGCGGAACCTCAGGATCAACCGCAACATCCTCTTCAACACTCACCAATGCCTACACGATGGATAAAAACTTCGACCAAGGATCTTCATATCCGTATTCTGTTATTGTTGGATGTGCAACCCGACCTTTGACAGAAGTATATGAATATCTCAAGTACATCACCCGTGTTGGATCAAGCTACAACACCTATCCAACAGCAAAGGCCCAAGGTGGAGCAATAACATTTGCAGCGCTCACAGGACAACAATACATTCGAGCCCATGAAGATAATCAGACATCACCTGATAATACGTTTTCACCAGCCAAGGCTTCCCCATTCGGTACCTTTGCAGGAGGAAAGCTCTTCGGTGCGCAAGGTGTGTGGGTTGAAAACATGGATGCAGCAGACATTCAAAACTTCCAGCTTATTGACTCAGACGGCACAACACGAACTCCACCGAACAAACAAAATGTCACTATTACGAATCTTCTTTCCGGAGACCGCGTCTCAGTTTTCCGAACATCTTCTGGGACAACAATTGATAAGGCAATGTATTCCCTTGCTGCAAGTAATGATTCCGGCGATAGTACAATCATTGTTACGGGAAGCATATCTGTTGATACACCTTCTACCGGCGCGATTAGACTTGTAGATACAAGCGATCTAACAGCAACGCGAGAAACACGATACACGTACACATCATGGTCTGGATCGACATTTTCAGGCGTATCTCCTGTTCTTGATCGCACATACACAGCATCTGATGATAAAGCATACGTACCGTTTATCGATGAACAGGCATCGAGCACATCAATTTCTGTACAGGTCATTTATTCTACAGATCGATCAATTCTCCTCCGTGTCCGACGAAAAGCATCTGTTGCCATTCTGCCATTTGAAACAACGGGAACATTCGGATCAACTGGATTTTCAACATCTGCAATTAGAACACCTGATACAATCGTTACTTAATTATGACATCAGATACGTTTACTGGCTCCAAACCGAAAGCTGTCCGTGGACCAAATGGACGGTTCGTAAGTAATAAGGTACCAGAGCCTCCTTTGGAAGAAGCACCACAAGACTTGCATGACCAAGCAGCTACTATTGATCCACCCGTAGAAGTCATATCTGAAACACAGCATATTTTCTTCAATGATCTTTCATATTATGGCGAATATATTAGACGCGTATATAAAAATAGTGAGTGGTTTTTTGTCATTGAAGACCTTTTTCCCTTAGCGAATATTACAGAACCGAATAAAGTTATCGACGCTTTTGAACATTCTCCCTATTACACTGATTCCATTGGTACAGATCTTTTCGAAATCGAGATTCCTAAAAATAATTTAGGACAGAGCCACTTAACCATTGGTAACAAAAAAACCATTCTAGCTTTTATTCAACTGTTACGATCAATGAGCCACTTCTTCCCGGGCAGATTTCCTGAATGGATAGAAGAAACCACCCACGTAGATTTTGCGGAAGCTGACGCCAAACGAAAAAGCATTCTCAATCAAAATCTTAATTAATATTTCTCTGCGCTAACATGGTAAGAAAGATACATATATGGCATTAACATTTGATTTCACTGATAGTATTATTGAAGTTCCTGCTCCTCAGACAACGCTTGTCATGCAGGACTTGATTAATGAAATTCGTGACGTAGAAGATGAGCTAACTCCTGGTATGGTTAATAATAAAATCGCCGATGCTTCGGGCAAGGAAGATTTAGGAGGCGGCGTATCTACAGCTATAACTGTTCGTTTGCTTGATAGCTGGCGGGTGCGATTCGAAGCTCGAGGCGGGCCCACCACTGAGCAAATGGTTATTACCGGAGGCAATTTAGTAGGAGGTTTACTAGGAAGTCCAATAGCGCCTTCTGCGTATACTCAAGTATTGAACTTAAGCTCGGCATCGGGAACGATTGCTACACCTGCTACGGCAAGTGATGCAACAAATCTTAAATATCTTCTTGCATCAGCATATAGCGGCCAAAAAACAATTGGAGACATTTTCTATTGGGATCCTGTTTCAGGAAGTGATTCAAATAATGGACTTACACCTGCTACGGCAGTGCTCACCTTTGCGTCGGCTCATACATTAGCTACATCGGGAATGCATGATGTGATTTTCTGTCTTTCTTCCGATCCATCGGGTATTACTACGGTTACTGAAACACTTGCCATTACAAAGCACACGCTTAAAGTACGAGGTCCCGGTTATACATTCCAACTTATTCCATCAGCCGATACTGCTGATACCATATCAGTCACTGGTAATAACTCAGAAGTCTCGGGGCTATATATTTCAACCGCAGGAACCGGAACACGCAATGGTATTAGCGTGGCAGCGAATAATGTTGTCGTAAAAGATTGTTGGGTCTCGCAAACACGCGGACATGGTATAAGCCTGAGCAATGCAAATTTGTGTAGCTTAGGTATTAATGTCGTTGATTCAAGTGGACTATCGGGAACTGGAAATGCAATTAACTTAGGTGACAATACAACCCAAACAGTTATTGCTAAATGTATTATTTCAGACAGCATTGACGGAATAGCTTTGTCGGGGACTGGCTTATCAGATAATATTGTCGAAGATAGTTTGGTATATAAGAACTCTGGATATGGATTGCATGTTGGTTCTGGAGTCTTGAGAACCGTTGCTCGATCAGGTAATACGTTTATTAATAACACCACAGCGAATACGCTTGATTCTGGTACCGACACGTACATTGAAAGTGCGGCCGGAGGCGCATCTGCATCGGAAATTGCCGATGCTGTATGGGATGAGGTCATTTCTGGCCATGTAACATCGGGCACATCAGGTCGATTCCTTAAAGACGCCAAGCTTAAAGCAACAATCGCTTCACTTAAATAGAGCTTGATACCCTATTGAAGTGCTTGCATTTTTATTCGGTGTTTGATACTCTCAAGTGATGAATATTTTAAACAACCTTGGCACAGCAGAAATAGTCATAATCGCTTTTGTGTTTATGGTGCTCTTTGGCCAAAAGAAACTAATGGAATGGGCAAAAGGACTTGGTGAATCAGGCAGAGAAATTAAGAAAGTCAAAAAAGAATTTGAGAACACACTGAATTCAGATTCAGATACGGAAACTGAAACTGAAACTGAGCCTGAAACAACAAAAAAAGCATCTTCTGGTAATAAAAAGAAGGGGGTGAAGAAAAAGAAATAATATGGGAACAACTGAAATTTTGATTATTGCATTCCTCGTTCTAATTTTTCTTGGTGGCAAGCGCGTACCTGAATTTATAAAATCACTTGGGCAATCTGTAAAGGAATTTAAAGAAAGCTCAAAAGAAAAGAAATAAGTAATTGTATGAATGCTTCTACAAAAATACAAGAGGATACTCCTTCTTTTCTACAAGCGCACGCTCGATATATACCATTTTTAATGGAAGTTAGACGTCGTGTGGTACTTGTTGTTTCTGTATTTCTTATCGGTTCGGCAATAGGTTTTATTTACTATGAACCTATTATTAAGATAATATTAACGATTTTTGATTTTAAGGGTATAAACATAGTATTTACTTCCCCCTTTCAGTTTATTAACTTAGCTTTCAATACTGCATTGTTATTAGGCTCGATATTGGTTATCCCATTATTAGTATTCCAAATACTACTCTTTATACGTCCGGCGTTAACTAGACAAGAATATAAACTCATTGTTTCTTTATTGCCGCTCAGTATTCTTTTGTTTATTTTTGGTATGGTTTTTGGAATTACCATTATGAGATACATGATAGTTCTCTTTTATGAAAAATCTATTCAGCTGCAAATTGGAAACTTCTTAGATGTTTCTCAATTTTTATCGCAAGTTCTTATAACCGGATTATTGATGGGTATTGGCTTTCAATTTCCCGTATTTCTTACGATACTTTTGAAAATAAAAATCATTTCATACGAAACGCTCGTAAAAAAACGCGTATTTGCGTATGCAATATCGTTACTTTTCGCTGCATTACTGCCTCCTTCAGATTTAATATCACTTTTTTTTCTCACGCTCCCTTTAATTTTGCTTTTCGAACTGACATTATTGCTCAATAGATTTATTTTAAGAAATCATGTATGATAATACACATAGAATGAATACTCGAGAGGAGGTGCAAACCATATGTTGGGAGGACTAGGTACAACTGAAATCGTTATTGTTGCAATTGTTTTACTTGTGTTATTTGGAGGCAAAAAACTTCCGGAATTAGCACGCGGAATTGGTGAAGCAATTCGTGAATTTAAAAAGTCAATTTCAGATAAATAAACACATGTATATAGTAACGCCGCTTATTGCAGCAATACTACCATTTATACTATGGCCACTTGAGCACATTCTTCCATATCCTGCATTTATAGAAGAGATTGCCAAAGTGGTCATAGTTTTTTATTCAAAAAAACATTCACCAGAATATAATCCCCTGATAACTGGACTAAGTATTGGAGTACTGTTCGCTCTTTCCGAAGCCGTATTGTACTTATTCAACTTTGCACTCGTCGGAAATTTGACAGAGCTACTGGTAAGGCTTGCATTAACCATACCGCTTCATACCACTTCTGCGCTCATAATTGCATATTCGTTCAAGAAAGGTCGAAAAGGGTTATTATTGGGCACTACACTAGCAATTGCGCTACACCAAATATATAACATGTATATTACTCAATTTGTCGCTTTATTTTCTTGAAGGACACAACTGAGATTCATTTGTTTTAGCTCCGAGCACTTGCATTGCTTGATCGCGTGAGTTAGTAGAAATTACCTTGGATGTTGCAAAAACAGATAATATCGAAATTGCAGCTCCATAAAACAGAATAAACGCTACTAGATGCGTATTTAGTGCAATTTTGTTTGTTTGGGGTGCCACATTGACGACTTTTGCTGTTTTCTTTTTTGGTTTTGGCACCTTTTTTACCTCTACCGGCGTACTTGACAACTTGCGCATATATATCATTAAGAATACAAATCCGGCACTCATAATAATGATGAGTCCCCATACGGCAAGCGTTTGAGTTGCGCCAACAAATCCCAACATGGTGCCTGTTGAACTTACCTGAGACGATAAATCTTTCAACTTATCAATTTTTTGCTTTACTGATTTAAGCTCAATGACCGATTCGCTATAGGTAAATAGCTTTTCTTCAGGAGTTTCTGCTCGCTCTTGATTGAGTTTAATTTTATCAAGAGCAACTTCAATGTCGCTTTGTAGTGTAACGCCTTGCGCAAAATAGGCGGTTTTTTCAAGTGGCTTAAGAAGTGAGTCGGTTTGTTTCTTTAACGACTGTAGTTCTTCAGTAGAAACAAACCAAATATCACTTGTGCGCACTTGAACTGTTTTTGATTCTCCCGGATCAAGTTCAAATTCCCCGATTACATAATATTGACCTTTTTGCTCATCAAGCTTGAGCGTTAGCTCTTTATCCATATCTAATATGGATTGTTTCTTTACTTCCTTTGGCAAATAATATTTGACTTCAGTTGTTTGCTTAATAAGTGTTGAAGGATTTGTCACGAGTGTTTTAAAAACAATACTTCCCAATTCTAACCAGGTACTTGCAAAGCTGGACTCAGGATTCTGTACTAAATGGCGTTTATTAGCACTAATTAATCCCTGCAATGCAAAGAATTGATTTCTTAATTGTTTATCAGTCGATTTAGCGGTTTTAGATGAAAGTGTTCCGATTTGAGGTAAACGATTTAATGCTAGTACATCGCGACTCAATTCCGAAACAAGATTATTCTTCTTTGTAGCCGACATTTTTTTCCAATCAGTTTGTACCGAAGCTAATGTCTGGGAATATGTTTCCAAGTCAGCATGATATTGAGTAATGTCTGCGATTTCACCAAATAGCGTGTTTTCAACCTCATCGTCGGCTATATCGCCTATTGCATTACTTAGATAATTTGCAGATACAATGGCCTGGCGTGGAAAAGCTGTTGTATTTTTGCTTCCTGAAATAAGTGACTGCTGTGTATTTTTAATATGATATTGAAGATCACCAATATAATCAGTACTCAGCTTGTTTGATGAAAAGTTCCATTTGGATATAAACCATTTATTCATACCAAAAAGTGTATTCTTACCCATTTTATCTGTTGATGTTCCTATTAAATCCACTAATGAGTTGACTGCTTCAAGGCGTTTGCCATTTGATAACGTAGGCCACTTCTGCTGTAATTTTGCGATTGTTTTTTGTATTTGAATGGTTGTAAAGTATATGTTCTTGGCATTTTCTTTCGTTGTATCAAGTTTGGCTTGTAGGTCAGGCTCATCTTCTATAAAACTTTTTACGGTAGGTTTATTTACCTGTTTCTCAAGCAATAATCGCGATGCCTTTGTAGTGTTTTTAATTTCAATAATATTTGCCGTATTAGTATCGTAATCAGATTTCGTAGCAATACTACCGCTTGAAAGATTGGCGCCTGTTAGTGTTCTTGATGTGCTAGCCCATATATCGGTAATAAGTGAGTTAAATCCGGTTAGCGTTCTTCCTGAATAGTCCCATACAGCGGCTGCAATGTCGTTTGCGCCCGGGGCGCTCGTTTGACTGCTTTGCGCAACCACAGTAAATGATTTGTCGATACACAAATACTCCGATCCGGCTGTACAACAAATTTGCGATCGGTATAATCCTTCAGTACTAGGCGCGGTGAAATTATGCCCATACCATCCATCCGATGTTCCGGTCAATGCTTGAGATGACAAATATGCAGTTCCATTAGGATAATGAGAGTTAAGTGTACAAGTAGCTGAAGTTATCGGTTGATAACTATCGTCAAATAAGAATTCCCCGACGATACATGAAGAAGATGCCGGGCATGACAGTGAGTTTGTTGCCGCCCCGACCGATGTCGGCCCAATCAGGGCCGCAACAAACATACTTGATATAGATAGCAGTCTGAAACTATTTTTTTTCCACTCTATATTTCCCATACTCATTCTTGTGCAGCTTTTCGAAGTTCACTTATTGAGCTTCCTATTCCACGTGCAAATTCTGGAAGCTTTTTCCCTCCGAAAAGAACCATTAATACAAAAGCAACTATTACTATTTCCGCCATTCCAATTCCGCTTAACATTCTTACTCACCTCCTTAATTTGAGTAATATATAACGCTTTCCAAATCCTGAACTACATTAAGTAGATCATATATTTTTGGCTTTGTCAAGCCCTCTATTAATCTTATCACAATCTTATCATTTGAGCTTGTTTTACCTATTACAACAGGCTAAAAGATTGCTCTTTCGAATTCTTGACACAATGGTATGATTGTGATAAGATCGTACTAGTATGTCGATAATTGCATATTCGCTTAGTGACAATCTAAATCAAAAACTTGCGGAACTTGAAAAACTGCGGCGAGATATTCACGTAGCCCCAATTAGCAAATCGGGCTTGCTTGAAATGCAATGGTCAGCTAAAATTACGAGAATTCAAAATGCATTATTACTTGATTCTTTCTCTGCTACAACATCTGAAATCAGCAAAGTACTTCTAACTGCAAAATATAAATCTGCAAAAGAAGAAAAAATCGCTGGGAATAATAAAGCATCCGATTATATTCGACAAGAATGGTACGTGTCGGGAAAAAAGATTACATTTGACGTTATAGTAAAACTTAACCGATGTATTAATGATTCCAAAAACAATGCGTCAAGCATTGTGTCAAAAAGGCAGTTTAAAGAACCTTTTAATCAGTTGCTTGATTATTTAAATGTTGGTAACGATCACCCGGTAATTCAAGCTGGCATCTGCTATTTCCAGATAATGAATAATGACTTAGCGATTGAGTCGAAAAAGGTTGTCGCCACAAATCATGCGTACGTAGTACTTTACAATCACGGATATGACTATCGTGAACTTTTAGATATAGAATATGAATTAGCACACGATGTAGATGGGCATGATTTTGCACTACAGACTTCACAAGGATACAATAATATTACTACATGGCTTGAATACTTTATCGATAAGCTAATTCATCAATCGAATCGAATCCTTAAGTCGTTGGATTCGCAAACGAAGTATGTCGATACAAAAACTTCTATTTATGGGCTCAATACACGGCAGAGAAATATAATGTACCTATTCGATGATCCTAAATCTCGAATTACAAATCGACAGGTCCAGAAGAAGTTTGGCATATCTCAAATTACTGCGTCACGTGATCTGGCAAAGTTAACTTCGCTGGGAGCTTTGATTTCTTATGGAAAGGGTCGTTCTACGTGGTATGGCAAAATCTAATATCTAACTTATGCGCGGGCAATGCCCATAAGTTTTTTAACGGCTTCAACTTTTTTGTTTGAAATTACCGTTGCATGACGCAAGCCATCGTTTAAGACTCTATCAAGAACTGTTTCGTTCGTACGAATTTCTGCATAAGTTTGTTGGATTTTGGATAGGCCTTCAACTACGACTTGGGCCAAGTCATCTTTAAACACGCTGTACGTTGCTCCAACATATTTTTTTTCGATATCCTTTACCGCCATTCCTGAAAAGCCACTGTAAATTCCAAGTAAATTGGTCATTGCGGGCTTATTGGTACCAGATACAATATCGGTTCCCGAGTCAGTTACGGCTCGCTTGATTTTTTTTACAATTTCATCAGTGGAATCAAGCATGTTAATAGTACCTGAAGGATCGATGCTCGATTTACTCATTTTGGCCAGTGGATTTTGCAAACTCATCACGCGTGCTGTTTGAGGTTGATTAAATATACTCGGCATTTTAAACGTTGGTGCGTATTTGGTATTGAATTTTTCTGCAATATCACGAGTAAGTTCAATATGTTGCTTTTGGTCATCACCAACGGGAACTAGGTCGGGGTCATACAGCAAAATGTCGGCCGCCATAAGGACGGGATAATTGAATAATCCTACTGACGTGCGTTCTCCTTGCTTGGCGCTTTTATCTTTATACTGGGTCATGCGTTCCATCCACCCCATGGGGGTTATACAATCAAAAATCCACGCTAAGTAAGCATGATCGCTATTTTCGGATTGAACAAACAGTTTTGACACGTCCGGATCAATTCCCGATGCTATGTATATTGCAGCAAGTTCTCGAATGTTTTTTCGAAGCGCCTGTGGATCTTGAGGAACTGTGATAGCATGCAAATCTACAATACAGAATAGCAGTTCATGCTCTTTAGACGTGTCTTGCAAGTTCACCCACTGTTGAATTGCTCCCAAGTAGTTTCCGATGTGCAAGCTGCCCGATGGCTGGATTCCAGAGAAGATACGTTTCACTTTCATGGGACTATTGTAACATACTAAGAAAGACTCTGTATACTTTTCACGGAGCAATTCGAATCGACGACGGAATTCTTAATTTTGTTGTAAAGCCTTAAGAAAGGGAGGAGATTCGCATAGCGAGCGGGCGGCGAGCGGTGCTCCGGGGGAAGTGTGCAGAGTCGTATTTAAACCTTGCAAAACAATTTTCACTCCTTTATAGTATCCTCATGAAAGATTCCCAGATTGCTGATCTTATTCGCAAAGAAACCCGCCGTCAAAACGAAACGCTCATGTTGATTCCTTCAGAAAATCACGCATCAAAAGAAGTGCGCAGTGCACTCTCATCAGTACTCACCAATAAGTATTCAGAAGGATACGCTGGGGCTCGATACTACCAGGGAAACGAATACATAGACGGAATTGAAACGCTCGCTATAGAACGCGCAAAAAAACTCTTCGGCGTGCCGCATGTAAACGTGCAGCCGTACTCCGGTTCTCCAGCAAACAGCGCGATATATTTCGCCTTACTCAAGCCAAAAGACAAAATCATGGGACTAGCACTTCGCCCGGGTGGACACTTAACTCATGGACACCCAGATATTACGTTTTCAGGCAAATATTTCACGCCCGTACAATATGATGTAGATGAAAATGGCATTATCGACTTAGATGTCGTTGCAAAATTAGCAAAAAAAGAGAAGCCTCAGATAATTGTAGTGGGAACCACCGCTTATCCACGTATATTCGAATGGAAAGCTTGGAAAAAAATAGCTGACAGCGTAGGAGCATATTTCTTGGCTGATATTTCACACATTGCCGGACTTGTGGCCGGAGGCGCTCACCCATCACCCGTTCCCTACGCAGATGTGGTAATGACGACTACTCATAAAACGTTGCGGGGTCCTCGAGGTGCAATGATTTTAGTTACCGAAAATGGACTGAAAAAAGACCCAGAAATGGGTAAAAAAATTGACATGGCCGTGTTCCCTGGTTTACAAGGTGGCCCACACGATAATACAACTGCAGGAATCGCAGTGGCAATGTATGAGGATTTACAACCTGCCTACAAAAAATACGCTCACCAAGTCGTTGCGAACGCCAAAATACTCTCAACCGAGCTTATGAAAAAAGGAATAACGCTCACCACTGGTGGAACCGACAATCATTTAATGGTTATAGATTTACGTCCGTTGAATTTGTACGGTAATATTGTTGCTGAAGCGCTTGAAATGGCCGGCATGGTCACCAATCGAAACTCAGTCCCCCACGATCCAAATCCTCCTTTTTACCCATCGGGAGTACGAATTGGAACCCCTGCTGTTACTACTCGAGGAATGAAAGAACGAGAAATGAAAAAAATTGCCGGATGGATGGTTGAAGTAATTGATCAGGTTAAAGAGTATACCTTTCAAAAAGACAAAGAAGCTCGAAAAATAATGCTTAAGAAATTCCGAACGGAAATTGTTACGAATAAAAGAATTAAGGAAATAAATAAAGAAGTTAAGAGACTGTGTGCGGCGTTTCCTACTCCGTAGAACTATAGATGCTGAAACAAAAAAGCTCTCTTTCGAGAGCTTTTAGGTGAGTTCGAAAACTCCCTGATGCCTGATACACGTTATTATATTAACAATTCACCGACTAATTGTCAATAGTATTTAAAGTTGGCGGAGAGCGAGGGAGTCGAACCCTGACCCTTACGGGTCGAGACGTGTATCAGACATCCTCCGAAACCATTCGGAAACGCCCTCCAACCAACAGGTATAATACACATCAATTATTAAATTCTTATTAAATTTGGACTGAATTCAGGACGAAAATTATTACGGAGCTATGAGTAAAATTTATGGTTTATAGTTATACCAATTGTGACCTGGAGAACTTACCAATGTAGTTAAGTGTTCAACGATTCTACGCGCATTACGACTCGCAGAAACTTCTGTTGCACTAAGATCTTCAGGTGGTCGAAATCCCATTTTTGACCAAAATGGTTTTGCTGAATCCTTGGGCCTATTAACTCCCCAAATAGCCCTACCCGTATCGGCGATATACTGCTCGAATTCCTGTACAACTTTCCTTCCAACACCTGTTACGCGTAGGTCTTCCCTAACATAAAGATGAGTAATTAATGGAGGTAAATTTCTAATTCCTTCTGTTAAATCTATGTTCAATTGTGTAAGTACCTTCTTATCAGTATTTACAATACCGTAACTTCCACTCCATGAATCTGATAGAACTCTCGTATTAATTCCATGCATACTAAGCCTTTCTTGTAATGCATAAGCAGCATCTCCATCAGATATTCTGTGCTTTATTAGTCGTTCTACCGATCCCTCTGAAACTCTTGCAACACCTCTTTCCACATCCCCCGGACCAGGACTGAGCATGCCTAAAGCTAGAATTCCCGCTGCTGCTCCCCTACCAAGTGATTTATAGGCAGAATCAATTGATTCTGAGCCAGCAGATGTTCCGTTGATCTTGTCACCAATCCACGTAGCAATTCCTCCAATTCCAGAAACAGCTTCT
This sequence comes from uncultured Gammaproteobacteria bacterium, assembly GCA_964422025.1. Taxonomy (GTDB): domain Bacteria; phylum Patescibacteriota; class Microgenomatia; order UBA1406; family HO2-37-13b; genus 2-01-FULL-39-24. Next base: position 43,482 of record CAYQYZ010000002.1, read on the forward strand.
GTTGACGCCATGAGTGTTCCTACTGAATTAAGACCCTCTTCTCCCATAAACTTTTCACCTTTTTCATCTCCACCGCACTGACCAATGGCTTTCCAGAAATATTTCATACTCGGATCCTGCTGACATAAATCATGGCCAGTTGGGTCTGCCGCCATGACGGGATTGTTTGAAACATATCCGTAGCGAACAGGTCCTTTGACTGAGTCAGGTTGGATAAAAAGCGCGCTTGTTGGGTTGTAATAACGGGCGTTGTAATTATAAACTGAAGATTCATCAGTTACCTTTTGTTGACCGGTGTATTGTTTGTTCGTCTCTCTCAGAGGGACTTGAGTTATCGAGGAGCCATATGGATAGTATGAAGGGGCGTTTGAAACTGTTCCTTTCTCAGAAATAACTACTTTGGTGGATGAAAGATAATCTGAAACGAGGATTTTTTTGGTGGTAGCTTCATCCTTTTTCTCTACAATTACCGTAGATTTATGCAAAGGAATCTGCAAACGTGAAGTATGTGAAGCAGCAAAAGCAACGCGTGGAGAAAATAGGACCACGAAAACAGCCAGCACAACAAGGTACATATAAATATAAAACTAATCTAAATCAGGAAGAATTACAAGTGGTAAGCCCTAAATCGATGATTAATCAACCTTTACCTGTACCGAAGGAGTCATTGAAAGTTTAAGATACGCAGATTTGATGTTTTTTGTGTTTACGGCTTTTATGAAAGCGGCAATGTTTTCAACCAATTGTTTGTCTTCAAACGATTTTTTACCCACTAATTGATGAAGCAATGGGAATTTAGCTTCAGATTTAAATCGCAACGCTCCACCTGAATATTTCTTAGCAACTTCTTCTGGTTTCTCAGAAACGGTGCCGTTTTTAGGGTTTGGCATAAGTCCTTTAGGTCCTAAAACTCGTGCGACCTTGGCTAATTTTGGCATAAACGATGGATGAGTGATAAGTACATCAAAATCGATTTTTCCACCTTCTATAGCCGCAAGTAATTCATCGGTCACGACCGCTACTTTTACTGATTTTCCGGTACCATGTGGAAGCGTGACTTCACCTTTTATACCTGCTTCGACTAAATTAAGGTGCAGTTCGACAGATTCATCGAATTTAGCTGTAGATATTTTTTTCAAAAGGGAAACGCCTTGAACGACTGTGTAAACTTCATCACTCGTGACTTGTCGCTTGGCTGCTCGGTAGTTTTTTCCACGAGCGTGTGCTTTAGATGATTTTTTTCCGCCAGCTGGCGGATTTTTAGCATCTTTTTTTTCTGAAACTTCATCGCTCAACTCTGTAGGTTCAAAAGCAGCGGTCACTTCGGGAGATTCAATGACTTCTTTTTCTTTTTTAACCTTTTCAGCTTCGACGCTTTCAGCCTTTTTAGCTGCACGACGAACAGCAGCATCTTGAGCTTGTTTTTTTTCAACGTCTTCGTTTCCGATTAATTTGGTTCTAATTTTTCCCATAGGTGTTATTCAGTTTCAATTCCCATTGAACGGGCGGTTCCATACACAATATTAACTGCTTGTTCTACGTCATTTGCGTTCAAGTCATCCATTTTTTCTTTTGCAATTTTTTCAGCAATTGCGCGTGAAAGCTTACCGGCTTTTTCACGTCCGGCATTTCCACTGCCTTTGGCAATTCCTAGTTCCTTTTTAATCATGGCGGTTACTGGAGGAAGTTTGGTAATGAATGTGAATGATCGATCTTCGTAAACGGTAATGACGGCTGGAATGATTTGACCTTTTTGGTCGGCAGTTTTAGCATTGTATTCTTTAATGAAGTCCATGATTGGAACTCCATGTTGCCCTAAAACTGGTCCAACAGGAGGAGCAGGAGTTGCTTCACCAGCAGGTAAGTTAATTTTGATCAATGTTTTTATTTGTTTTGCCATATTATTTTAGAGCTTTGCAATTTGCAAGAAATCCAATTCTACCACAGTTTCGCGCTGAAAGATGTCGACAAGTACGCGAACCTTTCCTTTAGTGTCATCAATTGACTCAATAGTAGCAAAAGAATCCGATAATGGACCGTCCGTAATCTTGACTGGCATACCGACTGAAAACTTTGTCTTGAATGTTGGTTCTTTTTGTTCTACGAATCGTCGAATAGCTTCTACTTCTTTTTCGGTGATAGGTGTTGGTTTTGTTCCAGCACCTACAAATCCGGTAATTCCCTGGGTTGTTCGAACAACAAGCCATGAATTATCATCAAGAATCATACGAATAAGAAGGTATCCTGGGAATACTTTTTCCTTGATCATCTTCTTTTGACTCTTTTTGATCGTCATGACTTCGCGCATAGGAATAACGATTTCAAAAATACGATCGGAGATTCCAAGCGTTTTGACACGTTGTTCCAAACCTTCTTTTGCTTTGGCTTCAAAGCCAGATTGAGCATGAACTACATACCATTTACCAGCATTTTGTGCGTCAGGCGTTGGAATAGCATCCTGTGTAGCAGGTTCAACGGGTTCTGTTATTGGATCTTGTTTTATATCGTCAGCCATATCAGCGTTGGGTAAAATAAGTAAGGACTTGTGCAAGTCCAAGGTCTATTATACCGATATATATGCCTACAATCAAGGAGATAGCAAAAACAGCCATGGTAAGGCGTATTGCTTCTGCTCGTTTTGGCCAGGTAACCTTTTTAAGTTCTTCTCTAATTTCGTTGGCAAATACTTTTCGGTCTATTTTTTTTGAATCCATAAGATATATTGTAGCATAGAGTTTACTATAATAATAGTCATGAAACGAATACAAACATCGCCTGCACTCCCTACTCTATTGTCGGGGTTATTACTATTTAGTATGTCTTTTGGAAATATATACGCTTCTACCACAACATCGGGCGCGTTTCGAATTGATAAGCCGCAAGTAATTATACAAGGTGGATTAAATGGAGAAGGAATGGTAGGAATTGCACAAAGGAGCTCGGCACAAGATGCACTGGAATTCCAAAAAACGGGTGTATTAATTCAGCGCGCAGCAGGATCAAGTTTGAAAGCAACCGTAGGCATGCAACTTATTGAAATTGGGGAAACCAATATGGATATTCCAAATGTACCCATGTATGTGAGCAGCAAAACTGCATATGAGTATATACACGTTCGTAGAGGTTCAGATTTACATCGTTCGGTAACTTATACCTTACTACAGAAGCTTGACCAAAATGGTACGAGTGATTCGATTAGCCTAGCTCTTCCTACAGATCTTTCGGGGAAGAATTCATTTTTAGGCACGTTAGAAATATTTGCGGGGTCATACTAATATGAGATTGCGTATATATATTATTGTATTAATCCTTGCGGGAGCATTCCCTGTGGCTGCACATGCGCAGAGCGTTGGGGTGGAAATTCAACCAGAACTGAGCACGGTGTATGTTAAACCAGGAAGTACTATTAAGATCCCTATTGTGGTCAAAAATACGGGCAACCAGGGTTCGTTTATAGCAGAAGGAGTTGCGCTTCAACCACAAGGCAACCAGGGCTCTATGGTGCAAGCACGGGATCTTCCACGAGGGATTAGTATTGAAACCCTCGCGAACGAACCGTTCTTTTTACCTACAGGTGCAGAAAAAAAGCTAGAGATGACAATTACGATCGATCCCCTACTTGCTCCTCGTGACTATTACCTCGCTACTCAAGTTACTTCCGTGGGTAAGAAAAGAAGCGAAGGCAAAAGTAGTATCGCTATCGATCTTTCTGCATTCTCGACCGTGTTATTAACTATAACCAATGATGGAAATATGAATATTTCAGGGTATATTAATTCTTTAACAACAGGAAAAGATTCTAACGTGCGATTTTTTGATAGTACCCAGGCTATTCCTTTAGATCTGATTATGCATAATAGCGGAGATAATTGGATGTATACGTCGGGAACAATTGCTATTTCCGATATGTTCGGAAATATGGAGCTGATTCAAATTCCCCAACAACGAGTGCTAGCAGGTACAAAACGTTTAGTGAGAAGTTTGCAAACTACTACTCCCCAACACACGGCGATTTTGTCGGGTATGCATATGGGAAAATATACCGTAACCGCTCGAATGGCTGTTGAAGGTAAAAATACGATGCCAACTAAGACCATTACCTTTATTGCATTTCCGTTTAGACTCATCGGAGCATTAAGTCTTCTTGGCATTTTAGCTACGGTTATAGGCGCTCGCGCAAACCGTCCTGCCCAGCAACGGCAAGTCCATCCTCATCGATTGTAATAGTAATATCTCCTCGGTCGCGAGTCATGTAGAATTTTTTACCCAAGGCCTTGAAGTAATCTAGTGTGGCTTTGGATGGATGATTGAAGCGATTTTTCATTCCTACACTTATCACACTAAGGGTTGGGTCTGCTAAGTTTAAAAAATCGTAGGTTAATCCGTTTTGTGAGCCATGATGAGGTACTTTAAGCACGTCAACATTTTGAAGGGTAGACGGATTATTTTGTGCAAGCACAGAAAGTACGAACGGACTTACGTCACCAGCAAATAAGAACCGATAATTCTGAAAATTGAGCAAAAATACCTGAGAATGCTCATTAAGGTCACTACTAACGAGTCCGGTTGATGGCCATAGAAAATCGAGTTTTGTCGTGGAATCTAATTTAATCTGTTGAGGAGCCGTGATGGTGCTTATGATTGTGCTATCCTCCAGCAAGAGCGCCTTAAGTTGTGCGTATGATTTTGAATCTGTTTCCCCGGAACTTATGTAGAATCGTTCTATCCGGTAGTTTTGAGCTACTCCCAAAAATCCTCCATAATGATCAAAATGAGGATGACTAAGGAAGACATACTCGATAGTTTTATCAAAGAGGGGCATATTGCGGCCCAGACAACTGAGTATATGGTTGTCTGGGCCAGCATCGACTACTACATCGATACCTGTAGGAGTTCTAATGTACGCACCGTCCCCTTGTCCAACGTCACAAAATACTACACGTCCGGAGTTTTTTTCAATGTATCCTCGGGTGAGCTGGATTGCTGAGATGAATAAACAAACCACGCTTACAATTACAATCCACCGATATGATATGGGTGAATTTTCATACATATTACATTTGAATAAATACGAACGGTATTTTTGCTAACATATCTACTATCCATAGAACATAGTCAAGCATGCTGAATACAATAAATGCAGGTAATAGGCCAAGGACGTATGAGATCTTCCCGAGGATAACGGTAATAAACCCAACAATCATAATCGGACCTACCATGAAGCAAACTAGTACATTGGCGAGTGGAGCGATAATTGAGAATTGCCCAAAATGAAAGAAGATGAGCGGCGCGGTAAACAACTGCGCCGCGATAGATGTTCTGAATTCTCTTTTGAACTCTTGTACAATCTTTGCTTTAAACGTTCGTACTTCTTTATGATGATTTGTATTAAACAGGAGCAAGCCCAGGGTCGCTCCGTACGAAAGCTGAAACGATATACTCGTGATCCATTCTGGCCAGAAAATACCCACAAATACCCCTGATAAAAGGAGTAGATACAGTGGCTGTGCCTTTCTTCCAACTAGTAATGCAACGATCGTGAAAACACTGCAAAAACCGGCACGGACAACTGGGGCTTGTGGAGAAACGAAAGCAATAAAAAATATGATGATTAGCACGCTCAGCAATGAGGCTACTCTTCTGCCAAAAACGCCCATAATTCTCATGACGATACTCGTCATTATGGTTATATTCATGCCTGAAAGAACGACCATATGGAGCAATCCTACAATTTTTAGTTTTTCATGCAAATCTTTATAGCCATTAACAGGTAATCCGAGTAGCATTCCATTTAAAAGTGCCGCATGCGGCTGAGGCAAGTACATTTCAGCCACCATTGCCAGCGTTTGGGGTGTAGGCATATTACAGCGCAATCTGATCTTTTATCTTGTCGAAAAGTGCCTTTCCAATAACCTTTTTTGTTGCTAAATCGCTAAGCAATTTATACGGTCTTTCATCGATAATCTTGCGCGCAGTTACATCCCCTACACCAGCTAAGCTGTTCAGACTTTCAAGACTGGCTGAATTTATATGAATAAGCGGGTCATCTTCAATTTCAACCACCACTTGTGCAACCCCGTCGCCCTGTTTAGGAATATATACCTTTTCTTGGTCAGTAAGCGTACGTGACATATTCATCGTTTTCTCGATTTGCTCTATGTCGGCTTTCTGAGAGTATCCTCCTGCCTTTTCAATGAGTGACTTTAGTCGAGTATTTTCTGGCAGTTTGTACACGTCCGGATATAATACTGCACCGGCGATGTCAACATATACATACTTTTCTTGGGCTTTTGTTGAGAGTTTTTCTGCAGCGGTCAGTCTTACCGGAGGTGTTTTAGCCTGCGTAGGCGTAATCAGAAAAAGTGCACTCGAAGCAAGTATTATTAGTAAGGAGAGAGTAATAAGAATCAGTTCAGCTCTAAACTGGCTAATTACTCTACGGATCTGCTCTACCCTTTCTTCATCAAGAAATTCCATATACCCGTATCATAGACGGTATTTTTTCTACGTCAACGGCATATAAGTCACATTATTAGGAGTTTGGACTGTTGGAGTAATGTAAGAAAGCTCTTATACCACGTATTTTGGCAACCTCGGAGGTGGTACGTGCCTGTTCAACCTCGGAGGTTGATAATTGGAAAAGGTTTATACCTTTGAAAGGATGCCTTTTACTTCTTTGAAGATATCGAATGCTTCGAAGCTAATAAAGTTTCTGCCTACCAAGCTTTTTGGGAGCCCTGGATCTTCGCGTAGAAGCGTAATGTATTCATATAGAATTGCTTTCATTTTCTCATCCTTAGTTATGTCTTGCGAGAGCACATCGTGCCAGGTTTTGAACATAGCTCGATATCGCTTCTCTAACTCGCTTTTGTTCCACACCTTCTCGACTAAAATATCCATATTCCCAAATACATGCGTAGCTTCAAACGACTGTATAAAGTTCTCTTCTTCCTTTCCATATACAAGCTCCTTTAAGTTGTGTGTTATCGGGTGAGGTGTTATCCAGAATGAGCGGTGCCATGGCCCCAGTCCCCATCCGCGCATTTCTCGTCGAAGTCGATCACGGATTTCACGTTTGGATTCAGGAATTTCGTACGAGATAATCCTCCATAAGCCATCCCATTCTTCATTCACAAATCTGAAAAACGGAAACTCAAGAGACAGTATGGTTAGCCCTTTTGGCGTAAGTCGGTATCGAGCCTTGTCGGTACTTGAATCATCTTTCTGAAGTGATCCTTCCTTAATAAGTCCAGATAATGTTCCTCGAGTCTTTTGGTTGAGAGATATGTCGAATATATCTTGAAGGCGTTCGTTAATTTCTAGTGATTCATCCTGAAGTTCAGGCATTAAGAAAAAAAGAAGCAGTAATTTAATCTTTCTATCTTTTATTGGCATAAGTATTGTATATTATTGATATCAACGTTCGTGTATTGATATGCAAGAAGACTAACAGACGAAATATTCTTTGTCAATAAGAAATTGAGGAGAATTAAAATAAACCGGACTAAAATCACCGAAAAAAGTTCTAAAAATCACTTCATGCATGGACATTGCGATTCTGGCTACTCCAACAATCCGATTCAATGTATAAAAAAAGCTAGCACTTAACTATCAACTCTGCTTTTTTCAAGCTATAATAGATATGCACCAAATTTCACGAAAACTCATAATCTTCATTACATTTGCAAAAAAATGTAACAGCTTACTAAATAGTACAACTAACTAGTCTTAAAACCTCTCACAAGGCCTCAGAAATTACTCGGATTGTCACAGCTGTCCAAACATAAATTTTGTTTTGCATAATATCGTGAAATATTTGTTAACAAACTGAATTTGCACTTCTTGTAAATCTGTAATCACTGGTCAAAAAGTGCATGCAATTTAAGGCTTCATAAGGCCATAAATCTGTATCCAGGCACGAAAATAGAATTGGCAAATTCTGCAAAATCATAAAACTTTACATAAGTACTATTAACCTACTTTGCTATGAGCTTAATGATATCTTTATATACATTGCGGTCTATTGATATTTCATGCGGTATATTGAATAAATGCAAGTAATTTTAAATATAAGCTCCTAAATACAAGTTTACTTCGCGTCTGCGAACTGTATCATACAGTATCTTTTTGGTTATTTTTAACCCTTGACAAGCCCTGGGCAATACTTTAGCATGAGTAAGTATGAGTAAAAATAACCCAAATCGGTATAATGTACCTGCTATTACAAGCCAATTTGAAGATTATTTAGTTAGTAAAAACCTCAGCAAAATTTCTCGAAAAAACTACATATCTGATCTTCGTATGTTCTTAACATGGATCGATGCACAGGAAGACGAACTTGAATTCAATTTGAGTAGCATCGTTTTATATAAGCAGTTTCTTCAGACTAGCAGACTGCCTGTTCAATCGATAAACCGGTCACTATCATCGATTAGAGCATACGGAGACCTACTTATGCACAGTCAGGAACAGTTTTCTAACCCTGCCCGTTTAGTTGCAAACATCCCTACCAAAATACCAGTGGTTCAAAGCAAGCTTATACAGGAATTTTCGCGATCAAACGAACTTTCGAAGGCTGACGCGTTAGCCCTTTCCGAATTCTTAAAACTTTCATATGACCACACCTAGTATTAATCAGTATCGTCAAAAGCTTCAAAGCCAAGGACTTACTCCCGACGAGGTGGAGCGAAGAGTGCTTTTGGCGAGTAGCTTTACTGGCTGGATGCAAAAAAAGCAAACTCCCGCAGTTACCTCACCCACACAACCTACTGTGCCTGCCGCGCATTCAAATAAAGGCTGGCTATATTCCTTAATAGTCGGGAGTATTGTTTTACTATTCATTATTGGAGCAGGCATAGCTAAAACCCAGCAAAAACCATCGGTATTTGAATCTAAAACAGCCTACAAGCCCAATACTCGTACGCTTTCGTTCTCGGGAAAGCTTACCGATGCTAGTGGATTTATTATAGCGAATAAAACAAAAGTGGTATTGTCGCTTTATAACGACTCGCTCGGAGGAAAGCAGGTATATTCTAGCGGTGTTTGTAATGTGACCCCAAACCTACAAGGAACCTTTCAAACTACGATTGGCGGGGCTTGTGGAAGCCCTATTCGCGAAGATGTGTTCACAGCAAATCCTCAGCTTTATTTAGGCATAAAAATCGGGAATGATTCAGAAATGCAACCGCGCACCCCGATTACAACTCAAGCCGCAGCAAGTAACACTCCCACCGGCGACTTGGCCGTAAATGATGACGGAGAGATTGTATTATCAACTGAAACCGCTGCCATACGATCTACACTTGAATCAGCGAACTTTGCTATTACGAGTGCCCGGGGAATACTTCTGCAAAGCAGTCTTGATGGCAATGTCACACTTTCAGCTACTGAATCAGGACAGATCAAATTCCTAGTGGGCGGCGAACAAGTAAGCACAATTAAAGCAGGTGGCGAACTAGCTATAACTGGCAACATCATTCCAACTAATACAGGTATTCAAGATTTGGGTTCAAGTAACAATCGGTTTGGATCATTATACGTAGAAAACATTTACCCGGGTTTATCCGGAGTATCTGGCTATTTGAAACGAGAAGGAAATACGCTATCGACAACTAATGCAGGTGATGAATTTATACTTGGATCATCGGTTGCCAGCCTGGCACGGATTCGTTTGTCTCCTTTTACCAGCGATAAGAGCTGGTTAAATGCGGGTAACTTTGGAATCGGAACCACCAATCCCACGTTTAATTTGGATGTAGCAGGCACAGCCCGTGTTGGAGGTGATTTGACTATTGGGGCTTCAGGAAGCCAAAAAATAAACTTCAATGCCTCTACCCTATCGTTCGCAAATGCAACAGGGGTAGCGCTACCAGGCAACACAGTAAACGCGCTCGCCTTCCAAACAGACCTATTAAGCCTTGATACAAAAAATAATCGAATGGGTGTGGGAACAATTGCCCCGGCGAGCAAACTGAGTGTGGTCGATTCTCAAGCAAACCTATCAACGCTTCGGGTTGAGAATACAAACAGTGACGCTAGTAGTAAAGGCATACTTATTAAGTTAGGCTTCACCGGGGGTGGAAACACGAGTAATGAATTTATTACCTTCGTAAAAGGCACCGACGAGGTCCAAGGTAAAATTCAAAGCAACGGAGCAAGCGGAGTCAGTTTTACTTCAGGAGGAGGAGATTTTGCTGAGTACTTTCTAAAAGACGCAAGTCTGAATCCGAATCACTCTCTCTGGAGCCCAGGCACGCTTATGTGTTTGGTTGCCGACGGTATGGTTCGCCCCTGCGATGTAACATATACTAATGTGCTTGGAGTGATTTCAAATAACGCTGCATTTGTGGGAAACAGCAAGGGAGAATACGATGAAAAATACACGCTCGTTGGTTTAGTTGGGCAATTACCCGTTAAAGTTTCCTCAACATCAGGAACCATTGCTTCAGGCGACCCCCTTTCCTACTCCACTACTCCCGGGGAAGTTGCTCGCGCAACTCGTAACATGAGAATTGTGGGATTTGCTCAGGAAAGTTACAATGGAACAGGTACTAAAACCATTCGCGCGACTATTCAGCCTGGATATTATGAGGTCGCTCAAAAAGACCAGCTTGCGTATGATGGAACAGCGTTGACCACTCCTCAAGAGAGCTTGGGAGGATTTCTCTCCCGTTTCACCAACCTAATTGCAAAAACAATTCAAGTGGAAGAAAAAATCACGTCGCCCATAGTTGAAACGGATAATTTAATAGCTCAAAAAGCTCAAATAAAGACCTTGCAAACTCAAACAATTCAGCCTGTGCCTAAAAGTAACGTTGTTATCGATTTAGCTCCCGAGGAGGTCGAGTCCACCCCATCGGCTCCAATAGGCAGCTCTCGATCTGGCCCATTGTCAAAGCTCCTGATTCAAGGATTTAATAATCAGACCGTCGCTTCATTTGACGCGCAGGGCAATGCAACAATTTCGGGCACATTACAAGCACAGAATGTCGAAGCGCAGAACGTATCCAGCGAATCTGTGCAAGCTGGTTCTATAGAGAGCTCTCAATTTACCACAAAAGAAGCAAGCGTTTCAGGCACACTCATAGCCAATCGTGTCGAAGCAAGCAATATTACTGATATTGAAAAAATGGTTAATGAATTAAAAAATGCCCCATTGCCCGATGCTCGGCTATATGAAAAAGACACGTCCGTGTTTAATTCTGTAGATCCTATTAATGATATTACTGTCTTAAACAAAGCTAGTTTTTACGATGCTTCTGTGGCTAATTCCCTGATGGTCGGGAGTGTGTCTATTAAAGATGACACTATTACCGGCTTAGCTTTTGAACTCAAACTTACCGCCTTAGCCTCAATTAACTTGCTCGACGGTGCAGTTATGATTGCCCGTGATGGAACATTGACAACTAAGGGAGAGGTAATCGCCCAACAAGGAGTTCGAACTAATCGCCTTTCACCAATTAACAAAGGAGAAAGCATTAAAGTAAGCCTAAGTGATCAAGCACCGACTCCGGCAAGTTTGCAGATTTTAAATGACGAAGCTAAAGAAGTTGCATCCATTAATGCTTCTGGCTCAGCCTACTTTGGTGGGGGAATTGGAGTAAATACATTCATTGCCGATAGTGGCGATGTTCAAAATAAGTCAAGTCTTACTGCGGCAATTTCTACGAACGCGCAATCTGCTGGTACCGGAGAAATTCCTAGTGGTAAGAGTAATATCATTATTTACAACGAAAAGCTCTCCAAAAACTCTTTGGTATACCTAACCTCTACCTCAAAGACCGAGAATCAGCCGGTGTATGTTTCTGAAAAAAGAAGTTGTGAGACAACCGTCACTCCTACTCCAACAGACTGTAAAAACTATTTCGTAGTCACCATCGACAGCCCAATAAAAACAGCCGCTACTTTTAACTGGTGGATTATTAATTAGTTGAAAAGCATTTGTAATATGATTACAATAAATAGTATGTTCACGAAATCAAAAATTGCCCTTTTAAGCGTCCTACTCGTTGTCTTCCCTTTATTCTTCCTGCCTATCACGCAGGAATTTTACAATACGAATAAATTCCTATTCTCATTTGTCGTAGCACTGCTCCTTTCAACAACATTATTACTTCAATTAATAACACAACGAAAAATTTCGTTCAATTACAGCGCTATCGACACGTCCGTGTTTGTTTTAATAGTAGTAACCGCGTTAAGCACGCTTATTTCATCACCTAACAAAATGAGCGCGTTATTTCACTTGCCAGTTGGGGTAGCAGCGTTAATCGTGTTTTTTGTTCTGTACCTTATTATTAAAAACACCCCATCGGAACAATGGAAAGTTTTTAAACCATGGGAATTACTCAGCATCGGCGCGGCAATTACGGGCGTAATTTCAATTCTATTTTACTTAAATCCATTTGCTTCCCAAACGCTTTCGCCATCCATCGCGTTTCTTAAAACCCCGCTGTTTAACACGGTTGGAAGCACGCTTGACCTAATGCTCTTCTCAGGATTCTTTGTTACTTTAGCCGTCGCTCGTTTAATTACCAAAGGGAAAAAAGAGCTTCCTGTATTAGTTGCTGGTGGAATTGCTACGATCGTGATTGTTCTGAATGTATATTATATTGTTAAAACAAATCAGTTCCGTCTACCACCGGTTTCGCAATCATGGCTTGCAGCAATTGAAACACTTAAAAGTCCTCAGACCGCCTTATTTGGAGTTGGTATCGATAATTTCTCAGGCCAGTTCACGCTCGTAAAAAACACCGCATATAATTCAAGTGATTTATGGAATATCAACTTTTCTCTTTCGCGAAGTGGTTTTTTGCATATGTGGACAGAAACGGGTTTAATAGGATTGGCAAGTATGCTTCTTGTTGCATTCCTTATTGTTCGCCAACTTTTTGAATTAGTTCGCAAAAATGATGAGCATGCAAAAGAGTTTATTTTTGGAGCTGTTTATTTAGTTAGCGCGTTTGTTTTATTTCCACCGTCATTTCCAGTCCTGTTTTTGTTCTTTGTGTACTTGGGTCTTTTAGTTTCCCGAACCCAGCAAAAACGAATCGACTTTGATTTCCATAACAATTTACCTGCTTATTTGGTTGTAATATTCACGCTCGCCGTTTTACTGCCAGCATCAGCTTACGCGTATGGCCGACGATATGCGTCTGAATATTACTTCAAGAGCTCATTGGACGCTCTAAGCACCGGCCAAGTCGCCCCTATATATCAGAATCTACAACAAGCGATTATTATGAATCCGTACGAAGAAAAATATCGACTTACCTTTAGTCAATTGAATTTGCTCGTGGCAAACAACATCGCGCTTCAACGAAAAGAAGCGCTTACCGCTCAGGATCGACAGAATATTACCCAAGCAATTCAAGATTCGATTCGTGAGGCCAAAGCGGCAGTTGCGCTTAACCCTGACAAAGCAAGTAACTGGGAAAACCTGGCCATTATTTATCAAAACTTGTTAAATGTCGCAGAAGGTGCAGATGCGTGGTCAATTTCTGCCTATCAAAAAGCCATATTACTTGATCCGGTAAACCCGCAATTACGACTTGCACTTGGCGGTGTATATTTTTCATTACAGCAATTTCCAAATGCTGCAACATTCTTTGCACAAGCAGTAAGCTTAAAACCTGATTGGACAAACGCACGGTATAACTTAGCCTGGGCATATTTTCAGAATAAGGAATACGATAAGGCGATTTCGGTTATGCAAAACGTATTGACACTTTTGGAAAAGGGCAGTCCTGATTACGCAAAAGCTGACGCGGATTTGAAACTATTCCTAGAAACTAAAAAGACGGGCGCACAAGCGACTCCTAAACCAGCTGCAGCCGCTCCTACTCCCACTCCTGCAGATCAGGTACCAAGCGCATCGCCTGAAGCAGCGTTAGAGTTACCAGAAAAACCAGAAGCAGTCGTTTCCCCTAAGATTGCCTTACCCACTGAAACCGCCCCGCAGAATTAATCTAATACTCCGCTCGATATCATGATTCTCAGCTTGAAGTGGGTTCCCTCCCATTCCAATGCGTATCGGAACGGGCCTCCCAACAAGCTTCGAATCAGATATCTCGCGCTGTATTATTAGATTACTTCAAGTACCCCAGTGGATTCAGCAACACGCCTCCTTGGCGTATTTCAAAGTGCAAATGTGTTCCGGTTGATCGGCCGGTTGATCCCATGTTTCCAATGGTGCTTCCACGGCCCACCGATTGCCCCGGATTGACTCCAATTCGTGACAAATGCCCATACAGTGTTTGGAACCCATTTCCATGATCGATTATTACGTGACAGCCATATCCCCAGTTCAAACAACCCGCATACGTAACGGTTCCTGCATCTGAAGCAAGGATTGGCGGCGATGATGAGTTGGCGATATCAAGCGCCATATGGTACCACACCGGATACGTGGTAATTCCTCCACTGGCTGGCCAAATAAAGTTTCCACTTCCCTTTCCGGCCACGATTGGACCATTGTAGAATCCACCTGGTCCAGACTTACGGACTGGAGCTACCGGAATTATGCTTCCATCAGGTACAAAGAGCGTTTGACCGCTGGTAAGTGCAAATGTTTCCGCGTCGGAATAGTCGTTGAACGGGAAGTTAACAATCGCCTGGGCATCGGTATGATATTTTTTAGCAATCGAATAAATCGTCTCTCCCGAAGATACCTTATGAGCTACACCAGTAACGGGGAGGATTTTAAGCTTTTGGCCCGGTTTAATTATTTCACCTGATAAATCGTTTTCCCATTTAATGGTGTCGACACTAATATCGAACTTCTTTCCAACGGATTCGAGCGTATCACCGCCCTTAACAGCATACTCTATGACAGTATCTCGAGGCTTTTGGGAGAAGGTAGTATTGGTTGATTTTGAGTATACATCGACATCAAGAACGGCAGCCGAGGGGGCGGATTGATTCGCGTTCAAATAGTCACTCAAAAATGGATTGTTTTCTGCAATTGCCGGGCCTGCCACAACAGCCGCAGAAATAAGCAAGAAAAACGACGTATTCAGAAACGATTGAGAGTACTTTCCACGTTTAACCACCAGAATAGCTACAATGAAGCCTTTTATGCGCTCGAACCGAGAACCGTACGTAAATAAATGTCCTTTCAGGTATGAAGTAGTGAAGCGAGTAAATTCGGTAATGTCACGCCAAAAAGCCCGGGCTGAGAACATAGAGTAACTGATTATACCACGACGCGGTTAGATCCGAAATACCTTCTCGAGAATTTCTTCAGTGTTTTTGCGATTTGAGGAAGTTTTGCAGATACCCTCCTTGAGTACTAGTAAGCCAATTTTGGAAAGTGCTTCGCGGGCTGCCAATATTTGTTGGGCAACATCTTCACAATCGCGCTCGCTATTAATCATGCGTCTAATGCCCTCTATTTGACCAACAAGGCGGTTGATTCTGCTATCAATACTAGTTTGCTTGGGTTTCATGGTCGTCGTAGTTTTTCTGCCGAAATAATGCGTTCAACTGCCAAAACATATGCTGCTTTGCGTAACGAAGTCACATTCTTCTTGTTTGCCTTCAATTCTAAGTACTTACTAAATATCTTATCAAACGATACTTTCATTTGTTTCTCGAGCTTTTCATCGACTTCTGCTTCGGGCCAGTAGTATCCGTAGTTGTTTTGCACCCATTCAAAATATGACACCGATACTCCCCCGGAGTTTGCGTAAATGTCAGGTACTACCAGCACATTTCGCTTATTTAACTCCTCATCCGCTTCTGGGGTAACCGGTCCATTTGCCATTTCGATAATGACTGCTGCTTTTACACCTTTTACGTTATCGCCATTGATTGCGTTCTCAAGCGCACTTGGAACTAACACGTCTACGGGAAGCTTCAACATATCTTCATTACTCATCAGTTTACCGTTCTTAATGTCGCATACGCCGCCTTTGCAGTAACACCCTGCCAAACTACCCTTTTCTTGTTTACACTCCAATGTAGCGACCGGATCAAGCCCTGCTTCAATGTACGTTGCTCCCTTAGAGTCGGATACGGCAACAACTCGAAATCCCATCTCGCTGGCAATCTTTGCAAAAAAGTACCCTACATTTCCAAATCCTTGAACAGCAATGGTAATTTGGGAAATCGGTTTCATGTACCATGCGCTGTGGTCGGATGAGTCGTTGAGCTTGAGTTGTTCAATTAAGAATCGCAATGCAAGTACGCCTCCAAAGCCGGTTGCTTTATCACGACCCATACTCCCGCCCAGTATAAGGGGTTTGCCCGTAAATGTGCCTGGTTCCAAATGCCCTACTACTTTTTCATACTCATCAAGCATCCATGCCATAATTTGTCCGTTGGTATTTACGTCGGGAGCAGGAACATCGACCCGGGGTCCAATATGAGGGGCTAGAAATCGCGCATACGCGCGCGAAAGGGCTTCCAATTCTTTGGCTGACAATTTCTTGGGATCGACAATAATTCCACCTTTTCCACCACCCAATGGGAGTCCGGCTACTGAGCATTTTAAGCTCATCCAGAGTGAGAGCGCCTTAACCTCAGATTCAGATACATTCTGATGAAAACGAATACCACCTTTATACGGACCAAGTGCATCGTTATGTTGACTTCTATATGCCTGAAACTTTTTAGTTTTTCCACCGTCCATACTTACCTGGAGCATATCGGAATGGACTTTGTTAGGAGTCTTTAACCGTGATAAATACGGTTTAGATTCTTTTGAAAGAAGCGATGAAATTTCATCGAGGAATGTTATTGCGTTTGTAAATGGATCTGAAACTTGCATACTACCAGGTAGTATAGAGTATGGGAGAATGGGATGTCAAGGGGGATTTTGAGGTATGCTGGTCGCGAAGTAAAACCAGTTGCATAGCTGAACTGTTTTTTTAATATGATTTGACATTCATATGCCGAAATGTTTATTCTTAATAAAGGCAAAAAGATCTTGTATATAGTTGAATATAGTATTTTAGACTGTTATAATAAGCTAAATTGAATGTAGACATGCTGAGGATTATTAATCTCCTCAGCAGCCACTACTACCTTCGCACAGGTATGTAAATGGTTTTGCCCAATCGTAGAAAAGGCTCCTTCGGAAGCTTCCGCTTCTCTGGGAGTCTTTTTTTGTCGGGTCTATAGCGTACTAAGAAAGTACACATAATAAATACCTCCTCCCTAGGGAACTTATAATGCCACCCCCTGTTGTACGGACGTATTATATTTCCCCAAAGAAGTACTGGAAAATACCCAGCATGACTACACTCAATGTTAATGTGCCACAAAAAATCCCCTGATAGCGGCCCTAAAGCTGTGGAAAGCTATAGTGCTATTACCAAGGGAGTTTTAAAAATCAAACTTCTTTTCTAGTGCTATGTAACGTTCCACTTTACATTTGACCTCAAATAATCTTTGAAGATTATTTGTATCATAGTACTATTTCTTCGGCTTAAAGTCAAATGATTATTGGCAAAGACGCATTGATACTGCCAGAAGGCTCCATGCAGGCTATACAATGGTCTATTTGACTAAACTCAGTGTGCTTAGAGTATATGCGCTGACCTTAAGCTAGACAACTCCGAGAGTTCTCTTAGCCATTTGCTTGCAAAAATTGTTGCAATGCAAATTTCGTTGCCAGCGTTTGGTGAATTGTCGCTTGATAGGCCGCAGCGCCAGCATCAGGAGTTGTGACGAAATAGTCAAAGTCATCATTAACTAATCCAGTTTCGAAAAGGTGTCTGCCCTGCGCTTTTAAATCTTCAAGTTGAGTTGGTAGTAGCAGAGTGAAAGGAATCGGTATTACCGCTACAACTGGGACAGGCTTTGTAGAGTCTCTTACATCGATAAAAAGATCTCTGCGTACCCCACAAGGCGTTAATACTTCATGTTTGTTGCCTCCCGCCAAATTAGCTGCAGAATTGCGAGTCTTATCGTAGTCCGCTGCACCTATTGCGTGTGTCCTTGAAAAGATAGGACTATTTTCTTCTTTTTCTCGACCTTCGTGTGTAATATTTAAGTTAAGCAGAGCATGGCCTGCTAGAAATCCGGCTAGTTCATCTACGGTGCCATCTGCAAAACATACACGGTAATAATCAGACTCTATTCCGGTTTCCCAACTCGCTTCTTTTGGATCAAAAGGCCTTCTATCTAATATATATT
This sequence comes from uncultured Gammaproteobacteria bacterium, assembly GCA_964422025.1. GTDB lineage: Bacteria > Patescibacteriota > Microgenomatia > UBA1406 > HO2-37-13b > 2-01-FULL-39-24. The sequence goes on from CAYQYZ010000002.1 coordinate 61,620, forward strand.
TTGGGATAAGAGTTCCACCGTTTAAACTATCAAACAGCCTCCTTTCATTAATGTGAAATACAAAATTGGAGGTACGTGAATTGTCAGCCTGTAGCAAACGATCAAATTCTCGGTGAAAGCTGAATGTTTCGGCGGTTACTCCATTGCTCCATAAATCTATTAATTCGCCGGCTTTACACGAACCTGCCACATCTAATAATTGTTTTAGAATTGATGAATAAGCGTTCGGGTCTGCCCCAAGTTGCTCTTGTGCAAGTGGAAGAATGCGCGAGCTGAAGATGTCTCTTCCGGTATCACCTATGATATCATCGTAAAGAGCATTGATTTCGTTGGTAACAGATGAAAGAGCTTCTGGGTTTGCCATATTAAGGATTTAATTTCTTTCAAGGTGTCTATTATAGGATATTTGACTAAGAAATTCAACTTGGAGAAGCTTTACTACTAGACTTACAATATGAAAAGAATTACGCTTTAGACTTTCGGAAAAGAAATGATCAATAAAATAAACTCTCAGAAATCCTTAATATTAAGTCGGTTCTTTTTAGTTTAGTCGTATGTTGAGAGCTGAATGGCTCCGGCGAAGAACGACTGTATATAAACTCGCTAAATAAATCCTTGCACATGTTTTAAAAGTCGTTTTCCACGTTCAGAAATCTCCTCCCACGTCATTTTCGTATCAGAGGCGAGTCTCTCTTGGTCGGCAAGATCATTTTGCGCTAGAATAAATTCAACTAAAAAACTTCTATCATCTCCACTTAAGCCAACATGGTCAAACAACCTTTGAATTCTTAATGAAGCCTCCTCCCTTCTTTCTGTTTCCATAATTTTCGTCTCTGGTTCTGGTGTTGACGTATCCTTTACAAGTCTATGTAATGTTGCTCCACTTGAAGTGCTTTCGCTATCGAGAGAAATAGGAAATTCGATAGAAACTCTATTAATCATCGCCCTAATACCTTCTTCTGGAGAAGAATAGGTTGAAACAGCTGTCCATACACTAGCCGACGGCATCCATGGGTATCGTCTTTGTAGTTCTTGCCATTCAATCAATTTCTTATGAATAAGAGATGGGCTTAGATTAACATTTGCTCTTGCGAACACAAGGACGCTTCCGTCTGAAAGATATGGAAATCCACTTGAGCTAGCTACATGAAGAATCTCTTCACAACTCCTAAGGTAATTTTCAACAGCTTCTACGGGGTTTCTAGGATTCTTACGAGCGAAGTGCAATAATGTGCCATCGGGTAAAAAGCGTGTTCCCATAAATCTGAAGTAAAACTCGCTAATAAAATCCATAGAATGGTATGGCATAAGGCTATCAAGCATTCTTATATCAACACCCTGTGTGATTCCTGTTCGAAACTCTTTGGCGACTATGTTGAGTATTTCACCCAGAAGTGCATTATCAACAACAGGTGAGGTATCAACGCCGCCTTGAATGTAAGCGCGATCAGATCCTTGTAAAAGCCTACTTACAATATCTCTGAATGCAGTACGTAATTCTGACTCACTCTTGGGGGAAGTATGTTCTCCACCGGGCACCTCATTTACTATGAGTGTACAAGCTTGATGTATGGCGTCAGTATTTTGTTCCAAAAACCCACTGATTCTTTTGGATCTATAACTTCCCAATCCTTTAGGAGACATTTTAATATGCTCTCTGACATTTGATAGATATCGTGAAGGCTGAGCCCCCTCATCCAATGAGTATCTGAGGATTTGATCAATCTTATCACGTGTGAGAAATGTATGACCTCTGATTTTATCGAGGAAGCTATATACTTGTGCCCCATCTAGTCGCCAACGATACGTATCGTTGCTTTCTGTTTTGGAGCCCTTTACTTCCAAAATGAAACCGCCCCCATATCTTTCATGCAAAGCGCGCAGTATGTGATGATCAGTACTGGTCATTCTGAGTACTTGGATTCCCTTTTCTGTAGTAAATCTTGCTTTTGCATCAATAAAACCTCCAACGAAAGCCTCATTGGAAACTGCATCTGCATAGTCATACGAATCAGCTAATGCGAGCCGATCATTTTTGGAGCTCGTTTGGGTAGCAATGAAACCAACTCTATCAGATCGGTCGGTCATTGCCTTCCATTCAAGCATTTGCTCAACAAGTGGCTTTCGAGACAGTGCATAAGGTTCTATAAGACTGGCGACCCACGCAGTAAGTTCAGGCCCGAGCTTAAGTCTACCGCCAGGCGGTGAGTTACGTGGTGATAATGTGCCACCAACACGTTCTTGAATTCCCTCCAATCTTTCCAGATCAGTTGAAGAGAATAGTACTATGGGGTATTCATACCTTCTCTCACCCGGATCAACAAAACCCATCCAGCCTTCACCATAGGTAAATCCTGCAATCCAGTCGGGGTGTTTGCCCATCCAGTCCATCTGATTCTCAGTGATTCCAAACTCATAAGCACGAAGTTGGTCAGGGCTTAATTTTTCTATACGCATAATATGTTCGTATATTATACATTATAGGATTATTCTGAGATGGGGTTCTATTTAACTTCCATAATATGGTGCAGCGGGAAACGGTACCGTTTGGAACGGTAGGAACGGTTAAACGGGTGCGTGGCAGGCATGAGAATAGCCGTTAAGTAACCGTTAAACGGTGGAAACGGTGATCCGCCAGCTGGCGGAGAGCCTTGTGAGGCTCCGTAAACGGTAAATGAAAGGGTGTTTTGGCGAACCATCCGCCGGCTGGCGGAGGCACCGTTACTGAGATAACACCGAGATTCTTCGCCTTCGGCTCAGAATGACCCTCCTTCGCTCTGCGAGCTACGGAAGGGCAAACAGGCTCAGGGCTTAGTTCTTCCCCGCGGTAATCAGATTATCCAGGAATTCTTGATTATTCTTGGTCTTGCCAAGTTTGTCAATAACGGCGGTTAGGCGCTCGTCATCGGACAATAATCCAAGCATTCGGCGCAAGATTATGACTTTATCCATGGTATCTTTACTCATCAGAAGCTCATCTTTACGAGTTCCCGATTGTTGAATATCGATGGCTGGGAAAATGCGCTTTTCAGCGTATTTGCGGTCCAAATGGATTTCCATGTTGCCGGTTCCTTTAAATTCCTCGTAAATAAGGTCGTCCATGCGTGATTCGGTGTTTACCAGGGCAGTTCCAATAATGGTCAAACTTCCCCCTTCTTCACAGTTTCGTGCGGCACCTAGGAATTTTTTGGCTGGGTATAGGGCAGCCGGATCAAATCCTCCGGAAAGTGTTCGGCCACTGGTTTCTACGGAGAAATTATAGGCACGAGCAAGTCGGGTAACTGAGTCGAGCAGAATGATTACATCTCGGCCAACTTCTACCAGACGTTTTGCACGTTCAAGCGCAATTTCGGCGGCCTTAATTTGATCGCGAGGTGGCGCATCAAAATGCGACGCAATAACTTCGGCCTTCATGGATCGAGTTAAATCGGTTACTTCTTCAGGTCGTTCACCAATGAGGATAGCCATTAAATGTGCATCCGGGTAATTGGTGGTAATTCCATTAGCAATGTTTTTAAGCACGGTTGTTTTTCCGGCTTTTGGCTGGGAAACAATGAGTCCGCGCTGACCAAAACCAATTGGGGAAACGAGGTCGATAATTCTTGTGGAAAGAATATCAGGCTCGGTTTCAAGCTTAATTTGGCGATCCGGGTACATGGATGTTAGATCGTCAAATCGTTTGCGCTTATAGCTTTCCATGTCATTCATAACCACGCCATTGATTTTCTCAATTTTAAGCAAGCCATGGAATTTTTCGTTCTGTTTTGGAGGACGAACCAATCCTTCTACGTGATCGCCCGGGCGAAGCCAAAATTTGCGAATTTGTGACTGAGAAACGTAAATATCATCAGGCGACGGGGTGAATTTTGGACGTAAAAAGCCAAATCCGTTGTAGGTTACTTCAAGCACACCGCTTCCTGGGAATGCCATTTTAAGGTCGTCTTTAATGCGATCTTCGAGGTTAACTTCTCCGTAACCGGTGGAATTTGAGCTATCGGCATTTGCAGGCGCAGATGAAGCCTTTTTTGGCGCAACATTCTGAAATGAATCGGCTTGCATGTCTTCAGGCATAGGCGCAGCCACATCTGCTCGATCAATAACGATTGGATCTCCTGGCAAATCGAACGCATCAGGGGTTGTAACGGTTGAAGCAGCTGCGGCTTCAGATTCAAATACTAGATCATCGGCTGGAAGATCTGTGGTTTTTTTATCCGACATAGGAATAGATATATAAATTTATAAAGAAGTAAAATAATTTTTCATTGCATTTCTTGCTTGTACAGGAAGCACGCTCACAGGTAGTTGGGCTACAAAAACCCTCCTTAAAAAGAGGGGAATGAAAGTTTTTCTTTTATTTATGAAAAAGGGTAAACGAGCCTGCATCACCTAACACACGGGAGGATACAAAGACGCCGTTTTTTCCTCAATTTGAGGGCACCCTATGAAAAAAACTTGTTAGAAAAACTTTTCAATATTCTGAACCTCTTTAGTAAGGAGGATCGAGAACTATTATACTACCTGCGTCGGTTTTGTCAATAAGGCAAAAGTGTTATTCGAGCTCGTCATTAAAACGTTCACCGCGATCTCGTCTATGCTCTTCCGGGAGATCCATTTCGAGCATGGGTATGAGATCCGCTCCACCAGGTATTGGAAAGTGCTGTACTGGTGCATTAAGTTGTACGTGCCCGGCTCTGTCTTTAGGTATCTGAAATATTATTCCCTCCGGACGAATTTCAACCCGATCTCGACCAGCTTTGGCAACGTCCCCCCATGAATATATACTAAACCCTCGAGCAGTGCCTACGGGAGCAAATTGCTCAAGAGCCGACTTAACACGAAGTGGGAGACCTCCAAATCCCTTTGCTTCAACAAGTCTCTTTTTGTCTCCGAAGTAAATTGTTGTATCTCCAAATTCAAGTCTTCCTCCCATAATGCCATGTAGTATATATCTATAGGTTTAGATTGTCAAGAAGGTACGGTAGCCGCAAATTTGACAAAAACTTTCAACTGTGTATAATGATTGCATATGATCACCAGAACTTTCAGAGTGATTTCTACGCTCGCGATTCTTTCTTCAACACTTACTCCTATTGTACAGGCATCTACGCTTGAAGTCCGCGAAGGCAATACGTATGTAAAAATGGAAACAAATGCGACCGGTTCAGGCACCAGCCGTGTGTATCAAAAAACGGTTATTAACGGTAAAGAAACAGTTCGAGAAGAATTCAAAAACAACATGGCAGAGACCAGACAGGAGAATAAACAAGCACGTATGGACGCTCGCGAAGAATTCAAAGAAAAACTTGCCGAACTAAAAGATGAACGCAAGAAAAAAATTGTTGAAAAACTTGACACTCGATTTGCGAATGTAAATAAAAAGGCTACCGATCGATTCCTTGAAACGCTTGATAAATTGACCGAAATTCTTACTCGACTTCAAACAAAAGCCACTGAAGCAAAAACAGCTGGAACCGATACAACTGAAGCCCAAGCTAGTATTGATGCTGCCCAAACTGCAATTGCAAGTGCGAAAACAGCAATTACTACCCAGGCTGGCAAAACATACACCATAACCATCTCGACCGAGGATAAATTACGAACAGACGTTGGAACTACCGTTTCAGGGCTGCATGCAGACTTGCAAACAGTTCACAAAATGGTAATTGATGCAAAACAAGCCGTTGTAAAAGCAGCTCGAGCTGTAACGGCCTTATAATATGGAAGATAACGCAGTTACGAACTCTACAACTCCTCCAACCGCAACTCCAATTGTGCCTGAAACTACCGTAAACACGAACGACACAGTGTCTTCGCCTTTACTAAAACGACCCATGATATGGCTCGGTTTAGGAGCCGTACTTATAATTGTATTAGGAGCCGCATTTTTAATGACAGGTAAATCTAAACAGTCATCAACTCCCGCACAGAGCACCGAGCAAGTAGCAGTTGAGCCAACGGGAACCATTGAAATTCACGAACAAACAGAAGCCGATGCTATTGAAGTCGGCGATATTGATGAGGACTTTAACGACATCAATAAAGATGTGAATCAACTTTAGTATACTTAGTGCATGCCCAAAAATATCCGATCTCTTATATTTCTTGCAGTTCTAGCGTGTATCGCCTTGTTTTTAATTGGTTTCCGCTACGGAAAACATGTAGGGCTTGCCGATAGCGTATACGTTCCCCCATCGCCTACCCCGACCGTAACTCTCACTCCCACACCAACAGTGGCCTTGGGAATTCCCGCACAAGTTTTGAGGGAAATTAAGGATAAAAATTGTAAAACGGTATATAAATTAGCCTCCCCAGAATCTAAGTTGCGCGTGCGCCAATCGAGCGTGCTGATTACGTGTACGGAGCCAACTGCAGTTCCGTCGAAAGCAATTAGTCCTACCGGCGATTCTTCGCTCCGCTCAGAATGACAATACCATTTGCTATAATACTTCCATGACTACCGACGAACGCGCAAAGCTCCTAAACGAGGTTGGGCAAGAAATTGTAACTTCCGATGAACTCCGCGACTTTTTAGCTTCAAATGACTCATATGTTTGCTACGACGGCTTTGAACCTTCCGGGCAAATGCATATTGCCGCCGGAATTCTGCGAGTAATTAATGTAAACAAAGCAATCGCCACGGGTGCTCATTTCAAAATGTTGGTTGCCGACTGGCATGCGTATTTAAACAACAAAATGGATGGCGATTTGGAGAAAATTCAAACGGTCGGTCGTTATTTCATCGAAGTGTGGAAAGCTGCAGGAATGGACATGAATCACGTAGAATTTTTATGGGCAAGCGAAACAGTTAAAGATCCTGCGTATTGGGAATTGGTCATGAAAATTGCAAAAACAAATTCAATTAAGCGCTTCGCTCATTCTGCAGAAATTATTGGCCGAGCAGAATCTGACAGCCTCACCTTAGCGCAACTTATGTACGTTGCCATGCAAGCGGCCGATGTCTTCTACTTAAAGGCTAAAGTTACCCAATTAGGCATGGATCAACGCAAAGTAAACATGCTAGCACGCGAAATTGCTAACCAGTTAGGATTTGATAAACCAATTGTAGTAAGTCACCACATGTTATTGGGCTTACAGCACAAACCCGCAGGAGCAGATGACGATGTAGTCGCCCGTACTATAGAGCTAAAAATGTCAAAATCCAATCCCGATTCGGCTATTTTTATGACTGATACGGCCGAAGAGATTTCTCGAAAAATTGCAAAAGCATATTGTCCGGAAGGGGTGACTGAGGAAAATCCAATTCTAGAATATTGTAGATATATTATTTTTGAATCACTTGATAAATTGGGATTGGGCGAAATTACGATCGAGCGTCCAGAAAAATTTGGCGGAACCGTCTCCTTCGCCTCTTATGAAGCTCTGGAGAATGCGTTTGTGAGTAAGGAAATTCACCCTATGGACTTAAAAAACACCGTCGCCACACTCCTTGACCAACTACTGCAGCCAGTCCGTAAACATTTTGAAGAAAATGAAGAAGCAAAAACACTATTGAAACAAGTGAAGTCATTTCAAGTAACACGATAAAGAATCATTTAAAGCCTTACAACAGTACGAATTGGAGTATAATATACCCTTAATATGGGTATATTAATAACCGGAACTTCTGGTTTTCTAGCAAGTAACTTCGCGCAATACTGGCACCGTCAACATCCAAATGAAACTATAGTCTGTTTGGATAGAGTCGATCCAACCATTCCCATATTTCCCGAACAGACCGAAGCGGAACCCACAACAAGTGATTCTGAAAAAATTCACTTTATAAAACTTGACCTTTCAATATATTCACCTGAACTTGCAGCTGTCATGCTAGAACATGGTTGCGATACAGTCATACATTTTGCCGCTGAGCAATCAGTCAATAAATCATGGAAAGCAGGAGGGGAAGCTGAATTCATAAGAAATAATGTAGGAGGCACCCGAAATCTTCTTGATGCAGCGCGTGCTGTAGGCGTTCATAAATTGCATGTTATTAATACCGATGAGGTTTTTGGTTCACATTCTTTAGAAAGACCCGATGAATTATTTGATGAATCATCTGCATATAATCCTCAAAACCCATATGCTCGTTCAAAAGCTATGCAAGGCGAAATAGTACGTGATTTCATGGACAGCTTACATTTACCTAAAGTCACCATGAGCTATCACTCGAACAACTATGGACCTCGACAAAAACCAGAAGCCCTAATTGCGAGATCTTTTTCACGCAGGCTTCGTCAACAACCAATCACGCTCTACGAAGGAAATCAAACCCACACACGCGAGTATACTCATGTATCTGATACGTGTAGAGCACTAGAAATCATCTTAACCGATCCTAGCGTACAACACAGAGATGAATATTGCATCGGTTCAGGTGTGGAAATATCAAATCAAGATATTGCAAATATGATGCTCCATGCTTTAAGAGATAGAACTGGCGAAGATCAGCCTGCAGATAGTATACAATTAATACAACCAGAAAGACCATTAGATGACCATAGATATACAATGGATTCGAGCAAAATGAGATCTTTAGGCTGGGAGCCAAAACATACTCTCATGACAGGATTACAAGATACAATTAGGTGGTACGATTCTCCAGAAGGACGATTGTTTGTAGATCGAGAACAACAACTACAGACTACTACTTTTGAAGGTCAAACTCGTATGACAGAACTAAGATAGTGACAACTAAATAATAAAAATGAAACTCGCATATTTTGGAACACCGCAATTTTCAGCCGATTTTTTGGGGAAAATTTTAACTGATCCCGATTTACGCTCTATTGAAGTTGTTTTGGTGGTTACGCAACCCGACAAGCCCGTTGGAAGAAAGCAGATTATAACCCCAAGCCCAGTAAAAGTGCTGGCTCAAAGCCATGATTTGCAAGTAATTACCGCACTCCCCGACCCTGATTCAGAGCATTATAGAGCTCTAGCTAACGCTGATGTGGCGCTCGTGTATGCCTACGGTCGCATAATTCCCGCAAACATTTTAGCCTTACCACAACTCGGTTTTTGGAACATTCATCCTTCCCTACTTCCAAAATATCGCGGTGCCTCGCCTACTGCGTATCCGCTTTTGAATGGAGACACAACTACCGGGGTAACGCTCATGCAAATGGATGAGAAAATGGATCACGGAGCAATTATTGCGCAGGAAAAATATGAGATTGGTGTCCATGAGAAACGGCCCGATTTGGAAAGGGAACTGACAAAGATGGGGTTTGAAATGTTTAAGCATGTCATTCTGACCCAGAGCGAAGCGGCGGGGAAGAATCTCGGTGTGCCGCCAGTGCAACAAGATCATTCTCAAGCCACATTCACCAAACTACTTAAAAAAGATGATGGATTTGTAGAACTTGATGATGTCCGAAGTGCGCTCCAAGAGAACGGTTCAACCGTATATAACAAGTTCCGAGCATTCTTCCCATGGCCTGGAATCTGGACAAAAGTAGGCGATAAACGTATGAAAATCACCGATTGCACTCTACAGGAGAGTAAGCTGGTTATTAATAAAGTGCAGTTTGAAGGAAAGACTGAAACAAATTTTAATACACAAATGATTTTGTCATCCTGAACTTGTTTCAGGATCTATATAATAAACATATGAAACTCTCCGTAGCCCTTGCGATTTTTAATGAAGAAAGTACCATTGCCCGCTGTATTGAATCGGTTTACGATATTGCTGATGAAATTGTTGTGGTAGACGGCGGATCGACCGACGAGACACTCTCTATCCTTAAAAAACTCGATGAGGGATCCCGAACCAAGTCCGGGATGACAAAAATAAAGGTTTTCCACGAAGAAAATCCTCCAATGTTTCACATTAACAAGCAAAAGGCACTTGAAAAATGTACCGGTGATTGGATTTTACAGCTTGATGCAGATGAAGTGGTGTCGGGAGAGTTGGGTAAGGAAATCCTGAAACAAGTTCAGGATGACAGCGCAACTCAGGATGACGCCTCTGTAAATCCGCACGATACCCATGTCATCTCGAACGAAATGAGAGATCTCAGTCCTGTCGCATATTGGATTCCCCGCCTGAATTACTTCCTTGGCAAACCACTACGAAAAGGGGGACAGTACCCAGACCCAACAATTCGTTTGTATAAAAATGGCGTCGCACATTTTGCATGCAAAACGGTTCATGAACAAGTAACGGTAAATGGGGAAGTGGGTTGGCTTAAAAATGACCTTTTACATTATCCATACCCTACATTTACCGCATACGTAGAAAAATGGGTTCGCTATGCCCGACTAGAAGCTGAAAAAAACTTTAAAAAAGGTATGCGTCCAAGCGTGCAAAATGCCGTGAAATATGGCATTTTTATGCCTAAAATGTGGTTTTTCAAAACGTATTTTCGTCATCGTGGGTATGCCGATGGCTTTCCCGGATTCGTATTTTCCCTCTTTTCAAGCTTGCGCTACCTGGTTGAATACATATTCCTCTATGAAAAAAGTCGATAAAATAGGTGTGTATCGAGGGGCAGGGCGTTACTACAAAGCCCTAAATTCCGCTGGAGTTTCATACGAACAGCTCCCGTTGTGGCAACCCTTCACCCTCCCTTCCGCAAAACCAGTTGGCAGGGGAGTCATTGCGATTTTTGACGTAATCCCCCTGAAATTTGCAAACCACTTCCCTATCGGAATTAAAGGAAAAATTAAGTTGTTTAAAAACAAGTTGGCGCTGAAAAAATTTATTACAATTCTAACGATTTCGCAGGTTGCCAAAAAAGACATTCAAAATTACCTTAAAATTCCCGCAGACTGCATTCATGTTGCCTACCCACCCGTCGATCCGGTCTTTCTTAAGGCTCCAAATAGGAAAAGTGAAGTCTCATCTGTCATCCCGAACTTGTTTCGGGATCCCAAACGCAATATTCCCTACTGTATTTACGTCGGCGACGTAAATTGGAACAAAAACTTGCCTACTTTAGCCCGTGCTATTAAGCTATCTGGCATTTCATGTGTGTTTGTTGGAAAGGCATTTTCAACCCCTCCCCTGCCTCATAAATGGCATAGGGGATACCAAGAATTCTATGAACTGGCAAAAGACGACCCAAAATTTATTTTCCCGGGGTATGTTTCCGATGAAGAACTCATTACGCTCTATAAAAATGCCGTATGTAACGTACTCGTTTCTCACGACGAAGGGTTTGGATATTCATATGCCGAGGCAGCAGCGTTAAGAGTGCCTAGTGTTCTCTCCGACACGCCTATTTTCCATGAAACCGCCGGCCGCACTGCCCTATTCGCTTCCCCAACCGACCCTCAGGACATTGCGGATAAAATCACAACTCTCCTTAAAGATACAGAGAAACGAAACGAACTCGGTGCATCTGCTCAAAAACGAGCGTTAGAATTATTCGATCCAAAAGATTTCACGAACGCGGTGTCAAAGCTCGTCTAACTGTTTCTCGCGACGAATCATGCGGGGCTCATTCAAAGCAGCAGTTTCCAAGAAAATTTGCACCAATTTTTTAGCCAAATCCACATCAATCTCATCAGCCGCCAACGCAAGCACATTTACATCTTCATGATCGCGCGCGTGTCTAACCTGACTTTCATCAAACCCCAACGCACAGCGAATCCCCTCAAAACGATTTGCTGCAATATCTACTCCTACCCCCGATCCACACAGCACAATTCCCCGGGAATCTTCCAGCCCACTCTCTTTCATCATTCCTACCAACGATTCCACCATTAACGGATAATCATCGCTTGCATCAAACGTTTTAGTGGTATCATAAATGTCATACCCGTTATCGGTGAGCCAGGTGAAGAGCTGATTTTTAAGTTCAAAGCCCCGATGATCGGACCCAATATAGATTTTCATTTGTTACATTATATAGTACCGTATGATTGATACACATGCACATTTGAATTTCAAAGCATTTGCAAAAAATCTCGATACAACGCTTGACGAAGTGTACGCAGCCGGAATTCATATAGCCGTTATTCCCGGAACCGACAATAAATCATCTGTTCGAGCTGTTGAAATTGCCCAAAAATATGCAGGCATGTATGCTGCAGTGGGAATTCACCCACACCACGTGTTCGAAGAGGTTGGAAAGGCAAATGGGAAAGCAATCGATTATGAGCATCGTCTATCTGTAATTAAGGCACTCCTTAAAAAAGCCCGGGTTGTCGCAGTGGGCGAAATTGGGCTCGACAGACATTTGTACAAAGATACCAAATATACCCAGTATCAGATTGATGAAGAATTCATGACCGTCCAAAAAGAATTTTTTACCCGCCAGTTACAATTCGCTATTCAATTTGGAAAGTCAGTAATTATTCACAATCGAGAAACCGCCGATGAAATGCTGGAAATTCTGACCCAAAAATGGGATAAACGATTAGAAGGAAAAGTAGTAGTTCATTGCTGCGAACCCAATCGCAAGATTCTGCAATTTGCAATTAAACATCGCGTGTACATTGGGGTTGATGGAGATATTACGTATTATCCGGCCAAACAAAAATTTGTACAATATATTCCTCCTGAATTGCTAGTACTTGAAACAGACTCCCCTTTCTTGTTGCCCGAACCGTTAAAAAGTCAAAAAGCGTTTCCTAATACACCCAAAAATTTACCGGGAATTGCGAAATTTATTGCGAATTTACGAGGAGAAAATGAAGAGGATTTTGTAAAACAGGTTGATGAAAATGCTTCGAAGTTATTCGGGATTTAATACGAAAATATGAAGGCACTTCCCTGGGGGTAGAAACATTTTTAACGTGATCGCTCACGATAAATTCTACCCCACAGGGAGAAGTGCACCTCAGCTCAAGCCGAGAAATATTCTTTTGTTAAGGTTGAGACCTTGTCCTAGGTGGTTCCACCTCCTCAGAGCGACTTGAAGACGCACGAGAGTAGCGCAAGCGCCAATACGCTCATGATGAGGCCGGCTCCCGACATGATCGGGGCTGATAATGTTGCAGTGTTTGCGACCTGTGCTAGGATCATGCTCTCCTCCGAGAATTTTTGTATCACGAAACCGAAGCTTCGCAAAAGGGGTTTCACCAAGCAAGTGCCGGGTGATTCGCGGATCGGTCTTTACCGTCGTCCTGCCCATACTACAAGGAATGCGAGGGTAATGCCGATCAAGAACGCAACGACTTGTAGGAACGGGTCTGCTTGTTCAGAGCCTGGAACAAATTCCATGGTGGCTCCCTTTGGAGTTGAGGGGTTTCACTAGACAACGTCTAGCGATATGACAGAATGTCCATAGGCTCTCCTATAACAGGTGTTCTGGTTTCGCTGGGCGGGGTGCCTAGCGATTACTTAGTTGTCTTCCTCCTTTCTGGAGGTTGACAGATCTAATTCCAGCGGTTTCGGATCCGAGCAATCAAACCAGATGATCCGGGAACCCCGGCAAGGCCATTCAAGAGCGCAATCTTGTTCCTGCAATACGCGGAATTGGCAAGATGACGATCTAAACACGACTTGCAGAGAAAAGGTGCGCTATCATCGCAACCTTGACATCGTTCTACACCGGGTTGTTCTTTGCACCATTCGCACAACATATCAGACTCCGTTCCGTTAGTAGTTTCCTTTCGGTTACTACGGTCAATGTCAAAAACGTGGGAACGCTTTCGACGAGAGATTTGTGCAGGATTGCGCACGTCAAAAACGGGGCATCCCAAAAATGGGCAACTGTAACACTGTCTTGTCATCCTCAAAATACGAGCATCCTAATCGGTCATTGTTCTAAACAAAAAATGGAAAATCTCAAATCGAGATTCTTCACTTTGTTCAGATTGACTGATAGGGATTCTTCATCGCGAATTGCGAATCGGAATGACAGGTGGAGATCCTTCGCTTGCGCTCAGGATGACAGAATAGAGATTCTGAAACAAGTTCAGAATGACGAATATATAATATTTCGGCCGGGCTATTTGTAAACTACTTTACAAATATATTGTAAGGTGCACAATTGTTCAAAAAAATGAGCTTTAGACGATATATGCGATTATTTATGTCAAGACTCAATAATTGTCCAATATGCCTATGAGTATAGCATAAAATGAGGGAAAAATCAATGCTATAGGATCATCAGGGTGACGGGGATCCCGAAACAAGTTCGGGATGACAGGCCAATATAGTACAATAGTCACATGAACATATATCCTTCAATTCTTGAGCATGCTTTGGAAGATTTTGTGGCACAAATTGAAAACGTAGCTCCACATTTTTCTCATTTCCAGCTCGACATCGCCGATGGCTTATTTGTGCCGAGTAAAACGGTACAACCACATGATCTTGAGAGTGTAGATTTCAGTAATTTACAAGGTAAAACTGTCGAATTTCACTTAATGGTGCGCGATTATGCCTCGTACATAGAGCAAATTGAAAGGCTCGACTCCAAACTAGCCATAAATCGCGTATTTATTCCCGTAAGTGAAAGCGGGAAAAACATTGTTTCGCATCCTAAATATGAGATTGGACTTGTGTTGAATCCGGAAGATTCAATTGCAGAGTATCTCGATCTTATCATGCAGTATAAAAGTGTTCAACTTATGACTATCACTCCCGGCGCACAGGGAAATCCATTCAAGCCTGAGGTGCTTAATAAGATTGATGAGCTGCGTGTGGGAGGATATACTGGGGAAATCGTGCTTGATGGTGGGATAAACGATGTAACGTTAAAAGAGGTTGTTTCTCGAAAATATGCGCCTACGGGTGTGTGTCCGGGGAGCTATTTTAAGGAGAATGTAGAAGAACATCTCGCGACGCTCCAATCAATCGCTGCATAACACCGAGATCCTTCGGTCGCTTCGCTCTCTCAGGATGACTTTAACGTCCTAAAAAATCTGAAAGTGTAAACTTTCCATCGCCATTGAAATCAATTGGTACAAATGCTGGGAATTGGATTTTATCGTCTTTACCCGTAAATAGGTACGAAGCGACTTGCACTGGCAAATATGCTTTTGCTTCTCCTAACAAAACAATCCGGTAGGCTTCATCAAGCGCAATGCCCGAAACTGCAGGAATGGTAGCTTTCCCATTAACTAATACAATGTCAGAATTTCTAAACACTAACTTTTCATCGCGGGCTCTAAAAATCTGTAGTTCATACCCTTCCCCACTTGCTTTAGCAAGCGGAAAAACGCGAGCTTCAATTTCTAATTTAGGTGGCGCAACAACGGTTAAATTCCAGGCAAAAAGTTCATTTACACATTCGGCGCCTTTAAATAGGCACACTTTCAAGTTATGCGTTTTCAAGTCCGCTCCCGAATTAAATGTAAGTGTAGTAATAAATGAATTTCCGGGTTTTACATTATGAAAATCGGTGAATGAACCTGAAATTGCGTTATTAGTAAATCCGATTCGGTACCCGTCATTTTTTGACCACGTTGCCGTACTTTTGGAAGGGTTGTTTTTAATCCAAATTTGATACTCATATTTTGAATTTGCAATGACCGTTTGTGGAATCGTTACTAAAATAGATGCGCTGTATTTTTGAGCCGGATCTCCATTGGTTTTTTGCAGGTCATTTTTAATAAAACAGTAGATTTCCCGGAAACCTCCGCATGTTGAATTTTGTTCAACAATACCATGAATTTCGGCTGTTGCAGCACGATACGCAAAATCGGTGTTTGGAGGGCTTCCGTTCAAATCATAGAGTGTTACAGCCCTTACCGAGTCATCTTTGGCCCACACCTCTTCGAACGCATTTTTGTAGTAATCTTTCAAAATTGCAGGTGAAAGTGCATTATTCTTCCACCCCGCTTCGGTAATAAAAACAGGTAATTTTCGTCCACAATGTTTTTCATAAATCGCTTGTTCAACTTGGTATCCGGCAATACTTCCCAACCCTCGCGCATTAGGTGAACCAATAAAGTCCGGAGGATACGAGTGCGAAGCAATGCCATCAATAATATTACATAGTGGGGATTGGTTCCCCAGAACTTCATCTAAAAACCGCTGGGCAGAGTTAAAGTATGGCGGATTGTGTGGAGCCGTTTGATTTAACCCAGCAAGTAAAACTTGCACATCGGGATTTTTATTTTTAATAGCATTAGCATAAAAAAGTGCAATATCAGCATAACTTTTTGGATTCACTGCCCCACCCCATTCGGTTGCCATGTTTACTTCGTTAAATAGGGTGACGTAAATATTTTTCGTCGAACAATTTACCGAACCCAATACATCGGCCCAGGCAAATGCATCTCGTTTTTTGGGGAGCGCCCATGAATTACCTTCGGCGTGGCTGGCAAGTCGGAAAATTGGAATTAATTTATTATCGCGAAAATGATCGCACATGTGTTGGAGTGATTTTTTATCGCGATCTTTTTCTTGCAACACGACTGTCATGTAGCCCCACGATCCATTTGTATTTACCAATGCTGCGCCGTCTTTAATATCTTGTTCTGAAGGAGTTGCTACATGAATACCGTATTTATTATTGGCACCCGTTATAGCATGGGTCGATTGGGCGCTGAGGGCGAATACTGCGCACAAAATGAGTGAAAAAAGAACTCGTTTCATAGTTACATTATACCTGATCGCACATGCGAGGCTGCTATAATAGAAGTTCATGATTAAACTTCCCCTTCCCTACATTCGAATCGAAGAAAAAGACATTAATTTTAGAAGAAAAGGCGTTCCGGAAGCCGGGCGAAGAATTTATTTTCTCCCATTTGTTCTCACTGTCATTGCACTCCTCCTGCTCGGGAGACTTTTTCAGTTAACCATCGTTCGTGGAACATATTATAAAGGGGTTGCAGAAAATAATCGCATTCGAGAGTTGTCTATTAAGGGCGATCGAGCCGACATAGTAGACCGAATGGGCCTGGTGGTGGCTTCTTCTAAAAACGGCACCCGATCGTACGTGAACGGCGACGCAAATGCCCATTATATTGGATACATTCAATCGGCTGATAAAACGGATTTAGATCAAGACGCATGCAAACACAAATTGCGCGGAGCCGATGTAATTGGAAAAAAAGGAATCGAAAAAGTGTATGAATGTTTGCTACGACCCATTAATGGAAAACGTTTAGTAGAGGTTAATTCGCGTGAAAAACAGATTAAAACGCTCAGCCTGATTCCCCCAGTAAAGCAACCCGATTTGCGCGTGGCACTCGACTCATACTTACAGCAAAAGGCGTATGAAATCGCGCTTGCCAGTAAAGACGCTGCTGGAAAAAAGGTATCGATTATCGCAACAAAGCCAAGTACGGGTGAAATTGTACTCATGTTGTCAATTCCCACATTCTCGCCCGATGCATTTATTACCCAGGACAATCAAAAAATAAAAGAATATTTGAAAGATAAGAACTATCCGCTATTTAACCGAGTGTTACAAGCCGCCTATCCACCCGGATCAGTTTTTAAAACTACTGTTGCAGCCGGGGCCTTGGAAGAGAAAAAGATTGATGAAAAATATATTGTAAATGATGAAGGATCTATTAAGGCCGGGTCGTTAAGTTTCGGAAACTGGTATTTTTTACAGTACGGAAAAACCGAAGGACCGGTGGATGTTGTAAAAGCGTTGAAACGTTCAAATGACATATTTTTCTACCGAATTGGTGCCCTTTTAGGTGACCAGGCCATGAAAAAATGGGCAGAACGGTTTGGATACGGGCAAAAATCGGGCATTTTAATGAGCGAAGAAGTTACGGGAAGCATTCCATCCGCATTTTGGAAGAAAGAAGTACTAAATGAAAACTGGTATTTAGGAGACACGTACAACATGTCGATTGGCCAGGGATACACACAGGTTACACCGCTTCAGGTAAATATGGCCAATGCTGTTTTTGCAAATGGCGGGAGCCTGTGTAAGCCGAAATTGCTGTATGAAGAAAAGCCGGAATGCACCTCACTAGGGTTGCAGAGTAAGACGATTGAACTGGTTCGAGAAGGAATGAAACAGGCCTGTGCTACAGGTGGAACCGGATGGCCTTTTTTTGAATTTGGAATAAAACGCAATGGAACAATTGAGAAAATTCCAATTGGATGCAAAACCGGAACGGCCGAGTCCCACGCACTTTCAGGGCTTCCTCATGCGTGGATCAGCGCATTCGGACCCTATGAAAAACCAGAAATTATTGTAACTGTTATGGTTGAAGAATCCGGAGAAGGATCGACAGTTGCGGGACCAATTGCAAGGGATATTATGAAGGCATATTTTGAGAGGAATTAACCATCATCCTGAGCCGATTTGTCATTCTGAGCCGAAGGCGAAGAATCTCCGCATACTCCGCTCGATACAACCTGGTAGGTTGAATACGCACGTACAACCTCGAAGGTTGTCTAGGCACGTTCCACCTCGGAGGTTGACAAAGCTGGCAAAACAGATATCTCGCACCGTATGAAAGGATTCATCAGCCTACCACCCTCTGGAAGTACGAAGATTCTATAGAAATTTCACTTCCACTAAATTGCTTCTGCATTTTTTCTGCAGTTTCAGGCATAAAAGGTTGTAGCAAATAGGCAATCTCACGCAGTCCGGTAACGACTGGCACTAGGGTCTCCTGGAGCTTGGACTGGTCAGCAATTTTCCACGGTTCGTTTTCGTTAATATATTTATCTAATCCTCGGATTCGAGTCCACAAGAGCGCGATTGCTTCGTTTAATCGAAATTCACGTAATGCATTTTCAAACTCTGCACCCTCTTTTATGTCGGTTAGTGAAAGAACTGCGCCTTTTTCAAACGTCAGTCCGCTTGCCATTTTTGCTGTTCGGGAAATCAAATTCCCCAGCCCGTTTGCCAAATCGGAATTATACACTTCTATGAATCGTTTTTCTGAAAAATCTCCGTCGGCCGTTGTTGGAATTTCTGACAAAAAGTAGTAGCGAACCGCGTCGACCCCATACTTCTCTACTAATTGAAACGGGTCAACTACATTCCCTAATGTTTTGCTCATTTTTTGCCCATTAACCGTGAAATACCCATGGATAAGCACGCTCTTGGGGAGCGCCAGTCCTGCGGATAGTAAAAATGCAGGCCAATAAATAGTGTGGAACCGAGAAATCCCCTTACCAATTACATGATTCGCTGGCCACCATTTTTTATATTGCTCGTCATCGTGTCCAAACCCAACGCCGGACTGATATATATTGAGTGCGTCAAACCATACATACATTCTTTGCGTATCATCGCCCGGAACCGGAACTCCCCAGTTTTTTGCACGGGCATTAGATCTGGAAATACTAATATCTTGGAGTGGTTGTCGCAGAAATCCAAGCATTTCATTTTTGCGCGTTTCAGGAATTATTTTAATCGCGTCATTGGAAATTAATTCATTAAGTTGTTCCTGATATTTTGAAAGTTTGAAGAAGTAATTTTCTTCAGAAATTTCTTCGAGTGGTTTGCCTGGATGCTCAAAACATTCCCCCTGATCGTTAAGTTCTTCGGAGGTATAAAACGCCTCGCAGCCAACACAATATAAACCGGTGTAGCTTTTTTTATAAATATCTCCGTTTTGTGCACACAGTTCCCAGAGTTTTTGAGAAGAAGAAACGTGAGATGGTGCGGTTCCCTTTTGAAAGACGTCGATGTGAACATTAAGAACGGTTGCGAGTTTTTTAAATTCCTCCGCATGTAAATCGACAAATTCCTGCACCGGCATTCCCGCCTTTTCCGCAGCTTGAACATTTTTGAGGGCATTTTCATCGGCCCCGGAAAGTAAACAGGTTTCTTCGTTAAGGAGATTTTTATGAAAACGTACAACAGCGTCGGATTGCACAAATTCTAGTGCATGACCAATATGTGGGGCTGCATTTACATATGGAATTGCGGTGGTTAAATAAAACGTTTTCATGAAGCAATTATACATTATATTAACAACCTAAGAGGTTAACTGTGCCTGTTCAACCTTCGAGGTTGGTAGTGTCTGTTCTCCGCCAGCTGGCGGACTGGAAGGTTGTAAAAGTAATTTGCTAAATTTAATAAGAATTTAATAATTGGGGTGTATTATGCCTACAAATGGACAAGCAAACCCCCTATTATTTCGCATTTTCGATGTTTTATGGCATAGGCCCCATGCATTTTACCGCATTAATTGAAGAATTTGGAAATGCAAAAGACGCTTTTTACGCCAAAGAAAATACGTTAGTTCCGATTTTGGGGCAAGATTTGACGAAAAAACTCCGGACGTTTCGGTCCTCGTTTAATCCTATAGCAGAGCATGCTACCCTGTTAAAACAATCTATACAATATATACATCGTGACTCTCCCCAGTATTCTAGCAAACTTCGCAGTATTTCCGACCCACCCATCGGATTATTCGTTGTTGGCAACGCAAATTTACTAAATTCTCAAAACAAATCTATCGCCATCGTTGGCACCCGTCAACCAAGTAGTTACGGCGAGGAAATTGCAAAAACATTTGCACGCGACCTGGCCCTATCAGGCTGCACGATCATCTCAGGCCTGGCTATTGGTATTGATAGCTTCGCTCATCGGGGAGCGCTTGAGGCTCAAGGAGATACGATCGCAGTTCTCGGTTGCGGCGTAGATAATATCCCCTCATCTCGCGCTAAACTGTATAAAGAAATCATTTCATCCGGTGGTACTATTGTTTCAGAATTTCCCCCGGGCACGTATGTACAAAAAGGATTTTTTGTAAGTAGAAACCGAATCGTTTCAGGGCTCAGTAATGGAGTATTAGTTATTGAAGGCACTGATAGATCGGGGACGCTTATTACCGCCAAATATGCCGCTGATCAGGGAAAAGATGTATTTGCCCCACCGGTTCCCATTACATCCCATTTATCGCAGGCTCCAAATATTCTTCTTAAAAATGGGGCAAAATTTGTAACTACTGCTCAGGATATTTTAGATGAATATAAATTACATGCACGCACAAAAGACTCTCAAAATATACTCCTAAACCGCTCGGAAAATGAACAAATTATTCTCTCCGCCCTGCTTACCGAACCCGGCTCGCCCGATGAACTTTCCCGAAAAACAGAATTATCTATTGTTGCCATACTTACAATTATATCTATGCTAGAAATTGAAGGAATCGTGAAAAAGAATCAGAATGGGATGTATTCGATATGCCAGCCTTGACAACTCCGCACATTTTTGCAACAATGAGTACATGTCTGAAACTTTCACTCCATTACAGTCGCCGTACGTTTCACATTCACAGAGTTCGCTCTCGAAAAAGCAAGTCATTGGCGCCGTTACTACATTAGGGCTTTTGGTTGCCATGGGCGGAGGAATGCTTTTTGTTAACCGTAGTCAAACAAGCTCAACGAAAGCGTATTCGACTAACGAATGTATAGCTGCGGGCGGATATAAATGGCCCGGCTCATGCCCAGCAGATACTACTCATGTTGGAGATCTAAACGACAGTGGTCAGCTGTCAGGCTCGGATACCGGTGGGACTTATGTTTGTTGTGTTGCAAGTGGTAGTCAAAGAGTACAGACTTCAACACAGACTACCCAAACAACACAAACAACCACTCAAAACACGCCACAAACAAATACTCCTGGCACAGGGGATGGGGATCAGGTCCCTCCTCCTGACGTTGTTCCACCAAATTCGTGTAAAGTTCCCGACGCACAATTAACTATCGAGTGCCCTGACCCGGGTTGTAGAAAATAATACAATGGATACCAAACAAAAAAAACAATTAATTACCATTTCTCTTGCTGGAGCGGTGCTTTTGGCCGGCTTGGTGGCTGGATTTTTAGTGGTTCAAAACGGAGTATTTATCCAAAACAGGGCTTCAACAGGCGCTATATCATGTCGTCCACCGCAAGGAATATGCCGAGCTATAAAATCGAGTGGCGCTGGGTACTTTAGCTATACCATTGTTATAAAAGTCGTCGAAAACGGAGCGGAGCAAGAGTTTAAAAGATCCGGTCCAAATGCAGATGAAATTTCATTTGATGCAGTTCCATTTAAACGATATATCTGTGAAATAGTAGCAGACGGAAATGCATGTAAGTCAACAGATGCAAAAGATGCTCCTGTGTGTATAGCGCCTGATTCTGGTGTACCAACTGAAACTCTCAAAATGCCAACAGTGCCTCCGGTCGCTCCTAAGCCAAGTGATACGCCAACTCCAACTGATCCTGCACGAGTAAATATTCCGAGTACAACACCTACGAGTGTAATTGTTACAACCGTGCTCTCCCCGACGCCAACGTCCAAAACTCCAACGCCTACTACAAAAACTGCGACTAACACTCCAATTCCGCCAACATCAGGCACAGGTGGATCGGGAATTACTCCAACCGGATTACCAACAAGTGTCCCTACCAACGCCCCAACCGCAACCGCTGCTGCCCAAGCCACCAAAGCCGCTGCAACAGCCACGCAAGCAGCTGCTCAAACAGCAACGGCAAATCCATCAGCAACCAAAACAGCCTCAACAACATCGCTTCCAGCCAGTGGGAATGTTCATCCGGCACTGATTTTTGGAATGCTCAGCGTGTTTATTATTGTATTAGGTCTGCTTTTTTAAGTGTTTTAGCGCTTCTTGTATAATATATTCATGAAATATATCCTTTTTCTAGTGATTTTCTGCGTAGGATTTTGGGGGGCAATTTCGTTGTTTAAACCTAAAGCAGAGGTTCTAAAGGAGAAAATTGTTACCCCACCCATCGTAGGCAATCCAATACAATTAGGTGATCCAAAAACGAGCATTTTTGTTCCGTATTGGTCACTTTCGGAAAGTGATAGTTCATTCTCTTCTCCACCGGACATAAATCGACCCATTGATACGGCGATATATTTTTCAGTTTCCGCAACAACGTCAGGGATTAACAAAACAAACACTGGATATACAAACCTCGGAGATTTTGCTTCTCGAAGCGCAGACACACCCAACACGCTCCTTACAATTAGTATGGTCGATGACGATATAAATAATGTGGTTTTGGAGAATTCTGCAGCACAAGAAAAAATTATCTCTCAAGCAGTAGAAATTGCAAAGGAACATGGATTTGACGGCATTATTCTAGATTTAGAAGTAGGAGGCCTTGCTGGAAAAGAAGTAAATACACAGATTCTTGTGTTTGTAAAAAAAGCATCGGAAATTATAAAGAAAAATAACTTATCGTTTGCCATGACGCTCTACGGCGACAGCTTTTACCGAAGCCGACCATATAGCATTGAACTACTCTCGCCTCACGTAGATCAATTTTACATAATGGCATACGATATGCATAAATTATGGGGAACCCCCGGACCTAATTTCCCAGCAAAAGGAGCCGATATTTTTGGGTACGACATGCAAACAATGATCCGCGATATGTTGAAATTTACTACTCGTGACAAATTAACCGTTATTTTTGGCCTATACGGACACGATTGGACTGTTGATGAACAAAAACGCCCGTTTACCGCTGCAAAAACGCTCACTCAAAGCCAAATTCAGAAGAAGTTTATTGATTCCTGCGAAATGAAGAATTGCATTATTAAGCGGAATCCGTATGCGCTCGAGACAGAGATTAACTACATCGATGAAAAAGCGCATTACCATATTGTGTGGTTTGAAGACGCGCGGTCAGTTTCTGAGAAAATTGGACTCCTAAAAGAAAATGGAATAAATTCCGTTTCATATTGGGCATATTCGTATTATTAGGGTATTGACTTCGTCACCGTCGATCTCTATAGTATTCGTGATAGGATTGTGATAACAATCTCATGAATAAACGTACTAGTTTTAACACTCATACGTACTTAACGGCACAGATTGCAAAGATTGCTTCCGTTGTTAATTCTTCTTCTGATCGAATCTACATTGAATTTGGCGGCAAAGTAATTCAAGATAAACACTCATCGCGCGTACTACCCGGGTACCATGAGAATGCAAAACTAAAAATAATCAAGAAAATTTGTCAATTAGGATCGCATGGCGAGTCAAACACCGACTCTGTCTTTATAGTTTCAGCAGCTGATATTTTACGAGGTAGGATCCGCGGCGATTTTCAAACGACATACGACCAAGAAACACTCCGAACACTTACGGAATTGAATAAATCTGGTGTTACTATCCGTAATGTTGCCATTACTTTAATGCCAAAAGGTAAAAAAATTCCACGAATTATAAAGAAATTAATGAATAATCTTGATGACTTACAAATACGGACTCATTTATTTAATACTGTTTCAAACTATCTTCCTCAAAAAAAACTGTTTCATGAACTTAGTGCTAATCCATTTATTAACAGTGATAAGAAAATTTTCTTAGTACTGAGCCCCGGTGGCGGGAGTGGAAAATTTGGCGTTTGCTTAAATCAGTTATATCACGAGATGACCCGGAACTATGCACCACGGTATTTAAAATTTGAAACATTTCCTGTGTATAACTTACCCATTGATCACCCAATAAATTTAGCTTACATGGCTGCTTCTGCGGATTTTTACGACATGGTTATGAAAGATAATCGAAGGAAATCTACTGCTTCATATAATCGAGATTTGGAAAATTATGAACTCTTACGATACTTGGCGAAACAATTTCCTAGACAAGGAAAACATTTAAGAAAAATAACATCTGCTACCAGTATGGGAATTAACATGCTTACTAAAGGAATTCTTGATCATCAAACAATTCAAAAGGAATCTGCAGCTGAAATTGCACGGCGGCTTATTCGATATAAATTTGAGGTTGCCGCAGGAAAGGAGGATCCAAGAGTCTTGGATAGAGTCAGAAATATTTTAGCTATGTTATGAAAGGTAAACTAATCGTCTTTGAAGGAATTGATGGAGTTGGTAAAACAAGCATTTCTTGTGCTGTAACACGGTGGCTTAATGAGCACAATTATCCGGCGATCAGATATGAAGATTATGAGAACGACACAGAGGGTTTTGCACTTTTGAAACCGTTTATCAAAAAGAGCGCAACGATCGATACGAGCTTGTTATTTTATCTGGCTTCCTCTGCGTATAAATCTCAAGTTATTGCAAAACTCTTAAAACGATCATGGGTAATTTGTGATCGATATCTTTATTCAACACTTGCATATCACTCGGTTCGAGGAGCTGATCTGCGAATGATTAATATTCCTAAGCTACCATTCTATAAGCCCGACCATCTTTTTCTTCTTAAGGTGCCTGATAAAGCACGTTTACTACGCCTTAAAGCCAGAAGCTCAAATAAAAAGAATGATTTTCATAAAAACTCAACACGAAGCATATTTGCAAAAACAGAAAGGTACTATGAAAGCTTCGACCCTACTATCATAGAGAATTCACAAACGATAGATGCGACATTAAAAATAATACTAGAGAAAATTGTTGTAATCCCGTAAGTCTGGTTGACAACGCCCACAAATTCTGCAACAATAATAGCAGCATGAATGCAACTCCGTTAGATGAAAATATATTGGTGCAAACTCCACCCAACAACCATAAAAAGTATGGAATGATGATTGGCGTAATTGCAGTAGTCGCTCTGATTTTAGGAGTTGTGGGATATACGTTAAAAAGTCAGGTTACAACAACACAAACGACTACGACGCAAGCACGAATTTCATGTCCTCCTGGTGATCTTGATAAGAAAACGTTTACAGTAGTTGTCGAATGTAAAAGCGGCGTCGAAATGTGTGCCGAACCAGGTGGTACCTTTGATGTCTGTGGAGACGGTTGCAAACGCGTAAATCCATGTGTATTAAAATGTAGAAACGCTCAAGGGCTTGAACAATTTATTAATGAATGCGAACAACCCACAACCCCACCACAAAAAACACCCGAAGTTTCGTGCCCAGTTCCAAATGTAGTCACCAACGTATCTATTAGTTGTCCAAAGTGCGCAATATAACTATGCCAGTCGCCAGTGTAAACACAACCGGAACCGGAAAAAGCAAATCAGTCTACATAATTGTAGCCGTGATTCTTCTGGCTGTTGTGAGCGCGTTTTTGTTCATTTTCTTGAATCGATCACAAAATTCGAATAATAAAGCTGCTGAACCATCAATTAATCCGGGTGGAACAAATTCTGGAAGCACGGCAAATCCTGGCGGAACCAATTCCGGATCAACAAGCACTACAATTCCAACTGTTCGACCAACGACTACAATGATTGATAATGGCGGCCTAAATCGATCTTGCGAACCAGAAGGCGCAACATGCCGATGGGAAGTTTCGGGAAACACGTCATCAACTCTTAGTGACGCAACCACATTTAATTACGAAATTCGCGATACAACCACCGGACAAGTGGTTAAATCAGGAAATACCACTTCGTTAAGCGTTGCATTTACCCCCCGATCCGGACACGAATATAGCTGTACCGTTACACCGGTAAATGCCTGTTCGCAGGGAGCCCCAGCAACCGCCCGACAGACCTGTGTTCCAAGCATTACGCCTACGTCAACGCCAACACCAACGAAAGTTATTAGCGTTACTCCAAGCCCAACACTGACTCCAACAGCGACGCCTACATCCACGCCTGCCGCATCGCCATCAGTAACACCAACCGGCACTCCGCCAGCTGGCGGAACACCTACCAAAACACCTACCCCAACTGAAATCATTATCGTGTCGATCACCAACACGCCTGCTCCATCAGCAACTGGCAAGGCGGGTACAACTGTCACTCCAACACCTCCACCGGCTGGTGTGGTTGGACCAACACTTGCAATTCTGGTCTTTGCAAGCATAATCATTCTGCTCGGACTTGCGTTCTAAGCACAAGTTGACATATTAAAGTAATCGGGCGTATACTGTTTGCATGGCCGATGAAACCGTTTCTACACTGCAAAAGCCCTCTTTTTTTTCAGGACCGAATAAGATTTTAGTGCTTCTGGGCGCATTCTTTGGAATATTTATTGTAATTCAGCTGGTGTATATGATTTCCAAGGGTGCCCCTATTCCCGGATTTCCACAAAAGAAGCAGGTATTATTACCTACATTAACCCCATTCCCTGCTCCTTCGACTCCAGCAGCTGCGAATTTGGAATTCTATCGTACACTTAGAAACAGTAAGCCTGCTACAGAAGGACAAATCGTAATAAGTGAGTTCAAAGGGAAATTGACAAATAAAGAAACTACGCCTGATTCACTTACCTTAAGTGTTGAAAATGAGGAACAGGTAATAAATGACTTACAGTATGCACGAACCGTGCCTATCGATTCGACCGGACTGACTTTGGATGCGATCAATGTAGGTGATATGGTAATTATTACTGAGACAAGCGATTTAAGTAAGCCATTTCCAAATAACGTGCAGAAAATAAAGATTGTGACTTATACGGAAGAGTAGAATGCTCTGAACAAAAAGAGTTGACAAATCACACACAAAAGAGTAGTCTTTTCCTATAGGTTGTGATATAATACAGCCTAAATATGCCAACAGAAATCATGTCTGATTATGCGCAAAATATTGAGGCTGGATCGCCAGCAAGCTCTGCATTCGCTGAAAAAGTACCCCTTGGAACTGAACAAATCTTCCATACTACCGCCACAATAGGTCAAGATCAATATACTGTAATTTTTGACCCGAGAAATATCACCCTCGAAGAAGAAGATGCTATTGCTTCCCTAGATAGACAAATTGAAGGTTTGAATAGAGTTATGGGTAGTCGCGGACGTACTGATTTTGCTGATAGAAGACAACTTAGTAGAGCTTTAGAACAAAGACTGGCAGTTCTTGGACAAATTACCAATAGAGAAACGCTGATTTTTACTGATCCCGTTGGAAATAACCCATATATAAACGGCGTACTAAATCGCCCACTCGATGAGGTACCTGCGCCTGCATCAAAAAAAGACAATTCCTCGCACACTATTTTTCCTGCTGTCAATGCAATGGTTGCCGCATCGCTTCTCGGTCAACCGTTTATGCACGATGGAATCCAACCAAATACACACCAAGAAATAGTACAGCACGCACAATCCCAAACAGTCGCAGGTCTTGTAGGTAAATTTGATGCAAGTCGAGCTGTTCCAGATAAAAACGGGAACTACACATATGATATTCAACAAGGCGATGAAGCAATATCAGTAACACTTACTCCTCTTGAAGTTGCATTCTTAGATACAGTTCAAAAACGAATTCCACAAGGAGACGAATCTGCACCAGGGGCAACACCCAATAAGATATTTCTACCATCAGTAGGAAAAGGTATGACCCGTCTACCGGTTGAACCAACCGATGGGCCTCCGCCAACAGCGACCCGCCGACCAACAATGGTAATTCCAACACCTGAAAGAACTTCTCCTACGCCTCCTGCAATAAAAACAGAAGAACCAACTCCCACTACAGCGCCAACATCAGAGCCTACAGCCACGCCAACTGAAGCGCCTACGGCAACAGAAGCAGGGCCAGTGACGGAATTAGCACTCAACATAGGCGATGAAATCATCGTAGTTGACGATTCCTATGAATATGCTATGGTTGGTAAAAATGGAGATCAGGAATCTGGAGCGGCCGCAGTAGGATATGATTTTTCAACGATGACTAACCCAGTTCTTGACGGTGAATATGTTGTTGGTACGGTGATAAAAGATGGGAAACCCATGACCATACGCAAGTCCATACATCAAGTTGATCCATCAATACGAGGTCGTATCAAACAAGGCAATCCCGATGAAGATACTCGATTGAGGAGTAAAGCGAGTATTTGGGAAGGCTCCGATGAACCGGGTATCGATAAACCCGTGCGCATTACAGCGAACAATAATGGAAGCTTGGGTGTTTATGGTCGGACATTTTTTGGAAATTTTAATACTGGCGCTCAAATTGAGTTGAGCGGAAGAGCTTCGGGGAATGCAAAGACTGGCGACATGGTTATTATGAGCTGGAACCAAGACACAAGAACAGCGGAGATGTTAACGTTTCGATGCAGTACGCAAGGGACGCAGTGGACCGTATTAGCTTCAACACAAGCAAGTACTTCGTTTGCTGCTTTAATAGAATCTAGAAAAACTTCAGATGGTTCTACCAATGGCTTACAAACTGAAAACGAACTATATAGATTTGCCATGGGTCAAACGGACATTAAAGTAGAAACAAAAGATGGAAACCTAAATATACTTGATAAGGATGGTAAAGTCATCCAAACAATCCCACTTACTAATGCAATGGAAAGTGGCCTAAACTTTGTAGATTTTGGACGAACTGGTTTCCCAAAAAGCCAAGCAGTCATTACTGTGAATAGGGCGCATGTTTCTTTTTCTCGCCCACTAGAGGGAACGCCTCAATTAAGTCCTGAAAGTCGATTACCTACTTTAGCCGATCTAGCCAAAGCAAATGGAATAACTATTATGGCGCAAGGTGATTCTGAATTTTTTTCTTCACAGCCTGGATTATTAAAATTATATGACAGAACCGCACATCTTATAGATACAAATTCAGCATATCAAGACGGTGCGGACTTACAAAGATTTCTTTTAGATCAAAAGCGTACACCCGCGATTGTTCTTGGGGCAGGAATATCGGATCTTGATCTTGAAAAGATTGTAAAGGAGAATCCCGGATCTGTTTTTCAGTTCGTAGCCAAAGGCACAAGTAACGGCCCTGAGGGAACTGTCGTTAAACCAGATGGTTCATTAGTAGACAAGAGAAAATTGCAAAAAGTTCTAGATGCTGCAGCCGCTAATGGTTCTAAAGTTATGTTAATTACTCCTACGCCTCTTGATAAAAAACTAGACAAAGCCACACAGACAGACCGAGCTACGTCACTTTCCCCCCAACTAAGACTTTTAGAAGATCTCAAAACTCTTAAAAATCAGAGCGCTCTAAAGGTGCTATTTGCTGGTGATTCAAAATATATCCTTGATCCAAAGCTAGCACGCTCTGATCTGGTATCTGCTGTCCGATATGCGTTAGAAGTTGTACAAAATGCGGGTTTTGATGCAGGGCTGGCAAATATCAGTGGACCTGATAAAGAATATGTTTCTTTAATTGGTGAAATAGCCTCAGGTTTAAAAAATATAACTCTTGGATTCGGCACGTCACTCAATACAGAAAGCAAACCTGTTGGACTGTTTAATTATACAGGTGGCCCCGTTGAAGATTATCAAACAGTCAGCTATTCAGAAGGAGAAGATGCTCTGTATAATGCACTTCTAAATAATCTTCCCAAGTAAGTCGACCCTTACTATTCATCCACAACTTTATAGTTCTTTTTTTGGTATCCTTAGGTAGGATATGAAAAAGATAATACTTGGCGGTGCATTATTACTATTTTTATTACCATTAGTATCTCCAGCCCAGGCTCTTTTTATTTGCGATGATCCTGCACATGTCCCGCCCAATAGATGTAATAATCCAATTTCAAATGTGAGCTGTGACAATCCAAGAAATTTTACAGGTTCATGTATCGGAACAACAGGACAATACAATTCAGTCGCAAGTTGCGATGCTTTTGATCATGCAGACGTTGGATTCTACTACTTTAAACGGTATTATTACAGAATCAAGAAGGCAACTGACGGAACGTGTGGCTCTCCCAGTTGGGCATATTCACACACTTGGTCACAAACAACAAGTACAGACACATCAGTAAATCCACCTAATTGTCGATTGTATGCTACCAATGTTCCTGCCGGATGTGATGATGGGATCCAACCAAATGCACCAACAAATTTCCCACCTAGCCCTCCAGGCTCTTGTCCCAATCCATACAATATTCCACCTATCCAATGTAACAACATTCCTTGTGCCTACAAAAATGCCTGCGGCTGTTCATGCACCTTCCCTCCCTGTGGTCCTGGGCAATGTTCCGGGGGGCCGCCGCCAACAGCAACGCCAAGCCCAACTCCCACTCCATTCTGCCAAGTATTTTGCCCCGGACAGAGCGGACTTGAAGGAGCAATGAACAACCAAGGTGGAGGAGGAGGAGTTTCAAATATAAATTTCCAACCAACGCCCATCCTACCAACCCAAGCAATAGGGTTTTTGAATTATTACGGATTTAATGGGTTTGCTTGTGGAACATTTGATGATGCAAAAACATATCCCAAAGCATGTCCAGCCGGAGGAAGTGGTCTGGGTAATACGACTGAATATTGGACATATCCTACCCCCACAACAAGCCCTTTGCGATACAACATGCTTTGTGGAAATCAGACACACATATATACGGCCATTGTTAATGCAGGAGCACGTACCGGTGCCTATGGGGTGGGTCAACTAGGAGGCCCCACGCCAACTACTGCTCCAACACCAACGATGGGGATATATCCAATTGGGTGTTTTATGGGAACTCCAACTCCAACTCCTGAGGGCGGAATTCAAACCGTTGCCGACCAAGATGCGGGATTCTTAAAGGAACAAGGAGGCGTAATTGGATCTGATGCAAATTCCTGCTCATGTTCAGTAGCCGTAGGGTGCCAAACAAGCTTGCAATCGCTTCCAAGTGCAACCGGCGTATCATGTGACGCTAATTGCGACTTTACCGTTTCCCCAGAAACTCCCGAATTTAATGATGCGGTAACCTATACAGCAACCGGCGCGGGTGTCGATGGAAGTTCAACATTTAGTTTTGACGATAATACTACCCCGGTTGCTGCAAATGCCGGACCAGTTACTCGAACATTTGCAAACTCTGGCGTATATCGAGTTGCGCTTACCTGTAATAGTGGTGCCCAAACCTGTACTCGAACGGTAAATAATTACTGCGGACCACTTTCATGGTACAAAATCAAAAACGCATCCTTCCATAAAAATAATTCGGTTAATAACTCAATTCCTGCCAGTATTACCGCGTTTGACGGCGACGACACCACCCAAGCACTTACGAGTATTGGAAGTGCGGGACTTGTTACAACCACCGGATCAATTACCACCGGTGCCGGGAATCTTTCTACACCAAACTGGAGAAGCACACTGTACACTCCAAATACAACATACACTCCAACGGCGTATGCTGATTATGTAGTAGCCCGAAAGACATATAGTACGATCAGTGACGCGAACAGCAACGGCGTAATAGACTCCGGAGAACTCACTGCAAACACCACAAATTACATCGTTGGAGATTACACAATCGATAGCAATAGCGTACAAAGCAAGGCTCCAGTAGTAATAGTCGTTCGGGGCAATCTGACAATCAATTCTAGCAGTAATGAATTCAACCCGCCCGATAAAGCAATGGTATTTATTGTAACGGGAACATTAAAAATTCACTCGCATCATGATCAATTAAATGGAATTTTCATAGCAACCGGGGTTGATTTGGCATACGATGTTTCAAGCACCACGACTCCTCTTAAAATTGTTGGAAACTTAATTTCGCATAATACAATTAATTTAATGAAGCGCGTGCGAACAAATGGCGCACAACCATCGTTGTTTGTTGTGCAAGAATACAAACATTATTTGAATACAATTAATATGATGGGAATTAGTAAATATACACAGACCGAATTGAGGCCGTAGATCCTGATCCGCCGGCTGGCGGAAAGTTCAGGATGACCAATTAAAACTATGAAAAACATAAATAAGCGAAGCGGACAAACATTACTAATCATCATTTTACTTGCAACGGTGCTATTAACTGTGGGTTTATCAGTCTCACATGTCACCCAGCAAGAGCAAAAAATTACAAAGCTTGAACAAGACGCTAAACAAGCATATGCAGCTGCTGAAGCAGGTCTGGATGCCGCCTTGAAACAAGCAGGGACTGTATCGATCGGGTCACTAGGGCTTGGTCAGGGAATTTCCGGATCCGCCACAACGTCGTCTTCGACAGTAAGTAGTTTTACAACTCCTGTTCTAAAAAAAGATGAAGCATATACATTTTATCTGACCACCTACGATTCAGCTACAAATAGTTTTACCGGTTCCCCTTTCTCGGGAAATATGAATATTTCCGTGCAAATTCCGAGCGCAGGCGTTGTGTGTGGACCAAGTACCAGCGTTGCGCTTGAAATGACATTTATTGTCACTAATGCAAGTAATTCAAATTCCGCCGTAGTGGATCGCCGAATGATTGATCCATGCTTATTAACCAACGCAACAACCGGAACCGTTAGTTTTGGACAAGCATTTACCCCTGTAGCAAGTTCACTTATGATACTGCGCGTTATTACCCCAAGCTCAAGTTTTTCAGGAATTTCGCTTAATGTAAACAATAATAGCTCACAGTGGCCGCTGCAGGGCAAAACAATTGTTTCAAGCGCTTCTACTCAAACCGGTGCAACAAAAAAACTTCAACTATTCCAGAGCTATCCTCAAATTCCAAGTGAGTTTTTTGTAACGAGGTTTTAATATGATTAAACTTCTACTGGCTATTGCAATAAGCGCGTACGCTCTTTTAACGCTCCCTTCGAGTATTAATGCCCAAACATCGCCCTGTGAAAGTAAGCGGGTTGCCGGGGACTACAACTGTGATGATAGGATCAATTTACTTGATTTCGATAGCTTCCGAATAGATTTTGTAGCCAATAAAGTGTCGCTAATATATTTTGACTATTGGAGAAAGGCCATGTTCGGCTCCCCTCCAAATAGCTCTACTCCTACTCCCGCCAATCAAGGCAAGCAACAACTTATTACCCAAACAATTGCAGCGGTAAGCAAGCAAAAAATAACTGAAACAGTTACGGCAATTGCAGATGACGATGATGTTCCCGGAGTAGATGCTACCCAAACGCGCTATAGCAATTCTTCGGGGAACCAGGTAGAACGCGCGTATATAACAGCACAATTGCAAGGCATGGGATATCAAGTAACCACTCAAACTTTTTCACTGAGCGGAGTAAATTCTGCCAATATTATTGCGCGTCTTGCAGGAAAAGACACGTCGAAATATTATATTGTCACGGCACATTTGGACTCCACCGCCGCGCTGTCGGGTACCAACGACCCCGCACCGGGGGCTGACGATAATGGAAGTGGCGTGGCAGCAGTTTTGGAAACTGCGCGAGTATTAAAATCGATGGGTTCTCAGCTTACTAGTTCAGTCGAATTCGTACTTTTTTCCGGGGAAGAACAGGGATTGTATGGAAGTGACTATTACACTTCACGAATTACCGATCCAAGCGCCGTGCAAGGTGTTTTTAACATGGATATGGTTGGCTGGAATCAACCGGGGCGAGGCGAGTGTGTACAGTTTGGATATCTGGCACGCAATGGAGGCAATATTCTGTCAGAAGCTGCTCAAAATATCGATCGCGCACACAGTATTCAACTGAAGGCAGATTCTGTACTTACAAATATTATGGCTTCCGACCATGGATCGTTTGTCCGAAAAGGAATGAAAGCAATCCTAATTTCCGAATGCGTGCTTATGGAAGGCGGCCGAGGAACGGTGCAGCCAAATTATCATAGTACCCGCGACAAGCCCGATACGTTAAACTATGCTCAGATAGAAAAAACAGCCAAAACCGTTGCGGCAACCATTATTGATTTAGCATATTAATATGAAAAAAATACTACTTTTTATAATTGCCCTCATTATTGCAGGCGGCTTATTGTGGAATTTTCAGTACCGGTCAAGCGCAACGAATTCCGTAATTTCATTAGTAAAAATTACGTATAACAACGATGTAGAATTTGAAAAAGCATTTGACGGAAGCACCAGCGTTCATTATATTTTCGAACAGCCCACAAGCAAGAACTCTTTTATGTTGTCGCTAATGACCCCCGACCAGCATACCCGGCTTACCGCGCAAGGATTTAAAACGGAGGTAATCGAGGAGAACCCCGATATGTCTAAATACATGGTCGCGTATTCCCCAAATGCTGCACCCGTACAAAGCTTTGCTGAAATAGGGCAAGCCGATGCACTTGACGCGCGATTCACACTCGTAAAAGCAGGTTCAGCTGCACAGTTTGCAGATCATGATGCATTAATGGGTGATAACTCGGCTATTTTTACATATGACATTGCCAAGTCATTGGCAAAACCCAAATACAAAACCGTACGGGCTACATCTCCGTGAGATAGATGCTATTTTCAAATATTCTCTACTAATTTCACCGCATAAGCACGCATAAATCTGATACAATTACCCTAGTTGTATGCTAAAAAAGAGCCTTCTTAATGCGATAAAAGACACATTCCCCAAAAAGGACATTTTCTTGCTTGCCCCAAAAAATCCTGATCACGGCGATTATGCCATACATAAAAGTTCTGTCCCCGATCACAAACTCCTTACTGCTGGTTTTGAGCATGAACTCGTGGGTTCCGTTGAACAAATCGGTGACTTCATAAATTTTTCTCTGAGCAAGCCCGCGTTGTGGGATGAAATTAAGAGAATTGTAAAAGAAAAAGACAAATATGGAAATTCTGTGCAAGACGGAACGGTAAAGATTAATTTAGAATTTGGGGATCCAAACACCCATAAACTTCCTCATATTGGCCACTTATTTTCATACATTATTGGGCATTCATGGTCACGTATTTTGGAAGCAACCGGACACCGAGTATTCCGCTCGATCTACCAAGGAGATGTCGGACTGCATGTCGCAAAATGCTTATATGTCGCTTCCCAAGACCCCCTGAAAATCGGTGAACTAAAAACGCTTGATGAAAAAGTGCAATTCTTGCAAGAATGTTATCAGAAAGGATCTCAATTATATGAAGACGACGCAGATGTAAAAAAAGCGATTGATGACTTAAATAAAAAGATTTATGAACACGATGGTGAAGTAGAAGAATTGTGGAAACAAACACGACAGTGGAGTGTAGATTATTACGAAAAATTTGAAGAGCAATTGGGAATTGAATACAACAAACATTACTTTGAAAGTATGACCGCAGATGAAGGAAAAAAAATAGTTTTAGAAAATGTTGGAAAAGTTTTTGAAGAAAGTGAAGGCGCAATTATTTTCCCCGGAGAAAAAATTGGATTGCATAATCGTGTATTTATAAATCGATTTGGCAATCCAACATATGAAGCAAAAGACATGGCCCTTGCTGCATTGAAATATAAAGATTGGAAATTTGATACATCCATTATTACAACGGCGTCTGAGCAAAACGAGTACTTTAAAGTAATTTTTGCCGCACTTGAAAAAGTTAATCCGGAATTAAAAGGAAAGCTACAACATATCGGATTTGGAATGGTTGACTTAAAAAGTGGAAAGATGTCTTCACGTAGTGGTAATATTGTTTCCGCAATTGATTTAGTCGATGAAGTTCAGAAAAAAGCCGCCCTGATTTCACCTGAAAACCCCCTACACATTGCGCTCGCTGCAATTAAATATTCATTTCTAAAAAGCGAAGCACGTAAAAATATTTCATTTGATATTGACGAATCAATTTCATTACAAGGAAATTCAGGGCCATATTTGCTATACATGTATGCGCGGGCAAAAAGTATTCTTACAAAAGCCGGCGGGCCGGGAATCCTGACTCAAGCTCAAGATGACAAACGCGCTCGAGAGGATAAAACATCTCTTGCTGAGGCTAGTAAAGAAGAATTAACCGTTGTACGAACACTTGTTAAATTCCCGGAAGTCGTTGAAGCTGCGAGTGAAAAAATGGCGCCTCATTTAATAGCCACCTATCTCTTTGACCTAGCGCAGAAATTTAATAAATTATATGAAACCACTCCAATTCTGAAAGCCCCCGATGCAGACAAAATCAGACTATTAACACTCATTGAAGCAACTGCCCACGTTATTCAAAATGGCCTGTTTTTGTTAGGAATTGACACGCTTGAGACAATTTAATTATGGCAACAAAACCGCTTAAAGTTGGATTTGATTTTGACGGAGTACTTTTATACAACCCAACACGAATAGTTCGGGGTCCAGTAGTTTTATTTAAACACTTTTTTTTACCCCGACGTGAAAAAAAGTTCACTATTCCAAAAGGACGCATCGCAAAATTTGCATGGCAAATGGCACATTTATCGAGTTTTATGATCGCTCCCGGACTTGATGAAATTGAACGATTGGTAAGAACAGGGAAAATTGAGGCTCATATTATTACGGCACGGTTCGATTTTTTGGAGGATGATTTCAAACGAAAATTACGTAATGTAAATAAAAATGGAATTTTTACAAGTGCCCATTTTAACAAGAAAAATGAACAACCCCATTTGTTTAAAGAGAGAATGATTAGGGAAATGAAATTGGATACATTTATTGAAGACAATTATGATATAGTCAGTTACCTAAGTAAAAAACACGTAACAAAGGTATTATGGATATATAATATTTTTGATCGCAATATTAATCATCCGTACAAATTCCCAAACTTGCGAAAAGCAGTTGAACGATTGAAAAAGCCTCTATGAAGTTACTACTTGCATCCGAATATTTTTACCCGCACTGGACTGGAATCGCAAAAGCTTTTTTGGTTTTGGCAAAACAATTGAAAAAAGAGGGTCATGAGATTACTGTTTTGACGACGCGATTTGAGGATTCTCTACCTATCGAAGAACGGTTCGAGAAGCTTGCAATTATTCGAGCCACGCCGCAGTTTAAAATTAGTAGAACTAATTATTCCTTTTCATCACTTGTTGATTTTTTTAAACTCGCCGGTTCACATGATCAGGTCATTATAAATTCACCTCACAGCAACATTCTTTTTTTCACCTTTATTGCAAAAGTACTTGGAAAAAAAGTAACTATATTTCACCAGGGCGATTTGAAGCTACCTCGGAAAACTGGTTCGCTGATTCAGCACATACTCTTAGAGCGGGTTTTTGATGTACTAACTATTCCTGCTTTTTTCTTGGCCGACAATATCTCAACGTATACCAAAGATTATGCAGCAAATTCCCGAACAATGAAATATTTTTTGTTTAAGTTTTTTACATATATTCCCGCCGTTTCGCTCCCTACGTCGCAAAGTTCAAAGACAGTAAAACAAACACTCATTGGGTTTGCCGGACGATTTGTAGAAGAAAAGGGGTTCGATATACTGTATAAATCAATGGATAAGGTCATAAAAGAGATTCCTTCGGCAAAATTTGTATTTGCTGGGAGTACAAAAATGGATTATGAGCCATTTTATGAATCACAAAAAAAACTTTTTGAAAGTCAAAAAAAATATGTTAAATATCTAGGATTGTTGGATGAGAAAAAACTTATAGATTTTTATAAAAGTCTTGATGTTTTTGTAGTAAGTTCGCTGTCAGATTGTTTTCCATTAACTCAAATGGAGGCGGCTTATTCAGGAGTTCCAATTGTATGCACCGATATTCCTGGAGCTCGTATGCTAGTAAAGGAAACGGGGTTTGGGACGATTGTCGCTTCTAATGACTCAAACGCACTTGCAGATGGTATCATTGACGTACTAGAAAATCGCATGAAGTATATACAGAAGAAAAAGAACGCTATTCCCTTTCTAAAAAAATATGACACCTTTACAATCGATTCATAAAATTATTGATGCAGAAATAGATCCGGCGTTTGCAAAACGCGCACGGTTTAT
Organism: uncultured Gammaproteobacteria bacterium; assembly: GCA_964422025.1. GTDB lineage: Bacteria > Patescibacteriota > Microgenomatia > UBA1406 > HO2-37-13b > 2-01-FULL-39-24. The sequence continues at coordinate 99,869 of CAYQYZ010000002.1, forward strand.
TTTAAACGGCATAAACTCCCATAAACCCAAACGGGTACTAGATATTGGCTGTGGTCGGGGATACTACACCAAACTTACTTCTCTTTTTCCGTTTGTCAAAGAAATTCAAAGCATTGATGCAAATCCTGGATACGTTAAAAGAGCGAAAAAGAATGTCGGAAGTGATAAGCGGATTACTATCCAAACTGGATCCATTTACAAACTTCCTTTTAAAGATAATTATTTTGATTGTATTATTGCGTCTGAAATCTTAGAGCATTTAATAGATGATGGAAAGGCTATAGTCGAGTTACATCGAGTGTTAAAAAAAGATGGAGTATTATTAGTATCGGTGCCAAATAAAAATTATCCATTTTTATGGGATCCATTAAACTGGATTTTGGAGAAATTTTTTAATACGCACATTCATAAAGATCGATGGTGGCTTGCGGGAATCTGGGCCGATCATGAACGACTATATTCAGTGAAAGAGATTAGGAGTTTGCTCACGAAAAAATTTACTGTTTCAAAACTCGAAACAGTAATTTCATGGTGCTGGCCATTCTCGCATTTTATTTTATACGGAATTGGGAAAAATATTGCTGAACGAATGCCAGGAAGTTCATTTGATCGATTTGAATTTAATCGAAAAAAATCAATAGGAGCACTTCTTTCAAAACTATTCGCGCTACCTTCTATACTCCTTGATACACAATTCCCGAGTAAAAATTCGATGAATATCGTGGCAGAAGCGAAGAAAAATTAGTGAGAAAAAAACAATGCAGAGAAAAATGAAGCAAGCGATTAATATACTACTTATCTACGGTCTCATCGTAAGTAGCTTCTTTATTCTTTTTATAGTTGTTTTAAATATACCATTAATAAAATCTTACCCTGTTTTATTTTATCGGGGTCTTCAGGCACTTCTTCTTACTAGTGTTTTATATATCGCCATAGGAGCATCTTTTATACATAAGAAAGTATCATTCATAGAATCATACTTTAGCGCACTTGCTGTTGCCATAAGTTTTTCACTTACTATTTTTGTCCTAGTCCCCGTTACTGCAGATCGATCTATTAGCGTTTTTCTTTTACATTCATTACAACAAAACAAAAATTCATGTCAGGCTGGTATGACAAAAAATGATTTAGAAAAAGAATTTATTTCCAAATACATATATGATGGTCGTGCAGTAACACGCCGTCTAAATGAGCAAACACTATCAGAATCGGTAGTCAGAACGAATCAGTGTTTTGGATTATCAGAAAAGGGAGAGGTGCTCTTGAAACTATTCGACTTTAGCTTGGCCATCTTTGGATCTTCTCATTCGTCGCTGCAAAAATAACACGAGAGTCATCAAGATGATCCATATGTATACGGCAATATCAGCATTCTCCCTATTTAGAAATAACGCTGTCACGATATTACTGTCGGGAGACTGTTCGTGAAAAGGCTCGAGCCAGATTCTCCGTTCTCCTGTTAATGCGGGTAAATACATATTGACCGCACCCAAAAACCCCATGTAAATAGACCCTACGGTTGTTGCGGCTACAAAAATCCATGTTATTCGGAAACCCTTTAGATACATTAATCCTTGGGCAGCAGGTAGCGCCAGTAATATCATATACGGATAGAAATATCGAACGTCATATAAGTTTCCGCCCCAGAATGCATAGTATTTTGCTGTAGCTATAAACCCCACCACGCCTATTACACACGAGTACAGTGTTGCTCGGTGCATTTTTTTATACTTTATCAGTGAAATTAAACTAAGTAAGAAAAATGGGGAGATAACTAATAGTCCGTAGAAATTATATTTCTGTGCGTATGATAGTGATACGTATTGATCAACTACATCGTCAATTTCATCAAAATGCCTAAACGTCGAAGGATTTAACTTATCATAAGAAAACAACAAGTACCACACGTTGGGGATTAGGGGTGCCGACATCCATGTTTTTAAGACTGGCCCTTTAAATTTTTCTCCGATTACAATGTTTTCTTTATACAAACTCGAAGAAATTTGCTTGTACCACAATACATTTGATGCAACAATAATAAGCGTAATAATTGCAGCGGGCAAAACGATTTTAAATAGTCTCGTCGTATTAACGTGGTGTTTTTCATGATTCAAAGCAATATATACAATAATAGAAGCAACTACCGCAACAAACTGAATCACATCTATTGCGTAACTTGCTGCTGCAGTACAAAGTAAGCCGGTAAGCCACACTGAACTGCGCGACCTTGCTTCGACAAGTCGTGTAAAAATATACACAGTTAAGCCAAGTAAAAAAACCTGGATCCCTTGCCGAGAATAATAGGCAACGTACTTCCAAATGTACGTTCCAAGAGCCAAGTTCAATACAACGATATACGATATGAGATCATTACGCGTTACTCTTTTTACAGCAAGCCACACAAATACTAGTCCAATTAGGCTAAAGAGCGTGAACAAAGAAACAACGGTAACTTCATGACTAAAGTTGGGGGTAATAATTGTTTGAGGGAAATTATGGAATGTAAAAACAGGAGCAATAACTTTTGCGATAATGTGTAGAGGGGCGGAAAAAAAACTAACACCATGACCTCGCATATTAAGTATTTGATCCCCTCGTTGCGCATAGTCGGGCCATACGAAATAATGAGGGTCTCTGCTATATGGAGAAAGATTTGGCGACCCCGTTTCGAGAATTGCTTGCGTAGTAAAATACTGGGGAGCGTCTCCTGAATTCATGAGTCCAACAACATGTGAAAAATAAACAACGAATATGCACAAGAAAAAAATATAGAATTTCATTTTCTAAAAGAAATTAATGGGTGATCGATTTTATAAATATTCTTCTCATATTTTTTTGAATATCGTTACTTTCGGATGATCATACACCGTAAACGCTTCTTCACTCCATTGATCGGGAATTTCAAAACCCACGCTCCCCACACTAATACCCGGATATGAAGTGAATTCCTTTATTTTTTTAAACTCTAGTTTCCCGGCAAATAGGTCATTATAAAATTGAGCCATTCTGGGAAATCGTTGGGGGGCAGTTGTCATACTGCCATACCCGCGATTGCTCGAAAAAACGATGTAATCGGCTTTTTGAAGGGCATCGGTAATCTCGTTCCACTTACCTGCGTCATCAGGTGCAAAAACAGGCATTTGAATGGTCGTAAATGAATTTATATTCTCGGGAAACCCAAGTGGAAGCGAGTCGTCCCAATGTTCCTGAGCAAGAACCGCTGTGGGAGGTAAATTTTCATACATCCATTTGGAAGCGGTCACTCTGGAGTGAGGTCGGGAGTAGATAGAAAGAAACGCGAGAGGCCAGATGAGTATGAGAATTGCATAGATGATAAAAATAGGGCTCCTTGACTTGATCCACGCTCTATGAGAGTTGTCACCAAGAGATTCAACAATATTAAAAGAAAACAAATTGATTACAAAATACCCAGCAGTAATTGCCAAAAGCGAATACAAAATAGAAAAGTATCGCATCGTCATGCCAAACTGCATTCCTTGGTATATAAAAAATGCAAGGACCCACAGGTAAAGCAGATACAACTCTAAACGAGGATTATTTTTCAGTAGCATAATTACTCCAAGGATGGCCGAGATAAAAAGCACCGGCCCCATACCAAAGAAAAAAATATTTTGCAGTGGAAACAGAATCTTTGTTTTTGAAATCCACTGAACTCCTGGCGGGTACCAGGCCTCGGGAGTATTAAGCACTTGTAGTTCCAAAATATTCTTTATAAAAATTTTGCTGATTTGTGGATCAAAAAAATTTCCGTTTGCAAACAAATAGGGGTCAGCTAGACGAAGAAATATGTATGCTGTAGCAGTAAAAAAAAGACCCGTAATAAGAATCGATGGAATTTCACGAAAATTAAACCTCTTAATGTTCTTCAGGAATAACACCGCACCGAGTAAGGGAGCAATGTAAATGGCGTTTATTTTACTTGCGAGTGCGAGTCCAAAAAATGCAGCAGAAAGAATGATATTCAACTCTCTCTTAGAGAGCAAAAAACGCGCTCGATACGCAAAGTAGAGCGCGCCGAGCATAAAGAATGTTACAAAATTGTCTACGGTAAAAAAATGAGACACTTGAATCGGGAAGACCATGATCGAATATAAAAACGCGCTAACGTATTTTATTCTCCGATCCCATTTGTACTGTCTCTGGAAGAGCGATGTCAGTAAGTACACAAAGAGTACAATTCCCACATCCAAAATAGCACTGACCACCCTCCCTACTTGCGTAAGTTGAAAATAATCTCCCCGTTCAAAAGTTGTCGCTACATATTTAACAAACGTTATTGGAAATGTTCCATATACATAAAATGGAAACCCAATATTAGCCGGGTTTAATTTTGAAGAAATTGGATCTAAATACTGTTTAAAAGATGAAGGAAATTCCTGAGCAACTGCGACCATCGTTAAAAACCGCTCGTCTGGGTGTAAGTGCTGTCCTTGGTCCCAGTTAAGTCCATAGAGGCGTATGCAAAGGGCAAAAGTGAGAATTAAGAGTATTGGTAATTTAGTGGTGAGGAGATTCTTCGCTCCGCTCAGAATGACAAGTGGTATTCGAATCATACGAATTTTTCAAAATGAATATTGGCTTTTTCAATTCCATTTTCCGCAACAAAAGTTTTTAATGATTCCACTACGGGTTGGGCACCACAAATATAAAATGTTGCGCTATTTTTTATTTCTGCATCTTTTGTAATATGTCCATGCACGTACATATTTATTCTCCCTTTTCGAAAAAGCGAATCAGCAAAAACATTTTCATCAGTTTCTTGCGACAAGCAAATCATTGCACGTAAATTCGGATACGCCAAGCATAGATCCTTAATTTCTTGTACAAGATATAAATCTTTTTTTGCTCGCAGTCCCCAGTATAAATACACATCTTCTTTCCAACCGGTCTGCAAGAGAGTTTTGATCATGCTCAAAATCGGCGCAATTCCAGTTCCGGTTGCCATGAAAATTTTTTGAGGGCGTTCATCTTTTATTGAAAAAATCCCCGCAGGTCCTTGAAAAAAAGCAGACTCCCCAATCTTCAAATCTGACAAATGCGATGATCCGATTCCATTGGGAACCATTTCTACAAGCAACTCAAACGTTCCCTTCTCCGCCGGACTGGAAAGAACTGAATACAATCGACGAACTTCTCCAACTCGTAAAATCATGTATTGCCCTGCGGCAAACTCCAGCTGTTCCTGCGGTTGTAATGTAAATACTAATCTCCATACATCATGGGACAATTGTATTTTTTCAGTTAGGGTTGGATGAAAATCGGCGATCATAATTTTGAACGTTGAATAATCTCGGCTTCCACAAGCTCACGTGGTCGGCCATATTTAAGTCGTGAGAGTTGAATAATAGCATCGGCAACTTTAGGATTTGCAGCGGCATTTAATTCGGTCATATCTTTTGTTGTATCAACCGAGAATGGTGGAACCGGTTCATTGTCGACGATTGTTTTCATGTATGCATTAAATCGGTCAATGTTAATTAAATCGGATTCACTAAAAATTGGTTGAAATTCATGCGACATATATGAAGCATCCGTTACGCCAACGCGGAAGCACATCAAGGTTCCTACGTTTCCAAAAACTGCATTTTTAACTTCTTCGTCCATCTGTCCGATAAACTGATTTGCTACGGTTAATGACAGGCGATATTTTCGAGCCTCAGAAAGAATTGTTGCAAAATCAGGAGTAGCAAAGTTTTGGAACTCATCGACATAGAGGAAGAAATCACGGCGCTTCTCTTCGGGAATATCTTGTCGACTCATTGCGGCAACAAGAATTTTTGGGACCAGTACTAATCCCAAAAAGTTTGAATTTTCTTCACCTAATTTTCCTTTTGATAAATTAATCAAAAGAACTTTTCCTTGATCCATAACTTCTCGGAAATTAAATGCCGATGTTGATTGCCCAATAATATTTCGCATTGTTTTGTTGGTAACAAATCGACCGAACTTTGAAACGATATAGTCAAGGACTTCAGATTTATGAAAGTCTGAGGTTTGAGCAATTTGATCAGTCCAATAACGGCGAATAATCGGATCCTTTACTTTTGGCAACAATTCTTGCACATATTTTTGATCAGTCAATACTCGCACAACCTCAATAAACGTGGCACCTGGGTCAACCATAACCGTAAGCATAGCATTCCGAACCGCATGTTCAAATCGGGGACCAATAATACCTGTCCGTTGTGGATCGTACAATTTATACATCAAATTAATGATTGCCGATGTAATAAAATGCTGTTCTTCTTCTGTTCGGGCATCGAGCAAATTAAGCCCCATTGGTCGTTCGGTATCAGACGGATCAAAGTAAATAATATCTTCAGCTCGTGAAGGCGGAACGTGTTTGATAATGTCTTCGATCAAGTCTCCATGTGGATCGATAACACATACGCCGTGACCTGCAACAATATCTTGTCGAGCCATTTCCAAAAGAAGCTGCGATTTTCCGGTACCCGTTTTTCCAATGATGTAAGTATGACGGCGGCGATCGACCAATTGAATATGAATCGGTCGGCGAACACCACGGTATTGTCCCATTCCAATGCTTGTGCCGCCACTTTGAGGAACTTCTGCAGCAACAGGAGCCGTCTTGGCTTTGAGCCATTTAATGTGCGGCGTTTCAATGGTTTTATTGGGAAAATGGAAAATACTTGCGAGCTCGTCGGTTGAGAGGATAGAGGTTGTTTTATAAATGGGCAATTTAAAAACTGGAAAAAATTTGTAAATAAAATTTAACATGAAATTACTTTTAAACAACATACTCGCCGAACCAAAATTATTTAAGTCAGATGTAAATTGCGAGAATGACGATTTAATATTCTTTAAATGTAAATCCGCCATTTCTTTTGTTTTTGCAGATACAACAATTCGAATCGCCGTTTCAAATCCTGAGCGCGAAACTTTTTCATCAATTTTTTCAAGCGTTTTCGCATCTACGCTAAAACTGGCTTCATCAGGAGTAGCTTCCTTTTTTTTCGTTTCTGAAATATATTCTTTCCCTTTGTGTTTCCAATGACTATTAATGGGACGAATGAGGACTTGTACAATTGCGCCTTCTTCTTCCCCCATCTTAGACAATGCGGATGTTATACCCGACAATGGATCGGTAGGAAGCTCTTTATATGTTTTTATTGGCTTAAATTCATCTTTTTTTTGACGAAGTTCAGTCCAGGCGACTGCACCGTCTTCGGTAAATACGTGTGGTTCATCGACTAATTTAATATCTGCTGCGGAGTAGTACCCATAAATCTGCTTTTCAACTAGGTCGCGAAGCTTTGCGGGCGCAGTAACATAAAAGCGAATTTCAGCTTCCTTGGCAACAATTTCAAAAGCAATGGTGTCGGAAATATCGAAAAATGACCAAAATCCATGACTTGCAAGACCTGAAAATCCTGAAAACATCTGTTCAGCAGCGTCTATTTTAATCTCATTATCCTTAGGAACCCGAACTTCCATAGTAACCATATCAAGGGAAGCCTTTTCGCGTTTTTTGAGCCGGACGTACATGACGTATAAGTAAAAACATCCAACAGTCAATAAAGCAGCGAATAGAAAGGTGAATATTACGAGAATAGAAAGTACGATTCTACCAGTTATGTCATCCATGGTTATATTATAGTCGAAATTGAGTACCGAATGATGAGTTGAGCTTTATAACCTCTGGCACCATTCATCTGGAGCGTAAAATTGAAAAGTAAGCTTTTCGATATATCCATCTGCTTGCACTGCCTGTATAAATCGCGGCCTTTGTTCGAGAGTGTCATTTATATACCAGTCAATCACTGGATATTTTTTATTTGATCCAAAGTTTGAGAAAGTAATATATTCATTAGTCGGTGTGAAAGATTCACGGTCTCGCATAACTTTATAATTTGGCTGTAGAAATAAACCATCACCCGTTTTCATCGCAATGTATATTTTTGAAAACGGTGCAACTGTATTTATATCGAATTCATGACTCAAAACTTTATTTATTGGAAGTGTTTGCCATTTTTGCTTTCCTGGAGGCCAAATCATATATACCATTTGGGTCTCAAGTAATTCAGACATTCGATTATTCTTACATACTATTTCAGCTGTAATGTTCCATTTTAAGGGATTACATGCGATAGGGTCATCAATTTTATATTTGAATTCGTATTCTCCTGATGGCAAATCTCGAGCATTCCAAATAACCGACTCATCAAATCTGTCAAAAATCATGCTTTTATGCGGAAGTGCTGTGGTATTGCTTCGAGTTAGTTTTCCATCATAGCCCGTCCACATTGAAATCATAATCGGCGTATCTATATCGGGCGATGTTATGTTGAACGTTTTTTCTTCAAGAACTTTTTTTGAAAGAACTCGACCATCCGAACTTTTTTGGCCATTATTAAGGATTTTTTCGGTCCTTAATGATAAATAGGTTCGCTGTTCCCACAGTACATTGCCATTTGTACATGAAGGAACGAAAGAAAGTTTCCAGTTTTTAAAACTGGGATATTGAGTGGGTAATGGTTTCGGATTGTTGAGTGTTCGATCGACATTAATAACTCCAAAGTGTGTTGATATACCTTCTGGAGCAGGGACAACATAATCAACATTCCCAAAAATAGCTTGTTTTACCTGCGAGGAAGTATAATTTGGCCACTTTGTCATTACTAAGCTCGCTAGTGCTGAAACATGCGGAGTAGCCATAGACGTACCTGACATAATATAATAATCTTTATTTTTCCCTACTACATATTCTGTTTCCTTTTTACGACCGCCTAAACAGCCGGCATCACGTATACAGGCAATGTCTGTGCCTTTTGCCCGCGGTGCAATAATTTGATCGCCAGGAGCGGCTATATCGGTTTTTTCGTTATTATAGTTCACCTTGCGGTTCGAGGAGTCTATCGATGAAACAGCCATGACTTCTTCATAGTTAGCTGGGTATGTCATATTAAAATCTGTTGCAAGATTTTCATTAGCAGTAATAATAACAACTCCCAAATCACTGGCAAATTTAATCGCATCATACAAAATCTTCGAATGTTCTTTAGTTCCCAGGCTCATATTTATAACCTTGGCTTTATTTGATGCAGCATAATTAATCATCTCGGCGATATCTGATGCATAGCCTATGCCGCGGGCATTTAAAACACGCAGTGGCATAATAGTGGCGCCCGGGTTAATCCCAACCATTCCATAATTATTACTGGTTGCAGAGGCTATTCCCGCAACATGTGTGCCATGCCCACCCGCAACAGCCTCACTCGAGTAATAATATGTAAAAAAGTCTTCACGAGGGTCGTCCATAGGATCATTGTCTGGTTTTTTAATAAATCGCGTGTTTGGATCAGTCGCATCTTCAGGAACAAAGTCATAGGCAACAGCATCCCACCCTCTAACATCGTCAATATATCCGTTTCTATCATCGTCTACTCCATTTCCCGCAATTTCATTAGAATTTTTCCACATGTGATCTATAAGCTCTGGATGGGTATAATCAACACCCGTATCTATTACGGCAATAATTACCGATTGGTTAGCTTTTGGTAAATCATGAGGGAATGAAACTTTTTTCAGATTCCATTGAATATCAAACCTTGGGTCCCATTTACCACTTCCATTTGCCAACCCTCTTATTTCAGCCGGAGGATTTGGATCCAAAAAAAACTCGTCATTGATGTGATTTTCTGCTGTAACTATATAATCAGGCTCAACATATTCAACATTACTGTCTTTCTTTAACACAGCGGTTGTTTTATTAATGTCTTTTGAATTGGGCACAGTAAGTCTAAAATACGTTCCCATATCTTTTGATGGAAAACGCAGGAGCGGTGTTTCTGTGGATTGCAATTTGTCAGAATTGTTCAATCCTGCTTTAGTAAGAATCTTTATGGGTGTTGTGGTGTTCTTTTTAAGCTTAACAACCAATCGATTATTAAGGTGTTTTATTAAAGCATTTCTTTGTGCCATTGCTCTGTCTGGTTCTTTTAGACGCTCAATCGTGCGTTCTTGAGCATTCTTTCTAATGAGATTTGGTAATTGTACAGCGGTAAGTAAAACGATGAATACAACAAAAAAGCTACTTAAAAACATTATTGCTCTAGCTTTATTCATACTTGAAATAATATAATATTCTCAATATTGATTCAAGGAACGGACTCTCTTTGTTATACTAAGTCAAGACAATTACCGTTTCTTATGTTTCAACCTATTGCAATTTCCCTTCTAATAACAGTGCTATCAACCATAGTCATTTCTAATGTAATAATTTCCCAGGCAGTTTCCCCATTTTTTCCTGCTATAACGCGGTATAAAGACATTGACCAAACGGTTCTTTTTTTGAAAAACATTCGTGCATCAGAAGAATTTCCTGCACAACTAGCATATTTTGAAAGCTTGTACGGTCCTGATTTTCACGACCGGGTATTTAGTGAAGAAAAACAGCGCGTAGCAACAATCCAAAACTTACAAGCTGTTCTGGTAAAGAATCCAAAAAGTACTGATATTTTGGTGAATTTAAGCCAGTTGCACAGAGCGAATGCGGAAGAAGAGATTGCGGATAAATATCTAAACGAAGCAAAAGCAATTGATCCGTGGATTAGTTCCCGTTAACCAACGCATCGGCTACCGTATTCTCTTCACGAGGCACTGAAGTATACGTAACTGGAATTCCCAGTAAAAGCTCCTTTTCCTTAACCTGATTAACCAGTGTTTTCATGACTGGATTTTTAACTTTATATATTCCTGAAAGTTGGCGCACGATAAGTTGAGAATCAGAATAAAAGTTTAGTTGTGTGACAATCAACGATCGCTCTTTTATGAGAGTAGAGATGAGGTCGTATGCTCTACTTACTGCCGTATATTCCGCGACATTGTTTGTTGCTATCCCAATATCTTCTCGATAGCGCTGCAACTCTCCTTGGGGAGATGTTATAAGGATGCCAATTGAAGACGGTCCGGGATTTCCTTTTGAACCACCGTCGGTGTGAATTGAGAGAATCATGTTATTACGATAGTAGAATGGGGCAGCTACTAGCTGATTTTTATTTTAAATCTATTATTTACTTGTGAAACGAAATCTTCAGCGCTCTGCTTTGAAAATCCCCACACGCTTGTTACCTTATTTTCTTCAACCAAATCAATTTGGCATATTCCCAAAACTTTATGTATAAAATTCTGGTTTATTAACAAGCTACTTAGTTGGGAAAACATAAAAGTATGAGTAGAATCATTCATAATATTTCCCGATGTCAATAGAATTGCGTTCTCTTTGACTGCAAGTGAAGTTTTACGCGCATAAAAAATTCCATCAACTGCGATAAAAAGTGCGAAAATACCTGGAAGTATTCCAGCAATTACAAAAGTCATCTGAACCATCCTGTCAGAAGCTGTAGGATCCAGGTTAAATACAAGCAGAAGCCATAGGACTAAAAATAACATGAAGAACTTAATTGGGCGGGTAATCAGCATGAAAATAACCACAGCAGCCTTATTCTCAATATAAATTTTCATATTCGAATGCAAAGACAAAAAATTAGTAATGTCTAGATTATAAGTAATTCTGGAGCTATTTACAATTCTCCAAGCTTTTCTTTGCGTTCAGTTTCTTCTTTAATGAGGTTTAGGTATTTTTCAGTTGAAGAAAGGCGTTTGTGACCAACTATTTTTGAAATGTAGGCAATTGATCCACCCCCAACAAGTTGATAGGCGATAAATGTATTTCGTAAATCCTGTACTTTTGCATTTTCGATTCCGACTTCGCGGAAACAGCGAGTAATAAGCGTGCGAATATTTCGAACCAATAATGGGCGTCCGGTTTTGGTTACAAACAAATAATCACTGTCTGTTTTATGTCGGATAGTCATGTATTCTTCAATTGCTTTTTTAACCGCTTTATTAAGGGGAATTGATCGACCATTGACTTTAAGTGCATCAGTTCCAATATCGGTAGTCTTAATTTCTGCAAGTTCTCCAATACGAACGCCTGTTTGGAGCAAAAGCTCTACAATAGCATAGGTTCGAAGGTCTTCTTTAGAAAAATCACGGAGGGCCCGATACTCTAATTTAGAGAGAATGCGAGGAGGAGCTTGGGTGTATTTAGGATGCGACACTTCAAGCGCAGGGTTTTGACTAATAACTCCTTCAAGTTTCAAGAATCGGAAAAAGGTTCGAATAGAGTTTAGTTTGCGTGATGCTGATTTTTTAGTGTATCCTTCGCCTAAAAGCTTTTGAATGAAGCCATCAATTTCGTCGCGTTTAACTTCCTTGATGTCGTTTTTTTCACGAGAAGAGATGAAGGCAATAAATTGCTCAAGGTCTTTCTTGTATGCTACAATGGTGTAATTCGATTTTCCCTGGTTCTTGAGGTTTTCGACAAAAGAACTTATGAGTCCTCGAAGGTCTCCTGAATCCATATAACCTATAATATCATTATTATGGCCAAATTGCAACCGTAATTAACACTATTGTACTCATACTTACTATGAAAAAACTACTCATTATTGTTCTGCTCGCGCTGCCAATTATGGCGTTGTCAAAGAGTATTTGGGATTCCATTCAAAAAAACTCATTCTATGACACGAGTTTACAACAATATAACGAACAGGTAAAAATTAATAAAAAATTAAAAAGCGACTTAGCCAAAAGTAAAGACTATTATGAGGTTGAGAAAATAATTAGGAATAAATTGGGCAAAACAAAGCCAAATGAAACCGAATTAATTATTCCGCGGCCCACACTTCCCACAACCCCAGCACCGACAGTAGTACTCCCTGCGTACGAACAGTGGAGACGAGTGTTTTTTTAAGCCTTCTTTTTATACTGCTTATCTATTCCTCCAAGCTTGAGGTTAGTGTGGTGATTCTTTGTTTGTTTAATAGGAAAACGCTTCTGATTGCTCTTAATAACCTTCGTAATTGCTTGGTCGAGATCGATATCGTATTTGTTGGCGAGAACTGCTAAAAACCAGTAAATATCGCCAATATTGTCTTCAAATTCATCCTTATTGTCTAAAATCACTTTGTTAATTACTTTCGGATCTTGCTCCCATTTAATAATATTGCGCAATTCGCCAATTTCTTCGACAATGCCTAAAAGAAGGTCTTTAGGAGATTGAAATTGGTCCCAGTTGCGAGCATCGACAAATGTCTTAATTTGTTTTTGAAAGGAATTCATAGGGGAATAATACCAAAAAAAACCGCCCATGTGGGCGGCTTTTACTTATGTTGCGGAGCCGGGAATCGGACCCGGTCTAGGAGATTATGCACTTATTCTTCAATTACTTGAAGGGTTGGACTATGTCTTCATCCCGACGTATCGGGAGCCGGCGTGTAGTCTCTACGGGGTCATTCCGACGCGTGTCGGAAGACTTCCCACGGCATTGCCCCATAAGGGTTTCACCGTTATAGCCAGTTATCTAGGTAAATTACTCTACCAAGAGCCCATTTTGAGCCTCCTGTGCGGCCTTACACTACCCCGCTATAAATATAAGTATAGCACAAAAGACGCGTGTGTCAATTATTGTCAAACTGGACCCCATATGTTAATATGTCTCCTACATGGCAAAGTCGAGTGAAAAAATTAAGGCTCGGGATTTTAGAAAAGAAGGGAAGAGTATAAAAGAAATCGCACAATTGCTCCAAGTTTCCGCAGGAACAGTGAGTGTTTGGTGTTCAGATATTACACTGACTCCTGCTCAGAACGAAATATTAGCTCTAAGAATGACTGATCCTCACTATGGAAAACGCGCAATGTATTTAAAAAAAATTAAGAGCGACACCCTAGATAAGATTGAATTGCTTAAAAAAGAGGGTGTTGGCGAGATTGGTACATTACAGGAGAGGGACTTATTTATAGCGGGTGTTGCATTATATTGGGCGGAGGGGTTCAAAAAAGATAAACAAATTGGATTTGCTAACCTTGACCCAAAAATGATTAACTTCTTTATAAAGTGGCTTGAAGTTAGTCTTGGCGTAAAAAAAGAAAACATTTCTGCTCGTGTTGTCATAAATGAATCTTACAGTGATAAAATTGATGAAATACAAGAGTACTGGTCAAATATGATAGGAATTCCACCTTCTAACTTCCAAAAGCCTACGTTTCAAAAAGTAACATGGAAAAAAGAATATGCAAATAAAAATGAATACAAGGGAGTATTGCGCATTAGAGTGGCCAAAAGCTTGCCGCTACTACGCAAGATATTTGGATATATTGAAGGACTTCACGCATCAAAAAGTTATTTAGTATAATTACTTCATGCAGCGAGAAAAATTCTTGGTCTCTATAATTGTACCGGCATATAATGAATCGGTTGGGATTTCCGCGTTTTTAGAAAAACTTACGGGCGTTTTAACTCACATTCCCCATGAAATTCTTTTTATTGATGACGGATCGACAGATGACACTCTTTCGAAACTAACCTCGTACGCACAAAAAAACAAGCACATAAAAATAGTCTCATTTTCTCGTAATTTTGGGCACCAAATGGCCCTTTCGGCCGGATATGAGTTTGCCAAAGGCGATTGTATGGTAAGTATTGACGCGGACATGCAGGACCCACCCGAGCTTATTCCAGAACTGATCCACAAATGGCAAGCTGGGGCTGACATTGTATATGCCAAACGCTCTGCACGACGCGAAACACTCTTTAAGCGCGCAACCGCTAGTATGTTTTATCGATTCTTGAATACATTTTCAGAAGTTCCCGTTCCGGTCGATGTAGGCGATTTCAGATTGATTGACAAGTCGGTAGCACAATTACTCGTAAATCTTCCTGAAAAATCACGTTTTTTACGAGGACTCGTAGCGTGGGGAGGGTTTAAAACCGACACGGTAACATTTACCCGTCACAAACGTCAATTTGGAAACACGCACTATCCATTCTTTAAAATGTTTAACTTAGCCATCGACGGCATGGTTTCATTTTCTACCAAGCCGCTTAAAATAGCTTCGTATTTAGGCATATTTACGTCACTTTTCGGCTTTGTGGGTATAATTTATGCCCTCGCTCGCCGGTTTTTCTTACCGCATGAATTCTGGATAACTGGTTGGACGGCACTTTTTGTTTCTATTATGTTCTTTGGGGGCATTCAGCTGATGACCATGGGAATCATTGGAGAATATGTTGGTAAGATTTATAAAGAAGTACAAGGTCGACCAATGTTTCTAGTGAAGAAAAAAATTAATGTATGAAGCTTCTTGGATACATATTTATCGCAATCGGATTTGGAATTCTCGTCTTTGTTAGTTATGTATTCTTTACTAAAGATAACGGACTTGTTTCGCCAGTACCCGATGCGGGTGGTGTAAAAGTAATTCAGCTATCTCCGGCTCCTTAATCAAATGGGTGTGGGTCTTGGTCTGCGTGAATCAATGGTTGGGATTGGTGTCATTCTTTCAAAACGTCGTCTTGGAGTTGGGGTCGGCATGGGCGAAACACCATATTCAGGGATCTGGAATTTAAATAAATTATATTCTCTATTGTCTCTACCTCCAAGAAACAACGCCTGGAGGACGGTAAGAAACAGATAGGAGCCTAGAAACAGAAATGTTCCAATGAACGCAAATTTCAGCGTACTTTGTGCCCCCGCAAGTTTTTCGGCTTCTCCGCCGGAAGTAAGATATTTAAATGCTCCCACAATAAGCATGATGAACAATACGAGTAATACGAGAGAGGAGGATATGGTGAGTAAGCGTTCGAAAATTACTTCTGCGCATCTAATAGTGACTATATCCCTCACTCCATCTTCTCCGGCAACAACACAAGCGCTTGTGGCAAGCGAAGCAATTTGCGCATTCACAATAAATGAGAGCATGCATTCAGTATACCATTAATCCGAGATCCCGAAACAAGTTCGGGATGACATGGGTGGTTTTTAGAGTCCAGTACCGGGGAGTCTTTGTAACCCAGTAGGAGATGGTCTTGTGGATCCTCCATTTGCTCCTGAACCGCTATTTGAGCCACTATTCGATCCTGTTCCACCAGTTGACCCTTGTGAACCACCGGTTGTGCCTCCCGCGCCTCCACCACCTCCTGTTGAAGTTGATGCGGTAGGTCGTGCAAAAATGTGTGAAGATGTACTTGATCCATTCGATCCACCGGACCCACCTGATCCTCCAGACCCACCTGATCCTCCCGCGCCTCCGGTACCCTTAGTAGAGTTGAGTAGCGTGGGAATCGAAACTGGGCACGAAAGTCCAAAACACATAGTTCCTTTAAATACGATTTGTTCGAGTGTCCAAACAATAGAAAGTGCTACAAGAATCATAAATACGCCAATAATGGCTGCAGTCATACGATCGCGGGCAGCTTCCACTTTCTCCTTATCTCCACCAGAGAGTACCCACGCTAACGCTCCCCACAGGAGCATAACAAGTGCTGCAATTCCAGCAACCACAAAAAAACCTTTTACCATAAAAGTAAGCATTTCTCCGAATGTGGGAATTTGGAAACCTAAAGTCCCTTCATTTACTTGAACATCCATATAACAATATTACGAAATAAAAGAAAATAAGGCAAGGAGAAGATTGTTAATAATGGCTCTTAGGGAGTACAGGTTGGGCCAGGAGAACTGGTTGGCGTCCCTGCACCAGGGACGGCTGGATTAAGCAATGTTGGCAAGCTCACTGGGCACGATAACCCGAAACATATAGTTTGCTTGAATACGATCTGCTCAAGAGTCCAGATGATTGCCAAAGCAACCAAAATCATGAATACACCAATGATTGCAGCAGTAATTCGATCACGAGCACCTTCGACTTTTTCTTTATCGCCACCTGAAAGAACCCATGCAAGCGCTCCCCACAGGAGCATAAGTAAAGCCGCGAGTCCCGCAACGACAAAGAAGCCTTTAACTAAAAAGGTAAGCATTTCTCCAAAACTTGGTATGGCAAATCCTAATGCACTTTCATCAACTTTTATATCTGCACATGGATAAGCATATGCTACTTTTACAAAAGGGGCGTTTACAATATAGAATAGTTTTTCTCCGACGGTACTAATTACATCCATAAATAACAGTATAGATAAAAATAATACGTTGTCAATGGGTAATTTGGGAATTTGACATAATCGCTCAAATATGGTATACTACAGGACTATATGGATAACTTACGACGCATCATATCGCTCTTTGTGGGACTAATAGTAGTCCTTCTTCTCATTTCTTATGCCTTTGGCAAGTTGGGTTTTTACGACAAAAAAACAACTGCATCTAAAAATGGTGGGGCTTTGGCTGGCCTTTTTGGAAAAAAAGACGGAACAGTAACACCAACACCAAACGCTTCTAAAAAAGTCACTATTAAACAAATAGTCGATAATGATTCGTCAAAAGTACGAACTATTGAGAATGGTAACGATGCTCAAATTGTGGCTCCAACCATGGCTCCAGCTGCAGCTACTATTAAAGTAGCCGCTCCTACAAAAACTGTTTATATTACTAATACCAAAGGTGGCTTAAAAACAACCGAAACTATTCAAACAATTCCAAGTGCTGGTGCAGAAACCGCACTCTTGCCGTTACTCGCTTCTGCCTTATTCGGCGGCGTGTACTTACGTAGAAAATCCTAATACAGAGATCCTTCGCTCTCGCTCAGGATGACAACTGCTATAATGAATCTATATGCGCAGATTTCTGGCTCTATTGTTGACTCTTTTTGTGTGCTTTGGCTTGGCCACCACTATTCGTGCCGATGAAATTGATGATATTAATAGTCAACTAGGCAAACTCAAGAGCGACTTAGAAGCTTCCCAAAAAGCCACTAAGCCCCTGGAATCAGACATGATCAAACTCCAAGCCCAATTAGATGGGATAAAGGGGCGATTAACCACCATTGAAAACGATATTGTAAAAAAAGAAGCCGCGGTTAAAAAAGGTGAAGAAGCGCTTGTTGCCCAGAAAAAAATTCTGGACAAACGAATTAATCTATACTATCGAAATGTTAAAAAGGCTGAAGTTTCCCTCCTTACGCTTCTGGCTTCCGACAATCTTTCTGTTTCCCTAAAAAACTTTTTCTATCAGAAGACGATTGCTGATAAGGACAAGCAAACAATCATTAACTTAATTGTATATATAACTGGGCTTGAAGAAAGTAAAAAGACACTTGAAAGCGAACGTTCGCGGCTTGCAGTAGCAAAAAAAACGGTCGATACACAGTCTACTTTCCTTTCTGGAGAAGTTTCAAAAGCTAAAAAATACCAAAATGAGCTTTCTGGTAAAATTGCTTCCCTTTCTGCTCGACAGCAGAGCTTGGTTGCTTCCAAACTTGCGGGTTTAGGAATTCCCCGTTCGGCCGGATCATCAGGTGGCCGATGTTCAAGCGACTTAACAAATGGGAAATCGCCCGGATTTTCACCTGCGATCGGGTTTTTTACGTATGGGGCCCCTCACAGAAATGGTTTGAATCAATATGGAGCGTATGCACGGGCTAAAGCCGGACAATCAGATGAGCAAATCATATCGGAATATTATCCACAATTTTCACTTAAGAAAGATTACGATCAGAATGCCCAGGTTAATGTAGATGGTCACGGCACGTTTTCTATTGAAGATTATGTAAAGCGAATTTGGGAAGTTCCTAATTCATGGGGCGATGATGGAGGGATGGCCGCCCTGAGAGCGCAGGCTGTGGCAGCTCGAACGTATGCGCTTAATTCTATGCAACGAAACGGACATATTTGTACCACGGAAGCGTGTCAAGTATTTAAACCTGAACCAAAAGGTGGTAATTGGGAAGCGGCAGTAGAAGCCACCAAAGGATGGGTAATTATGGATGGCGGAAATCCGGGATTCACCCAATACGCATCGACTCACGGTGGATATATTATGAATCTAGGGAAGTTTGACGGAAGCGGAGGAAATCCGGGAAGCTTTGCAGAATTAAATGAACGTGCGTACGACAAAGCCTCACCATGGTTTTATTGCAATTGGGGATCACGAAGTCAGTACGGTGGAACTGCGTGGCTAAAAAGTGAAGAGGTTGCTGACATTGCCAATGTAATTTTACTCGCGCGATACTCAGATGTTGATAAGGAGCACTTGTATCAAGTCGATGGGCCTAATCCCGCAGGAAAAGAAACGTGGGACGGCGCTCGGGTAATCCAAGAGCTTCGCAACCGCGGAGGCAGTCCTGTAGGCGACGGAACAAACGTTTCAGTATCGCCTGACTTTGGATCAGGAAAAACAAGTTCAATTAGTGTTGGGGGAACAACATTCAGCGGAAGCGAGTTTAAGGATTGGTTTAACCTGCGTGCCCCGGCCAATATCCAGATTGTAGGGCCGTTGTATAATGTGGAGAAGAAATAAACGCTCAAATCCATATTGATTTTATAAAAGGGATTCGGTATGATGAGTATCCGTTGTTAGAGATCCTGAAACAAGTTCAGGATGACAAGATAAATTCGGGATGACATAAAATAATATGGTTAAACAAATAACATCTGCAGAATTTCAGAAAGAAGTATTAGAAAGCAAAACGCCTGTTTTTGTGGATTTTTTTGCCGAATGGTGTGGCCCATGCAAAATTACAGAACCTATTATTGAAGAACTTTCAGAATTACCCGAATATAAAGATAAAATTTCATTCATCAAAATTGATGTCGATGAAAACAATGATTTAGCCCAACAATTCAACGTATTCTCAATTCCAACTTTCATGTCGTTTAAAGGCGGAGAGCCCGCGAACTCCATAGTCGGCGCTCGTGACAAAGGTGGATTTAAAAGCGAGATCGATAAACTTCTTACTTAATAGTAACTCGCGTAACCTTTCCATGAATAGTTTTGATCTTCAAATGAGCTTTTCTAAGCATATATAAACAAATTTCTGCAATCCAGCGAATTCCTGAAGAAACAGGTTTCTTGAGTGCCGCAGGGATTTGCCCATCGGGTAGTGGAAGCTCTAAGACTGGTTCATTAGCCGACACAACGGCTGGCGCAACTTGTACCCCCGCCGCGGCAACGTCGGCTGGAATGACAGGCACTTGGGTATGAATTTGTACGTAATCCTGCACTGTGGGCTGCTTAGGTTGTTCGTTTTTTGCTGCTTCCTTAATTTCAGCAATAGGTTTTGATTCAATGATTCGTCCCCCGACTGGTTCCGTTTTCTCTACGGAGCCGGTGGAGATTGGATTAGTAGGAGGTTGCACTGGAGCTAGTTGATTGAGTAAAAAATCGATAGACGTAAAATTCGGGTTCATATATTGAGTATACAGGAGAATTAATCAACAATTATATGGTGCCTCTGCTTTACATTCAGGACAATGAATCTTGCCATTTTGAATTCGTGCTTTAATGTTTTTCGCTTTGCACAT
This sequence comes from uncultured Gammaproteobacteria bacterium, assembly GCA_964422025.1. GTDB lineage: Bacteria > Patescibacteriota > Microgenomatia > UBA1406 > HO2-37-13b > 2-01-FULL-39-24. The sequence continues at coordinate 120,168 of CAYQYZ010000002.1, forward strand.
GGGACATTCTTTACATAAAAGCGTATCTGAGCCGGCTGTTTTAGACATAGATTCTCCATCTTGCAAGCTTGCAGAAATAGTGTTTGATGATGAGGCTGTTGGACATGATATACCCCCAAACACCCGAGGGTCTTCTTGTTGTTTGTAAAAAGCGATGCGCTGATCTTGTGACATAGGCGGAAGCTCAAAAACTTGTACTTTGTCGCCGTTGTTTCTGTGCTTGTATTTTGTATACAACTCATTCGCGCGTACGTAAATTCCATTTCGAAGTGCTTCGGTAGTCTTGAGAACTTCTGCACCCTCAGGACCTAGATTCATAAGATTATGGCGGGCCAATTCCCGAATCATTCTTTTGTATGTACTAATATCTTCCGATAGTTGCCAGTCATTTTTAGCCATAGCTTGGAGCTCTAAAGAACGAGAGATTTCTTCTTGTCCGATTCCTAAAATATTGAGTGTTGCATCAAGCGTTTGGCGCGAACCATCGGTGAGTGCAATGGGGCGGGTAAGCATGTCTCTGTTGGTTTGCATGGAAGGACCTTGAAGTGTGGGTTGACCTGTTAGTCGCTCGATGGCCGTATACTGATCGCGCGCAACATGAAACGGTAGTTGATCACCTTCATGCATAAGATTGATTTGGGTAAACCATTCGCCATCAGCGTCATTTGGATCAACATTGTCATTATTAGTACCATACCAGTCTCCTTTTGCGAGAATAAAAGTAAATCGTCGATCAACTTGCGTGCCGTTTCCATCGACTTTTTGGGGAGAAGAAATAACTGCTCCAGCCGCTCCTGATCGGAGCATTTCGTGTGCGGCTTCATATCCTTGCGTTTCATAGTCTTCGTTACTTCCCAAACCAAACCGTTGCCGAGCCCGTGCCCACGAAGCTGACATGTTGGTTCCTTGGATATCCATGTGTCCTTGCGGAGAAAGTTGACCTAGAAAATAACTAAAGGGAACTCGGAAACTGTGTTCATTGATAAAATTAATTGCACTGCGCTCAATGTATTTATCGGCTTGGGCAGGAGTTAAGTGGGGATTATTCTGCAAGAATGCTGCTTCATCAAGTGGTCGCCAGGTATCGTTAATCGATGCTCCAGTTTCGGGACGTTCGCTCTCTAAAACAGGCTGACGAGAGTAAACAGCAGGTTGTTCGGGATAATAAAGTGCTCTGACTTCTGCGTGCATATAATTTCCCTGCTCGGGGTGTGATCGAAGGTTGGTATTCGGACTTGTTCCTGTGGAAGGAACTTACCGTTGCGGCACAGCTTAGGATTTTCACCTAATTCCCACAACCTTCGTTTTAGTAACTATGTTGAAATCTCTTCAACCGATTCATTATACTGTCGGGCCAACATAAAAAACAAGTCTGAAAGACGGTTGATATATTGGAGAATTACTTCGTCGTCGATGCTCAGGGCAACGATGGATCTTTCGGCTCTGCGCGAGATAGCACGAAGCACATGAAACCACGAAGAAACTTCGGTTCCTTGGGGCAAAATAAAGCGCGTTAATTTTGGAACACTGTCTTGGATTGTGTCGATACGCTCCTCGAGAGCCTGGACGTCGGGGAGAGTGACCATTTCTCCTTTTCGGGCTCCAACCAAATACCCCATGATTTTGTACAGGTTTGTTTGGATATCGGTTAAGAGCTGTTTATCCTGGTCACTATTAAGCTTTGAAATGACTAGACCGATAAAACTCTCAAGTTCATCAATCGTGCCACAGGCATTAATGGTAGGATCCGATTTGGAAACGCGCGTTTTACCAAATAAGCTCGTTTCGCCTTTGTCTCCTGTTTTAGTATAGATTGACATATCAGCACGCGCTGAATCCGCAACTGTAGCACTTCTTACACCCTTCTTCGTGTACTAGGGATGCTGCTCCACAGTCAGGGCAAATATCAAAATGTGTGGAACGCGACACGGTTGATGATACTGCATGAGATGCGGTAGTAGATGCAGCTCGAGCCATTGCGTCGGCAATTGTTTCTTGCTGGGCTTTCGCCTCTACGTCTTGTTCAAGAGCTTGAAGCTCGGGCGCATTAGCTCCATTCCCATTGAGCGCTGGTTGTTCCACAAGTTGACTACTATTAAGCTGATAATGCATGGAAAGCACTTTAGCAACTGCATCGGGCAGGCTTCGAACACGTTCTTTTCCAAATCCGACTGCGCTGCTACCGCCAATATTGGACAGTACTCTAATAATATTGCTAATTTTGTCTTCGGGCGACAAATTGGTTGAAAGGCGCAGGACCAAAGAAATCATTCGGCCCAAGCCTTCGGCCATAGCCGCAACATCGGTTCCTGCTTTTCCAACATTAATAAACACTTCCATAGGAGTTTGCCCGCCATTAGTGTTTACGGTTACATATGCTTTACCAACAGGCGTGTTGACTTTGTATGTAGCTCCGTGAACAACCATTGGACGAGGTTTAACGGCATATTGGAAAACTGGTTTTTCAACCACTTCCTCTTTTTTCTCCTCGATACGTTCAAGCACTCCTTGGCGAGAGCCTTCTCGCATGTAAGCAATACCTTTAAGACCGTGATCGTATGCAAGCGTGTACAAACGCTTCACGTCTTCAACAGTATGTGTCGTGGGTGCATTCACCGTTTTGGAAATAGAAGCGTCAACATACTTTTGAATGGCCGCCTGCACCATAACGTGGTCTTCAGGCGAAAGATCGTTGGCTGATACGAACCACTCAGGGCGCTTAAGCTCTCCGCTCGTTATTTCCGCTTCGTGTTTTGAATACCATTCATTGTATAAATGGTGACGAATAACGTCTTTACCAAGACGGCTGTACCGATTAAATTCAAATTCGTATACCGGCTCTATTCCCGATGTTGCATCGGCCAAAAGTGCCGTGGTCCCGGTTGGGGCTTGCATAAGCAACACAGAGTTTCTGATTCCGTTGTCGCGGATGTCATTTACTAAGTCGGTTGGTAATTGTTTCACGAATCCTCCGGCCGGATATAATTTTTTGTCAAACATTTTGAAGCTTCCTTTTTCTTTGGCAATTTCCATAGAAGCCCTGTAAGCCTCATCGCGAATTGTTCGATAAATTTGTTCAATTACCGGAAGCGATTCTGGGGAACCGTAGCGCAAATGCATTTTAATTAACGCGTCTCCCAGTCCCATGGTTCCGAGCCCAATGCGGCGTTCGCCTTCAAGTTGGGTTTTTCGAATTCCCTCAAAAACGTATGGATCCATGTCGACTACATTATCTTGGAATCGGACCGCCGTATGAACAACTTCTTTTAATTGCTCGTAGTCAAATTCGCCCGGGGAGTCAATATCATTTCCCTTGACTAGAGCCGAAAGATTGATCGAACCCAAGTTACATACACCCCATTCTGGCAACCCTTCTTCGCCACAGGGATTTACGCAAATAATACGATTCCAGTAATAATTGTTATGGAGTTTGTTGTAACGTTCCATGAAAACCACTCCAGGTTCTGCACTGCGCCATGCAGCATCAGCAATAAGATCCCAGATCTTTTGGGCTTTTACCACTTTGTGAACAATGACTTTTTTGCCCAATTTTTTCCAGGCCTCTAAGTCCCCGTTCCATTTTTCGTCATATTCTGGGTCTGTTTTATCGGGAAAAACCAATGGCCAATCGGCATCGGCTTTGACTGCTTCCATGAAACTATCAGAAATGCAAAGCGAAAGGTTGGCGCCATTAATACGTGTTAAGTCTTGTTTAACGGTGATGAATTCCTCAATGTCAGGATGCCAGTCCCATAACATAAGCATCAGAGCTCCGCGACGGCTTCCTCCTTGTTGAATAATATCTTTGGTAGCAACGGAGAAAAGCTCGGCCCAGTTACACGGACCCGACGAAAATCCATTCACTTTTTTAACCCGTTCTCCACGGGGACGAAGTGAGGATAAATTAATCCCCACTCCTCCGCCATGGGCCATGATTTCAATCATTTGCTTTAGAGTGTCAATAATGCCTCCGCGGGCGTCTTTGGGGCTAGGGATAACGAAACAGTTGTAATAGGTCACAGAATATCCGGTACCTGCTCCGGCAAGAATTCTCCCACCCGGAACATACTTAAAGTCTTCCATGATGCTGTAGAATTTTTCTTCCCAATTTTTTCTCTTTTTACCAACCTCTACCTGCGCTACTGCACCAGCAACCCGGCGCCACATTTCTTCAGGAGTTTTTTCTATAGGAGATCCTTCTTTATTTTTAACTGAGTACCGATCTAAAAAAACCTTGTTTCGAATTCCGGTTAAGTTCATGGTGCTATTTGGTTGGTAAATTTATAATAATTTTTTTATTTCTCTTTCAAAATCTTGTACATCTAGAAATCTCCAGAACACTGATGCAAACCGAATGTACGCAATCTTATCAATTTTTTTAAGCTTTTTGGCAGCAAGTTTTCCAATACTACTGCTTGAAACTTCGGTCGATTCGGCTTGCTTTAAATCTGTTTCTATTCGCGACACAATGTCTTCGATTTGTTCTTGTGTTACTGGCGTTTTTTCAACCGACTTTACAATTCCTTGACGTAATTTATTTCGGTCAAATCGTTCACGTTTTCCGTCGCGCTTTATTACTATTATTGGTAGCTCTTCTACCCTTTCGTATGTAGTAAAACGTTTTTCACAACTGGTGCACGCTCGACGACGACGAATCGTGGCTCCTTCATTTGATATTCGTGTTTCGACTACGTCGGTGTTATCGTTCCGGCAAAAAATACAGTGCATACATTTCGTTGTGAAAATACTTTATCTAGTGTCAAGTAACACTTTATTACACTAATTAGCCCCTGTCAACCGATCGAATTGTCATGAAACTATATCAGGTGATTTTGGGTGTGCCTGGAAGCAAAGATAATAGAATTTTTGAGTAATTTCCCTGGAAAAATTTGTACAGTTTGATCGAATTTCTTCAATTGACAATGCCGGTACAATTGGAGAAAATGAAAGTATGTATTCAAATCCACAAACCATCTTTTCATGGGAAGCACCACTGCGGGCGTATAAAAAAGAATCAAAAGGGGTGTTGCGATTTTATTTAGCGCTAGCCCTATTACTCTCGCTCATCGTGTTTTTCTGGGGGGAGAAGATATTGGTGTTGCCGATCTGGGCAATGTTGTTTTTATTCTATACGCTTACCATCACAAAGCCACCAGCAGTGAAAAACAGCATTACAAAATTTGGGCTACAGGCAGATAGTAAGACGTTTCGGTTTGATCACCTGTCGCACTTTTATATAACGAAACAATTTGATTACTATATGTTGGTGGTGGTCTCACATCCCCCATTGTCATATCATATATATTTCGTGGTGCCTGATGAAGAAGTTCGAGATCGAGTCATTGAGATTTTATCGGATTATTTAGTGTACCAAGAACATCCTCGGCGAACATTTACTGATAAGATGATTGGGGCTTTATCGAGCCTCATGCCCAACGAGTGAGAGCTTGTTAAGGAGCAATTCTGCAGGAACTTCTTTGACGCCAAACATTCTTCCCCATCGAAGTACACCTTCATCAGCTGAAACCAGGTAACCATCGAGTTCTTTAGCGAGAACAATAAGGTCAAGGTCAGCAACGCTGTCAAGGAAATTGAAACGGGTCGCTTGACGATAACGATCTCGGAGCTTGGTGATAACATCGCCCAGTCCTTTTTGATATTCAATTTTATTTTCAAATGTTTTACTTGACATGAGCTGAGCTCCAGCCTCAACTTGTTCTTGGGCTACTGTTAGGCCCCGATATGAACGTGTACGGATTTCGTCTACCATGGTGTAAAAAATAGTCGCTGGGAACTCGACTTTGGAAACATCGGGAGATTTGATGGTTATATGTGTAAGGAGAGTCTTAATGTCTTCTTCGCTTGCAGTATTACTGGTAAATTCACTTGTTTCACGAGCTACGCTTGCTGGCATAAAAAATTCAACTTTTTTTTCGGCTTTTAGTTTCTTGGCAAGCTCGATGAAGTTGGTAATAACATCATGCGCATTGCTGCCAAATCCGGTTTTTACTTCAAGGTTGAAGAAAAAGTTAGTATCGATAATGTAGGAATCCATGAGAGTATTATACAGTAGTTTTGATAACCTAAGAGGTTAGTAGTGCCTGTTCAACCTCTTAGGTTGGATTAAAAGAGATAGATGAGACCGATCACAATCGCTCCCCACAGAGCAATAGCGGCAATAAGTGGTTTGTCTTTCGTAATAATAGTTTCAGGCGATTCTCCTTGTTCTTTCTCGTAAAGAAGTTGTGCATATCGTGCAATTCCATATACTACGATTGGAACCGTTACCATAATCCATTTACGGGCTTCGAACGAGGGAAATAGCGAGCCAAAATAAACAGTAATTGGAGTTGAAATAACAGGAGGCTTCTCGAGGAAGGTATAGAGCGAATATGAGGTAATGGTGAGCGTTGCAAAGGTAGTGGTAAGAAAGTTGATTAAATGCTCTTTATACCGATATAAAGATGAGCGCGTTTGGGTTCCATGAGCCACAAGCTCAGCGTGACGTTTAACGGTGGCGATAAACAATGATATGAAAAATACGGTTAAAAGAAGCCATATTTGAATATGGTAGCCGGTAATAATGGACCCTGCAAATGCGCGCAACATAAATGAGAATGAAATGGTGAAAATATCGAGCACCGGGTGCATTTTGAAATAGAGCGAATAAAAAAAGTGTAGTAGTAGAAAAGCAAAGGCAACAAAGAAAAATGGAATTGAGAAAAAAAGCGATGCGATTAAAACAACCAAAGATGCGGCAAAAATTACAAATGTAGCGTCAGGAACGGTTAATTCCCCCGAAGCAATAGGACGGAACTTTTTGGATGGGTGCTTTCGATCAAACGGGTAATCAATAATATCGTTAAGAATGTATGAGACAGAAGATAGTAGGCAAAAAAGCCCAAACCCAATAAGTGATTTTATAAACAGATCTCCGTTAAATAATTGCCCCGAGAAAATAAGCGAAGTAAAAATAATGAGGTTTTTGAGCCATTGATTGGGTCGCGCCGCGCGATATACCGCTTTCAATTTCACAAGATTCATACAGAAATTATATCACAGACAACCTCTTAGGTTAGTAGTGCGTGTTCTCCGCCGACTGGCGGACTCTTAGGTTGGTAATTAGAAAGGCAACGTCATACTAATATCATTCTTTGCTTTGCTTTGCATAACGCTTTTCCAATTGACCCGAATAGTTGCTTTTCCCGCGTGATTAAGATAGTAGATTTCCCCGTGTTCAACTCCATAGTCAAATAATAATCGAGTAATATTCACATCCCCCTCACAGTATTGACGTAGCTCCTCAATCTTTCCTTCTTTATACAATTCAATCGCATGCAGCCCGTGTCCACTTTTCTTTAAATCAAGCGTTGCCCCAACAACATCATTAAGCGCAAGTCGATGACCTAATTTTTCTTTAATATCGTCCAAAATATCAAATGTCTTGAATTGCTCAACATTCCCTGGGTAATACGCCTGCAAAACGGGTAAATCAAAACTTACAATATTAAATCCAATGATAAATGAAGCTTGCTCGAGCTTTTTATATAATTCCCCCAGCTCACTTTCTAAATAACTATGCATCGTAGCCGTAGAGTAATCGTACAGGGAAGCAATCGAGATTCCTAGTTTTTTATGGTCAGAAAAATCGCGAAACGTATATTTTGTTTCTAAATCAAGAACGACGGGGTGATTCATACGTTAGTTGACTAGTTTGGAGTCGACATCGTCGCGGTTGAAAACCTCGAGTTTGACGGTACGAGAGGTTAGAGAATTGTCGGATTCGGGTTCGTAGCGCCATTGGGTGCGAGAATCAAGATATGAAAAAAAGTGTTCGGCTTCTGCATCATCAAGAATTTCAGTGGCTTCACGAGCAATTTGCTCGATTTTTGTAATTTTCCACAGCGACTGAATGAATTGGCCTTCGTCGTGGTTCAAGCTAAAAAGATCACCTTCGACTGACCGAATTTTAACATTGGTCATTTTTATGTCGTCGATCATAGCTTTATGGCCAGGCTGGGTAAGATCGAGAGCTTGTACGCGTTCGATAAGCGCAATTGCTTTTTGAGTTTTTTGGGAAACTGAATTCATGGTATAATCAACTATACAATGCTCACCACAAAAATTCAAGAAGACCAGCTCGCTGCCTTAAAGGCAAAAGATGAATCCACACTCACAACCCTACGTTTATTGAGCGCAGAACTGAAAAATAAACAAATTGATGCGGGTCACGAACTCTCAGACGAGGAAGCAATGGGAGTAATTCGAAAACAAGTAAAACAATTAAATGACGCCAAAGAAATGTTTGAAAAAGGCGGACGGTCCGATTTAGTAGCTGAAAACGAAGCGCAAATCGCTATACTCTCTAAATACCTCCCTACTGAAATAGGAGATGAAGATTTACGATCACGTATGACTGAACTTCTCACAACACATGCAACAATACGAGAACAAAATCCCAACGCATTATTTGGCATTGCAATAAAAGAGCTAAAAGACGTGGCCGATCCAAGTAGAATAACACGGATGCTCAAGGAGCTTACTGCATAAAAATCCTCCATTGACAAACCCCTCATAGTATCGTACGATGTTCTCGCTATGAACGTTCGTCCGTTGGGATTAACCTTTGACGATGTCTTACTGGTTCCACAAAAAAGCTCACTTGCTTCTCGAGCCGATGTTATTTTAGATACCCAATTAACCCCTTCTGTTTCGCTCCATATCCCGCTTGTTTCTTCCAATATGGATACGGTCACGGAGAGTGCTATGGCAATTCAAATGGCGCATATGGGGGGCATTGGAATTATTCACCGTTTTTTAACTATTGAAAGACAGGTCGAAGAAGTTTCTTTGGTAAAATCACTCGACCTACTCGTAGGTGGAGCCATAGGAATAAAAGACGATTGTTTCGATAGAGCAGCAGCACTCATTAATGCTGGTTGCGATGTCCTTGTTATCGATATTGCCCATGGCCACAGCACGCATTTGCTCAAAATCCTTACACAATTAAAAAAACGCTTTAAAAAAACAGATATTATTGCAGGGAATATCGCAACCGCACAGGCTGCAAAAGACTTAATCAATGGCGGAGCCTCTGCTTTGAAAGTTGGAATTGGTCCTGGTGCTATGTGTTCGACTCGAATAGTTGCTGGGGCTGGAGTTCCACAACTTACCGCAATTGCCGACTGTGCAAAAATAGCTCAAAAATTTAACGTCCCTATTATTGCCGATGGTGGGGTCCGTTATTCGAGCGACATTGTTAAATCGCTTGCTGCTGGCGCTTCAACCGTAATGATTGGAACTTTGCTGGCCGGGTGCAAAGAAAGTCCAAGTGCGGCCTTTTTTCAAAATGGAGAAAAATTCAAACTTGTTCGAGGAATGGCTTCTTTACAAGCAAGTCAGGATAGAAAAAAAACAACAAACGATATTGCCCATAAAGATCTAAATACGTATACTGCCGAAGGAATTTCAGCAATTGTCCGTTACAAAGGAACGGTCGAAGATGTGCTTCATCAACTTCTTGGAGGTGTGCGGTCAGGATTTTCATATGCCGGAGCTTCCACACTCGAACAACTGTGGAAAAAGGCAGAATTTATTCAAATCTCTCGAAATGGATTGGTTGAATCGCACCCACGCCCAAACAATTAGTTTCCCTCTCTCCTTCTCCTCCTCTCTCCTACGGTATAATAGCTTCATGAAATACTTCATTAAAACATTTGGGTGCCAGCAAAATGCCGCTGATTCAGAGCGGGTTGCTCAAGCCTGCCAGTCGCGGGGAATGAAACCGGCAGCCGATATGGAGAGCGCTGACTATATTGTAATAAACACCTGCATGGTTCGGGAAACCGCGGAAAACAGGGTGTATGGATTGGTAAATAATTTAAAGGATCGAAAGGCCAAAAATCCTGATCTCAAAATAGTAGTAACCGGTTGTATGGTAGGGGTAGCATTTCGCGATAAAACAGGCAAATATTTACAACGCCTTAAAGAGATTATGCCCCAAGTTGATGAATTTATGCCGATTGAAGAAGTAGGGTTTGATCATCCGCCTGTGCGGACAAACGATAAAAGCGCCTGGGTGCCAATTTCTAATGGATGCAATAATTTTTGCACTTTTTGTATTGTGCCATTTACCCGAGGAAGAGAGATCTCGCGGCCGTATGAGGCAATTATTCAAGAGTGTCAGGATTTGAGGAATAAGGGATATGAGAATATTATGCTTTTGGGGCAAAATGTAAACTCATATGGCGCAGATTTGATTATGGGCGAAAAGGCTGTGCAGGTTATGCGCGATGTTCCGGGAAAATCATATTTTAAGAGATCTTTAAAGGATGCTCCAGATAACGCTCCAGGAGAGAGCGACTTGTACTTAGGTAAAAAACCAGTATACGTAAAACACTTGGGCCGCCTGCGCATCCCTACCCTCTTCCCTCACTTACTTGAGGAGGTGGCACAAATGGGATTCACTGTCGTCGACTTTATTTCCTCAAACCCATGGGACTTTTCGGATGAACTTATTGAAGTGATTGCGAAGAATAAAAATATTTCCCGAACACTCCATTTTGCCCTGCAATCAGGCGACGACGACGTTCTTCGCCGCATGAATCGCTGGTATACGGCCAAAGACTATTTGTCGCTTTTGGAACGAATCCGAGCAAAAGTCCCCGACATTCGATTTACCACCGATATTATTGTGGGGTTTTGTGGTGAAACGGATAAGGAGTTTGAAAGCACGGTCGCGCTCTGTAAGGCTGCTAATTTTGAGAAAGCGTACATTAGTATGTACTCGCAACGGGCCATGACAGCAGCTACAAAATTAATGAATGATGATGTTCCCCACCCGGTGAAAAAAGCGCGGTGGAATGTGTTGGATACGCTGATTAATCAGCCAAATGTAGGAACCGAACATTATAAAACCCGCTTCAAAACAAGCTCTGCGACTTCACGACCCAATTTTACCGCATAATTCGTTCCCCGGTCGTTTGGATAGGTCATATCAAGATTTGCTATGTAGAAATTCTGGACTGGAGTAATAAAATCGGGCTTATTCTTAATGAAATTCTTGTCGAAAATTGGTTGAGCGTATGGCGCCTGAAACCGGAAGGTTTTAGCGTCTTTGAGGGTACTTTTGGAAGAAAGCGCCTCAATATAGGGTTTAAAGTGTTTAAAAAGCGCTTTATCAGTCATTTTTAACAGTGGACTTGTTTCATCAAGATAATTTCCAACATATAAAAGATGTTTGTCGCCATAGCGTTTTTTACTGACAAAGTTTGTGTGTTGAACTAATACCAAAAATGGAATTGTGGGAATACAAACATTAAGCCAGTAGGATTTTTTAAGAACGGGCTTTTCGGTTTGAATAATAAGTGTTTGTGCCCATAAATAGTTTAGCTTTGAGAATTTATTGAGATAGTTTTGTGGAAATACATTTTTTGCAATAAATCCAAGTGCGGGAGTAGGCAATGTAGAAATAACTACGTCGAAAAGTTGTCCGTTTACCAAAAACTTCTTCCCCTTTTTTATAATTGGTCCCACTCCCTCCCCTTTTTTCACGACAACTCCTTGTTTAACAATCATTCTCTCCACATGCTCGGTAAACGTTTGAAACCCTCCAGAAATGTAGCCCAATTTTGGCGTTCTTTTTTTTACACGCGTCCAGATCCACGTTGCTAAAATATTTCCCGCATATTTCCCGTATTTTTTCCGCAAAAGCTCTCCGAACAGCACGTTTTGTGCGTGTTTTCCCATGGTTTTGGTAAGAAAATCTTGCGTTGTCATGCTTTCATATATGGGTAGAAATGGCGATAACTTAAGATAGGCAAGGATCACGCTGGTACGAATTTTCTCGATCACCGACAGAAGAGGGAAGCGAAGAAGGCTTACGGGGGAGTCGAGCGGGAATATGCCTTCTTCATAAAGGGAATCAGTGTGTGGTTTCTTGAAAAAAATGTCGTCAAAACCTGTTTCTTTGGCAAAATCGAGAATATCGTTGTCGTTTGAAAAAAGATGGTGATAAGCGTATTCTAGGGGCCATTCCCAACCCTTTTCTTTAAATCCAACCGCCAACCCCCCTAAGGTTTTCGATTTTTCAAATAGTACGATTGTGTGGTCTTTTTTACTTAAGTCATACGCAGCAGTAAGCCCTGTTATGCCTCCACCAAGAATAGCGATCTTCATACGGCCTATTATAAGGCATAAAACGAATAAATAGCAGAAAAAAATATCAATTCCCGCATATTTACCGCATAATACCCGCAAATACCTCTACGAGAGCCCAGAGCTTGTAATAGCCCTGGCAACCTGGGAGGTGGATCATGCCTAGACAACCCCGGGAGGTTGCCAAACTATTAAAGGACAGGACTATTACAATCTGCTACAATGAGTATATGCGCACGATATTCACTCGGAAGAGGGGACTTTTTATGCTTTCCTTTTTAGTAGCAATTTACGCTCTTATAACTGTCCAGGGCTCTTCCGCACAATGCTCAAACAAGGATCAATGCACCAATCAAATTAAAGATTACGAGAAAAAAATCAACCAGCTGCAGGATCAAAAAAAGACGCTTTCTTCGCAGATTGGCTTAATGGATGCAAAGATCTCGCTCACAACAACTAAAATTAAGACAACCGAGTTTACCATCGAAAAAACAGGCACAGAAATTGATAGTTTAGGAGATAAAATCGTCGGACTGAACTCCTCACTCGACTACTTAACCCGTATCTTGCTTGAGAAAATTGTTGAGTCATACAAAAATAAAGACGTTTCAACATTAGATGTTATTCTAGATTCCCAAAATGCAGGAATACTGGGTAATAAGATTAAATACTTGGATGTTGCTCAAAACAGCGACCGACGCCTGGCTTTTAGACTTCAACAAACAAAACAAAATTTTGAAGAACAAAAGGACTTACGAGAAGAGAAGAAAAAGCAGCTTGAGCAACTCGAAGTTGACCTAAATTCACAAAAAAAGGTTTTAGGCGTTCAGAAAGTTGAAAAACAGGGTCTCTTGAGCCAAACAGGGAATGATCAGAAAAAATATGAACAACTTCTTGCGCAAGCGCTTTCTGAGTTCCAGGCGATTGAACGAGCGGTAGGCACTGGAAGTATGGTGGGCCCTGTAAAAAAAGGGGATCCGATTGCACTAGTAGGGAATAGCGGATATCCGAGCTGTTCAACAGGGGCGCATTTACATTTTGAGGTTCGACAAGGAGGAACCTGGACAAATCCACTTAATTTCTTAGGTTCGCATTCATTACATAATGATCAAGAGGGTAGTGATAGTTCTCCAGGAGGCGGCGGTTGGGATTGGCCACTTTCGGACCCGATCGTGATTACTCAAAATTACGGATCTACTCCCTGGTCATATCGATATGCGTATAGCGGAGGAATTCATACGGGAATTGATATGATCAGCAAATCTTCCGATGTAATTCGTGCACCGGCTGATGGAACGCTCTATTCAACCTCTCAGAGTTGCGGATCGTCAACGATTAAGATAAAATACGTGGATCATGGGGGTGGAATCATTAGTTACTACCTTCATGTTCAATAATGAAATTATTTAAAAAAAACGCCGTACTGCTTGCCTGGGTAATTTCTTTTTTTGCAACATTTGGAAGTTTGTTTTATAGCGAAATTCTTAAGTTGCCTCCTTGTGTACTATGCTGGTATCAGCGGATTTTTATGTATCCACTTGTGCTTATTATTGGAATTGGGATAGTGAAAAAGGATAAAAATATGCCGCTATACGCTCTGGTTATGAGTAGTATTGGGGGAGTGATTGCGCTGTTCCATTATTTACTACAGATGGGAATTATCCCAGATGCCTTAGCTCCATGCGTGCAGGGAATTTCATGCACGAGTAGATTAATTGAGTATTTTGGATTTATAACAATTCCATTTATGAGTTTAGTTGCGTTTGTGGTAATTGCGGTGAGTATGGGGGTTGTGTGGAAGGAGAATAAATAATATGGCGAGTCTTGAAGCTGAATCCAGAATTAGAAATGCCGTAGTTATGGACATTAAAGATATTTCACTTGAAGGAGTGTTGATATGGCCGGATGGAGCAGGGATTATACATGGAATCAGTCCATTGACTTCCGAAACGCGTACTCACGTGACCGATGCGTCTCCCAAACAAATAGTAAGAACTGGTGGAACTTTGTTTAAGAGTGAATACGGACCACTATAAATAAGTTTATTTTAAATAATCATATGCCAAAAGAAGACCAAAAAGACCGAATTCCTGGATTGCCAGACGATACAAGACCAAATCCCTTTGATTTTCCGCGCTCTACACCTCCACCTCCCGATGGTCCCGAGCCATATAGTTCCCCCACACCAGGGACCGGTCCGAAAGTAGAACCACATTCTACTCCAGTTGATCCAGCTCCTTATTAAATAGTATTTCTACTTGGTATAATATGCCTGTTGGGCCGGTAGCTCAGTTGGCTAGAGCACTTCGCTGGCAGTGAAGGGGTCAGGGGTTCAAGTCCCCTCCGGTCCACAAACATTCTTTAGTTTTCTCCTTCATGTCTCCTGACCTTATTCTTTAAAACTTCGTGTTTCCTGTAGTATTCTTTCCCTTGAAAAGGCTTTTTTTATTGTTTATTATCTGTGGATAAGTTATCCACAAATTATTATGACTGTTTTAGCTTTCTGGGACAAACTCTTGAACACTATTCAAAATACGCCGGATTCTGCAATGTTTTTTCAAGTCGTAAAACAGGCGACGCCCGAATCTCTCGAAGACGGGGTTTGTGTTCTCAATTACCCTAATGACGGGGTTCTTATGTTTTTAGAGAAACATAAAGTTCGACTTGAAGAGCTCCTTACGGCGACGGTTGGGGCGCCCACGAAAGTAAAATTTGAATTTAAACAGGGAGCGCGGATAAAGAAGAAAGAGGCTGAACCGCTTCCGTTAGCAGTGTTTGAAAAGGCTAAAGAGACTAGTGTGGCCGATGCAGGACTGTTGCCCCAGTTTACGTTTGAAAGCTTTGCGGTTTCCTCATCAAATCAAATAGCGTACGCAGCCGCAACGGCCGTAAGTCGAAATCCGGGAACTTCGTACAATCCACTCTTTATATATGGTGGGGTAGGGGTAGGTAAAACACATATTTCCCAGGCAATCGCGCACAGTATTTTAGAAGTAAATCCTACTAAGAAAGTACTGTTTTGCACGTCGGAAGAATTTACGAACGATTTAGTGGAATTGATTCGAGAAAAGAATACTGGCGACTTTCGGAAAAAGTATCGAGAACTCGACATGCTGGTGGTTGACGATGTGCAGTTTTTAGCCGGTAAGAATTATGTACAAGAAGAGTTTTATCACACATTTAATACGATTATTAAAAAGGGAGGGCAGATAATCTTAGTGTCCGACCGGCCTCCAGGCGAAATTAAGAAGCTTGAAGATCGATTAAAATCGCGGTTTGCGGGTGGATTGGCTATTGATATCCAAAAACCCGATTTTGAGTTGCGCACTGCAATCCTCCTTATTAAGGCTAAGGCACGAAATATTGACATTGATTTCCAAACAGCTAGCCTGATTGCACAAAAGACAGCTGATGCCCGCGAGCTTGAAGGACAACTATTGCGTATTTACACGCACTCTCTTGATCATGGCGGAATTATTACCCCAGAATCAGTGGGGAAGGATATTGACAAACACAATGCAAAACAAGCTTCCAAAGTAACACCACAGGATGTAATTCGGGTGGTATGTGCGTATTATAACGTAAGTCCGGCGATTCTAAAAAAACCTGGGCGCAAAGAAAGTATTGTGTTGCCGCGCCAAATTGTAATGTATATTCTGAGAAATCACTTAAAACTTAACCTTGAAGACGTAGCGTATATGTTGAAACGGAAAGACCACACAACTGTAATTCATGCCTCGGATAAGATTACTAATTTAATGCTTAAAAACCCAAATTTTAAGGAAGAGGTTGACCGGATAACCCAATCGCTTGCACTATGAACAAAGTATTCAGACACAATCCACATGGGAATTTAAAATTGTTTTGTTGTTGTAACGGGCTATTGCAATATTGGAAAGGCCGTTATAAACTTATGCACACACACTACTAGAACTAAGTAATATATACGATGAAAGTAACCATTTCAAACACACAATTAAAGGATGCGCTTTCAACTGCAACAAAATTCTGTGTATCTCGAACATCATCTCTCTCTTCATTACAAGGTGGGTTACTGAGAGTAAAGGATGGTCATATTGAAATCATTGCAACTAACTTAAACGACTTCTTTTACACGAAAATAAAAGCAACGGTAATTGAAGAGGGTGAAGGAGTATGTGATATTCGACATATCGTAGACTTTTTGAACTACCTAAAACCCGGCGACGTAACCCTTTCATCCACTGCAAGTACGATACTTATCGAGACGGATAAAACAAAGGGTACGTTTCCCGTAATTTCAGCTACGGATTATCCGGCATTGCCGGCTTTTGAGGGGGAAACAATCGACTTTACGGAAAAAACATTGCAAGATTTACCGCTGGTATTATTGGCTGCTTCTAAAGACCAGGCACGACCAGTCTTGACAGGAGTTAATTTTTCGTATAAACAAAACGTGTTATATATGTCGGCGACCGATGGGTTTCGATTGTCGTTGGTGTCGGGTCCGCACGAACGGGAATTTACTGCATTTACCATTTCTGCAGCAATTTTAGAAGAAGTTTTAAGATTATTCGGAAAAAAGCAGCTATCTTTGGTAATTTCAGAAACAGAAAAATTTGTGAAATTTGTAAATGGGGATACGATGATTTTCTCGCGGCTTATTGACGGTGAATTTCCTCCGTTTGCACGGGTAATTCCCCAGGAACATCGAACGAAAATTATTGTAAACCGGGAAGAATTTTTGCGAAACGTGAAGCTGGTTTCCGTGTTTGCTCGTGATATTTCAAGTACGGCCATTTTGGAGATTAAAAAGGAAGGAATGCATTTGGTGCCTCGGGGTGTCGAGCGTGATGGAACGGTAATTTTCCAAGACATCCAGAAATATGAGGGAGAAGAAACGCGGGTGGCGTTTAATTTCCGGTTTATATTGGAATTTTTGAATGCGATCGATAATGAAACGGTCGTTTTTGAATCGTCTTCGCCAACTGCTCCTGGAGTATTTAAGATTGAGGGAAACGATGATTTTATTCATATCGTCATGCCGATTCGGATAGAGGAGGCGGTGTAAGTTCTCATAGAGCAGGGCTTTGGTATACTTTCCGTAACGTTCAATCACAAGTCTCGATTATATATCTGCCCTTTCTGTAGACTTGTTCAAAAGAAAGAAGTTATCTTTATTAAACAAGAGGATATTGTCTATCAAGACGATTTAACAGTCGCCTTTATCTCTCCTAAGTGGTGGGTAAACAATCCCGGACACGTGGTTGTAATTCCAAAAGAACATTACGAGAATGTTTATGATATTCCGGACAACATTCTTTCAGAGGTGTATATAACTGCGAAAAAGATAGCTATCGCGATGAAGACGACGTATCAATGCGAAGGAACATCGATGAGACAACACAATGAGCCTGCGGGTAATCAAGATGTTTGGCATTTCCATACGCATGTATTTCCAAGATTTAAGGGCGATGATTTGTATCTGAATAATTCCAAAACCAGGCTGGTGTTAACGTATCAAGAAAGAAAACCATATGCAGACATGTTAAGAGAGTATTTTTCTAGAAAGTAATTATTTATAGACTATCACGACTGTGTAATTGTTGCATTTTCTTCTTCGGAAGCTACAATTTTTATTCCCACGTGCGAAGAGCCTGCAAAAAAGAGGCCCTCTCCAACCCCACCGGATAATAAGAAATGTTTTTCACCTGCGGTAAGGTTGAATGTATCTGCAACCCGGTCTATTGCAGCCGTGCTTTGTTTTAAGAGTATTTGAAGGCTTGAGTTAGTCAGTATGGCCCGACCTTCCTCAACCGACAAGAAATCCTCTACGTCTTGGGTAATGGTGGTAAGACCAAGTTGGTATTTTCGAGCTCGTTTGGCAAGGCTGAATAAATATGCAGCAGAATCTTTATGTTTTATAAGGTACCAGGCCTCATCGACAACAAGTACTCTTTTTCGTTTGTCTTTTCGAATTCTGCTCCATACAAAATCGAGAATTATGTACATGGCAATTGGGCGCAAATTCTCCTCCAAATCTCGCACGCCAAATACGGTGAATTTGTTTTTAATATCAAAATTAGATTGCTGATTAAAAATTCCACTGGCCGAGCCTTTTATAAATTTTTCAAGACGGGCGGCAAGTTCGGCGCCTTCTGCGGTTTCTGTTCCCAAAAAAACTTTGTATAAATCTTCCATAAGCGGCGGCTCTTTTTTGTGGGTTGTTACGTCTTGTGTTATTCCCTTTTGAGAATAGGTGGTAACAAGCGAGCGGTCAAGGAGCGCATCTTGAGCAGGAGTCAAATCGCCCATAACAACTCGCATCAGTGAGTGTAAGCTTTGGATTTTATTGGCAAGCTCATCGGGTTCCTGGTCGTCATGACTTAGTTCAAATGGGTTAATTTTGAATGTCGAAGAAATTGAAAACGATGCAAATTCGCCACCCACTGCCGTGGCTAATTTTTCATACTCGTTTTCAGGATCGATAATAATTACGTCGGTTCCCATAAGAAGCAATCGAAGGGCTTCCAGTTTTACCAAAAAGCTTTTTCCTCCTCCAGATTTTCCAAGAATGATCGAGTTTGCACTTTCAAGCGAAAAGCGGTCAAAAATTACCAAGCTTCCGTCGTGCTCATTAACCCCATACATAATTCCTTCGTTTTGAGTAAGGCTTGATGTTACAAATGGAAACGACGTGGCAAGCGAGGTGGTGTCCATATTTCTCCAAATTCGGAGTTTGTCTAAAAATAGGGGTAGGGTGGATTTGAATCCTTCTTCCATTTCAAGCGTAGCGGTTTTGGCGACGATTAGAAGTGACGAGAGAGAGGAATCAACTTCTTTAGTTATTCGATCTAACTCAACCTTGCTATCAGCGGGAATTGTTACGTATAAACCAAATTGAAAAAATCGTTCGCTTCCGGCAGCAAGCTCGTTTTGTAGCGCGAGCGCGTCATCAAGCGCTACTTGAACCGACGGATCAACCACTTTTCCGGCTTTAATATCTGAATCAATGGTGGCTTCCATTTCGGCAACTTTTCGGCGCAAGTCTTTCAAAATATCTTTGGACTCATTGGGGTAAATAAACATGGAAACATACAATGGGTGATCAAACTCAACTAGCGATGAAAGCCAATTTGGAGCCACAAAACGTGGGTATCCAACCACAAATAATGTTCGATAATATTTTTCATCAATTTTAATATTGTTAAAATCGACTTCTACAAACGATGGCGCGACAATATCTTTAAGCGACACAGCCCCCGGCATTAAAATCGAGCTTGCTAAATTTTTCATGACGTTAAAATAATGTCGGT